>DATCLE010000098.1:0-2363 GCA_036564075.1 Dehalococcoidia bacterium
CCACGGACCTGAACCTCCGGGGCGCGCCGCCCACGCCGGAGGAGAGCCAGGCCCTCCAGGAGAACAAGGTGCTGACCAGCTACGAGGAGGGCGCCAACGGTGAGCCCATGCTGCGGGTGGTGGCCCCGCTGCGGGTGAACAACACCGTGGCCGCCGGCACCGTGGACATGCGCCTCTCGTTGCGGCAGCAGTACGCCGCAGCGGACGCGCGGTACAACGAGCGGGTCCAGGAGACCATCCGGAACACGGCCGTGATCTCCGTGTTGGCCGCGGTCATCGCCGCCGTCATCGGCTGGGCCATCGCCCGCGCCATTGTGAAGCCGGTGCGGCAGCTGACGCAGGTGGCGGAGCGGATCAGCCTGGGCGACGTGGACGTGAACGTGCCCAAGGCCAGCAACGACGAGATCGGCGACCTGGCGGAGTCCTTCGGTCGCATGGTCACGGCGGTGAAGTTCCTGAAGATGGAGGCGGAGGCCGCCTCCGAGGAGGCAGCGGCATGAGCAGCCTCTATGAGCAGGTGATCGGCGTGGCGAAGCCCTACCTGGGGTTGGTGACGGAGCAGTTCGTCGCCCGGCAGTGCACGGCCCATCTGAAGGTGCAGCCCCAGGCGCTCACTCCGGCCCAGATCCCGGAGCTGGCCAAGTGGGTGGAGATCAGCGGCGCGCTGGTCATGGACAAGGCCAAGGCCGCGGAGCTGAAGGAGAAGATCCTGAAGCTGGCGGCGTGAGCGGCCGGAACGGGGGGCCGCGGAAGACGGGCGGCGCAGGGGTGCGCCGCCCGTTCCCCTTTGCCCCGCACGGCGACCGGGCTTCCGGCAGGCTGTAGTGCTTCAAGACATGTGAGACACCGGGGCCTGCTGGGGTAGGCGAGCGAGAGCATACCGCAGTGGGGTGGTGTAGGCCAAGGCCGAGTGGAGGCGAACCTCATTGTAGAAGCGGACGTACAGCCGCAGCTGCGCCGGCCAGGTCTCGGGCGGGTCCTGGCTGATCCATTCCCACAGCTCCTCGTCCAGCGTCCGGTGCACCCGCTCCACTTTCCCGTTCAGCCGGGGCGTCCGGGGGCGGATGCGGGTGTGGCGGATGCCGTGGGCCTGGAGCGCCGCCGTCACTTGGCGGCCGAACTCCGCCCCGTGGTCGGTCTGGATGGCCTGGACCGGGAAGGGGAAGGCGGCCAAGAGCTCGGGGAGGGCCCGGCAGACGGCCGCCTGGGTGCGGGCAGGCAGCACCGCCGCGGCCAGGAGCCGGGAGCAGTCATCGATGAGCGTGAGCTGGTAGCGGCCGCGCGGGAGGTACTTCAGGTCGAGCTGGGCCCGCTCCCCCGGCGTGGCCTTGGCGTAGCGGATCCACCGGGGCTTCGGGCGCCGGGGGCGGCGTGTGAGCGCCCCGCAGCGGGCAAGCACGCGGTAGACGGAGCTGGCGCTGCACTGGATGGCGCCGGCCTGGGTCAGGACGGCGTGGAGGCGGCGGACGCCGAGCCCGGTCTCCCGGTGGGCCGTGCGGATGGTGTCGAGGACCGGGCCGGGGAGGGCCCGCGGGCTCCGGTGGGGCCGCCGGGAACGGGGGCGCAGCCCCGCCGGCCCGTACCGGCGGTAGCCGGCCCACCAGCGGGCGAAGGTGGCCGGCGAGAGCCCCACATCGGCGCAGAACCGGCGGAGGCTGAGCGTGGGGTGCTGGCGGCGGACCTCGGCGTACAGCACGACGGCCTGGACCCTGGTCATCAGGGCCTGAGGTGTGCGAGACTGGGGCATGGCGGGGACCTCCTGTCGGGTGGTCTTGTTCTTGTTCCTACCCTACCAGCGAGGCCCCGCCTCTTTCACCCCCTCCCTTGTCTCACATGTCCTGGAACAGCACATTGCTTGACGCCCCTTTCCGGCCGTTGGTAGAATGAAGTGTCGCCGGTCGCGGAGCCGGCGTGTTTTTTGACAGGAGCGCCTGAGGAGCGCCCGGTGCGGGCGGCCTCCTCCACCCCGCACATGATAACCATCGGCCTCACCGGCGGCATCGCCAGCGGTAAGTCCACCATCTCCCGCATGCTCGCTGACCGTGGCGCCGTCATCATCGACGCCGACCGTCTCGGCCACGAGGCGTACCGGCCGGGTACGCCCGCCTACCGCCGGGTGGTGGAGGCGTTCGGGCCGGAGATCGTGGGCCCGAACGGGGAGATCGACCGGGCGAAGCTGGGAGCCAGGGTGTTCGGCAACCCGGAGCAGATGAAGCGGCTGACGGACATTGTCTGGCCCGCCATCCGCGAACTGGCCCGGGAGCGCATCGAGGCGGAGCGGCGGCGGGGGACGCGGGTGGTGGTGCTGGAGGCCGCCGTGCTGGTGGAGGCCGGCTGGTTCGACCTAGTGGACGAGGTGTGGG
>DATCLE010000099.1:0-1518 GCA_036564075.1 Dehalococcoidia bacterium
CCCTGGCGGGCGCGGTGGAGACGGCCCTGGCGTTGAAGGCGGGCGGCGGTGCCGGGCTGGAGACGGACCCCGTGGACGCCCTGGTCCGGCACGGGCCGTCCTACCGCTGGCTACGGACCAGCCCCGTACTCCTGGTGGGGCCCCGGCAGCGGGATGGGGTGCCCTGGGCCGGGGGCGAAGCGGCGTGGCCCCGGCTCGCCGGGGCGGAGAAGGACCGGTTCGTGGACGCCTACGCCGCCAGCCTCAAGGCGTGGCGACCTGCCGGACCGGACCAGCCGCCGGGCATGCTGGACGGATCCCTCCTGGTCCGCGGGTCCGGGTTCGGTCTCCCGCTGCGCGTCACCCAGGACGGGGACGGCGAAGCCTGGTGGATCCAGGCATGGCCCAGCATCACCTACGTACAGGCGGACGCCGCACTGGTCACGGTGGTCCGGGAGGCCCTGGTGGCGGCCTTCGGCTCGCTGGACGGCGTTGACCTGACGGTTCCCACCGGCCTGCTGGCCGCCATCGAGCGCGAGCGACTGGCGGGCGTGGAGGAGTTTTTCCTGGGGGTGCGCGGCCTGCCGCCGCCCCCCGGCGCCGAGCGCACCCCGCCGGGGTGGCGCCGCGTCGCCGGTCCGGAGGCTGAGGCGTTGCGGGAGGCGTACCTGGCCAGCCTCCGACTCCGGTTCGACGTGCCGATCTCCATCGACGAGCCCCTTCCGCCGGGGGCGGTCCACGTCTACGCGGCGGACGGACGGTGGGCCTTTTCGTTCTGGCAACCGTCGCCGTCCGCGCCGGGAACGGTCTACAATCAGTTCCGGGGCGCCTTTGCGGCGGACGCGGCGCTGGTGGAGCTCATGGGGCGGCTGGCGCCGCCGCAGGGGGAGCCGGTGGCCGGCGGCTCCGCCGGCGGGCGGTTCGCCCTGACGGTGGTGGGAGGGACGTTCCTGGCGGGTGCGGCGGCGGCGCTGCTGGCCGCCAGGCGGTCCCGCCGCCGCGGCGTGGCGGGGGCGGACATCCGCTAGAACACGTCCCGCAGCTCAAAGCGGGGGCCGTCCTTGCAGACCAGCTTCACGCCCCGACGGGTCTCCACGGCGCAGGAGTAGCAGATGCCGGTGCCGCAGGCCATCCGTTCCTCCAGGAGCGCCTGGGCGGACTTCCGGTAGTTCTCCCGTCGCATCACCTGCGCCAGCGCCCGGAACATGGCCTCCGGCCCGCAGGCGAAGACCTGGTCCGCCCAGGCCAGGTACTCCGGCACCACGTCCGAGACCAGGCCGGGGCGGCCCAGGCTGCCGTCGTCGGTGGTGACCACCACCTCCACCTCCGGCGGCAGGAGCCGCGCCGGGAAGACGCCGTCCGCCGTGCGGGCGCCCACCAGCAGCACCACGCTCTTGCCCGCCGCTACCGCCTCGTCCGCCAGCCAGACCAGCGGCGCAATGCCGATGCCGCCGCCCACCAGCAGCAGGTTGCCCGCCTTGGGGTCCACGCGGTACCCGTGGCCCAGGGGCCCGAACATGAACACCTCGTCGCCGGGCT
>DATCLE010000100.1:0-3166 GCA_036564075.1 Dehalococcoidia bacterium
CCTTGGTGGGGATGAAGGCGATGCCCACCCAGGCGCCCTGGGCGCCCAGGCAGAGGGCCGCCGCCAGGCCGCGGCCGTCGCCGATGCCGCCCGCCGCCAGGACCGGCACCGGCCGCACGGCGTCCACCACCTGGGGCACCAGGGCCATGGTGCCCACGCGGCCGGTGTGCCCGCCGGCCTCCGTCCCCTGCGCGACGACGATGTCCACGCCGGCTTCCGCCACCCGGCGGGCGTTCTTCACGTTGCCCACCAGGGCAATGACCTTGATGCCCAGCTCCCGGGCCTGCGGCACGTAGGGCGCGGGGTTGCCCAGCCCCACGGCCAGCACCGGCACCCGTTCCTGGAAGATGACCTGCACCTGGGCCTCCGCCAGGTCCGGCCCCAGCCCCATGCCACGGCCGGAGGGCGGCGGCGCCTCCACGTCCGGCAGGTTGAACTCCGCCTTGAGCTCCCGGACGGCCCGGCGGTACTCCTCCGGGATCTGCGCCTTGATGGCGGCGGGGTCCGGGCGCGCCCCACCGTTGCCGGAGGGCGCCCGGTAGACGTTGGACGGCAGGAGGATGTCCACGCCGAAGGGTCGGTCTGTGAGCTCCCGCACGCGGCGGATGGCCGCCCGCAGGGCGTCCGGCGAAGCGCCCGCCCCGCCCAGGACGCCTAGGCCGCCCGCGTTGGAGACGGCGGCGACGAGTTCCGGCGAGGCAACGGCGCGGCCGCCGCCGGCGGTGGGGCCCATGCCCGCCAGCACCACGGGGTACTCGATGCCCAGGAGGTCGCAGATAGGGGTGCGCAGGACGGTCTTGGCCATGGAGTAGCGCCTTCCTTCCTCTGACACGGAAGCAGCCGACCGGTAGGTCAACGAGGCGGCCGGCCCGGCGGCGTTGGAGGGCGGTGCGGGGGCCCACGGCGCCCCGCAGCCGGAACGCACGCTGGGGCTATGATAGCGTCTGGGGTAGGTGTGTCAACCCGCCGCGCCCGCCCGCCGGCGCCAGGGCGGCTCAGGGCGGCGGGACCGGCCGCATGACGCGCACCACCGACCCCAGCGTGAGCCCGCCCCGCTGCTCCATGGCTCGGCGGGCGTCCGGCGCCAGGCGGGCGCGGGCCTCCGGTGTGGCGTAGCGGGTGGCCTCCCAGTGGGCCATGCTCTCGTACCGGGTGATGAGGAGCGCGTCCCCCTCGGCGGCGCCGCCGCGGGCGGCCCAGAGGCCCTGGATGCGCGCGCCGTCGCCTTCGATGACGGGCCACCAGCCCGCCTCGGACAGCCGGGCGAACTCCTGGAAGGAGCCGGGCCGGATGCGGAACCAGCGGTGGGCGTGCAGGCCGTCCGGTGCCGCGGTGCTGCCGTGCTCCGGCCGCGCGGCCGGGATCAGGAGGGCGGAGTCCAGGAGGGCCAGCCCCTCGTAGCGCCGCGGCCCGGCCCGGCGCTCCGCCCAGGCCCGCGGGTCCGGGTAGGCCAGCATCAGCACCCCCTGGTCCACCGGCGCGCCGATGACGGCACGCCAGACGCCGTAGAGGGCGCCGCCGGCGGGCTCCGCGTCCCGGCGGACGCCGTCGTAGGCGGCGTGGGCGGCTTTGCGCCAGTCGTCGGTCTGGAAGCGGACGTACTCGTACAGCACGGGCCGCTCCTCTCAGGGCAGACCGGGGAGGGTGAGCTGGGACGCCTGGGTCAGCGGCCGGGCGTCGTAGCCGCGGCGGCGCAGGTCCCGGGCGAAGTCCTCGGCGAAGCCGTAGACGGTGTAGACGCGGCGGGGCCGCACCAGGCCTGCGTAGGTCAGGAGGTCTTCGTAGTCCGCGTGGTCGGAGAGGGGGAAGGCGGCGTGGGTGCGGAACCGGTACGGAGCGCCGCGGCCGACGGCCCAGCCGGAGACCTGGGCGGTGCGCGGGCGGGCCACGCCGTCCAGCACCTCGCGGCGGGCCGCGCCGGGGGGACAGATGACCACGCAGCCGTCGGCGGCGCCGGGCCGGAAGATCTGGAACGGCGGGAAACGGACGCCCAGCTCCTGGTACGCGCGGACGGGTCCCTCCAGGCTGGGGTGGAGGAGGAAGCGGAAGCCCTCCTCCGCCAGGCAGGCCAGCAGTTCCTGGCTCTTGCCCAGCCGGTAGCCGAAGAGGACGGGCGTGCAGCCCCGCTCCAGGGCGTCGCGGCAGAAGCGGACGATGTCCGCCACCACGCGCTCCCGCTCCGGGAAGATGTACTCGGGGCGGCCGAAGGTGGCCTCCATGATGAGCACGTCCGCCTCCGGCACTTGGATGGGCTCGGCGCTGGCGCTGGGCCGCAGCTTGAAGTCGCCGGAGTAGAGGAGCCGGACACCGCGGGCCTCCACCAGCACCTGGGCGGAGCCCAGCATGTGCCCGGCGGGCAGCAGCGTCAGGTCGAACTCGCCGAAGTTGGTGCGGCGGCCGTAGGGCAGCACGCGGAGGGTGCGGCCGGGGCGGAGGCCGTCGCGCAGGAGGCGGGCGGTGCCCTCCGTGACCACGGCCTCGCGGTGGGGGCGCACGTGGTCGCTGTGGGCGTGGGAGATGACGGCGAAGGGCTGGGCCCGGGTGGGGTCCAGCCGCAGGTCCAGGCCCGGGACGTAGGGCCCGTGATGGTGGATGACGTCCATGCAGGGCTCCCGGCGGTGCTTCTCCCGGATGGTACGACACGCCGGAGGCTCCGTCAAAGCGAAGGGTCACGCCTGGAGCTTGGCCACCACCACCAGCCGCTCGCTGTAGTCCTGCCGCTGAGGGAGCCAGGCCCCGGCGCAGGTGACGAGGGTCAGGGTGGGGTCCGGCGTGGGGGCCACAATGCTCACCTCACCGGGGGTGACGGTGCGCACGTCCACCACGCGGTAGACGTACCGCTCGCCCCGCTCGTTCACCAGCACCACCTCGTCGCCCGGCGCCACCTGGTGGAGGTTCCGGAAGACCTCCCCGGCGTCTACGCTCTGGACGTGGCCCATGAGGACCGCGTTGCCGGCCTCGCCGGGGTTGGCGGTGCCCTCCCCGTGGCCCGCGGCGAAGGCCGGGACCTGCCACTGGGCCACGCCGCCCGCCTCCACCAGCGGGGCGGGCCGGACGGGCGCCCGGAGGCCGATGGCGTCGATCTGGAGGGAGGCGGGCGGCGGCAGCGAGCCCAGCGGGGCGCCGGCCGGCACGTGGGGGAGGGGCAGGCTGCCCTGCTGGGGTG
>DATCLE010000101.1:0-6472 GCA_036564075.1 Dehalococcoidia bacterium
GCCGCACCGGCTACCGCATGGGCCACGGCGAACTGCTGGACAGCATGATCAGCGACGGCCTCTGGTGCGCCATGGAGCAGTGCCACATGGGCATCACCGCCGAGAACGTGGCCGTGGACTACGAGGTGAGCCGGGAGGAGCAGGACCGCTTCGCCGCCCTGAGCCAGGAGAAGGCGGCCAAGGCCATCCAGTCCGGCCGCTTCAAGGAGGAGATCGTGCCGGTGCAGGTGCCCCAGCGCCGGGGCGACCCCCTGGTGGTGGACACGGACGAGCACCCGCGGCCGGACACCACGGTGGACCGGCTGGCCAAGCTGGCGCCGGCGTTCAAGCCGGGCGGCACCGTGACGGCGGGCAACGCCTCCGGCATCAACGACGGCGCCGCCGCGGTAGTGGTGATGTCGCGCAGGAAGGCGGAGGAGCTGGGCGTGCAGCCGCTGGCCACCATCAAGGCGTACGCCGCCGCCGGCGTGGAGCCGCGGGTCATGGGCATCGGCCCGGTGCCGGCCGTGCGCAAGGTGCTGAGCAAGGCGGGCCTGGAGATGAACCAGATCGACCTGGTAGAGGCCAATGAGGCGTTCGCCGCGCAGTCGGTGGCGGTGGGCCGGGAGCTGGGCATCCCGGAGGAGAAGCTGAACGTGAACGGCGGCGCCATTGCCCTGGGTCACCCCATCGGCGCCAGCGGAGCCCGCATCCTCACCACGCTGCTGCACGAGATGAAGCGGCGGGACGCCCGGCTGGGGCTGGCCACCCTCTGCATCGGCGGCGGGCAGGGCATCGCCATGGTGGTGCAGAACGGGCACGAGTAAGGTCCGGCACGCCGGAAACCGGCCATCCGGAGCGACGGGGGCGCAGCCTGCTGCGCCCCCGTTCCGTTGGGCAGGGGAGCGGGCCCGGCTCAGGCCGGGGAGATCCGCTCCGGCGGCGGCTCCAGGATGGCCCGGATCTGGCCGTCGGCGGCCACCGCCGGCAGGTCGATGGAGGCGTAGGCCAGGGGGTCGGACCCGCGGTAGGTGACGGTGATCAGCTCGTCCTCCAGGTAGGCGTACGCCCCCACCAGCAGGAGCGCCTGCACGTCCGCCATCCGGGCGCGGTACTGCTCGTCCGCTCGGCGGATGGCGGCCCGCACCGCCTTACGCAGCGTTGGGCCGCTGTTCCCCTCCCAGCCCGGCGGCGCGCCGGCAATGAGGAACCCTTCGCCCCGGCGCGTGCGCTCCACCGTCCACGCCTCCGGCGTGCGGATCTCCGCCCACTGGCCCTTCTGGATCTGCTTCGTCATCTCCACAATCTCCCGGATCAGGCGGTCCAGGTCTCCCTCCGGGATCCGGTGCAGGGCCGACGAATCCAGCTGGTAGACGCCCCAGATCTGGTCGGTGAAGCGGGCCCAGTGACGGGCCAAACCGCCCACCACGTTCATGTAGGCGCCGCCGTCCTCCACCTGGCGGAGCCCCAGCGTCACCGGGAAGGAGACCGCCCGCCGCTGGCCGGGCGCCAGGGCCCGGGCGTCCCGCTCCACCCGCCGCACGAAGTCCGCGGCGTCCACCTCGTCCTGCGGCAGGTCCGCGCCCGGCGGCAGCCACAGCACGTAGCCGCCCTCCAGCGAAGCGGCCAGCTGATCCTGGAGGCGCCGCCGGTGCTCGTGCCACGGGTCGCCGTCCAGCGGGAAGAGCGGCACCGTGGTGAGCGCCAGCGTCCGCGCGCCGTCCCGCGCCACCGCCGGGCGGTCCGGCGGGAACGCCTCATCCGCCGGGAACTGGAAGTCCGTGCCGTACCGTTCGTTCAGCCACTGGAGGAAGCGGTCCGCCAGCAGGGACCGCAGCAGCGTCTCGTCGTCGCGGGTCATGCCTCCCTCACCCGCACGCCCTTCCGGGGAGCGACTTTGGGACCTTGCTCCGGGCGTGCACGGCCCCTATTCTAGCACCCATAGCCCGTACGCGCCGGGAGGAACGTCCCCATGCCGCAGAACGCCGCGACCCCCGCGGACTTCCCCATTGCCTGGGCAGACCCGGAGGACGCGTCGCGGCTGTGGGTGTGGGAGCAGATGCACTACCCCCACGTGGTCACACCGCTGACGGCCACCCTGGACGTGCCCGCCTTTGAGGAGGGGATCAACCGGGCGGCCCGGGCGCTGGGCATCGCCGCGGAGACGCGGGCGCGGGTCTTCAACGGCTACTACTACATGAGCCAGCAGCAGCGCCGCATCCCGCCCCACCAGCGGGAGGAGGAGCAGCGACGGCTCACGCGGGAGATGCGGGGTCGCATGCCCCGGCTCACGGAGCTGTGGGAGCGGGAGTACCTGCCGGAGGTGCTGGGCCACGTCCGCCTCCTCCGCGAGTTCGACTACGCGACGGCCTCGCCCGGCGCGCTGCGCGACCTGCTGGAACGGGCGGTGGAGAACCGGCGCCGCCAGTGGGAGCTGCACTTCCTGCTCCTGTTCCCCTTGGGCGCCGCCGTCTCCCAGTTCGAGGAGCACCACCGGTCGCTCTTCGGCGAGCGGCTGGACGCCGAGCGGATGGCGCTGCTCCAGGGGTTCGAGAACAAGAGCGTGGAGGCGGGACGGGAGCTCTGGCGCCTGAGCCGGGAGGCCGCGGCGGTGGCGGAGGTGGCGGCCGCCATCCGGGAGGCGCCCGCGGCAGAGGTAACGGCCCGCCTGGAGGCGGTCCCGGCCGCCCGGCCCTTCCTGGCGCGGTTGCAGGCGTACCTGGACGAGTACGGCTGGCGCAGCGACGCCTTCGAGCTGGCGGACCCCACCTGGCGGGAGGACCCGCGGGTGGCCATCCTGAACCTCCGCCACTACCTCTCCCGCGACGGGTACGACCCCGAGCGGGAGTTCCGGGACCGCGTCCGGCAGCGGGAGGCGATGACGGCGGAGCTGGCCGCCCGCATCCCGGACGGGGAACAGCGGGCGCAGTACCTGGAGGCGTTGCGCGTGGCCCAGCAGCGGCTTCCGCTCCAGGAGGACCACAACTTCTACATCGACCAGATGGCCACGACGTCGCTGCGCCTCCCCCTGCTGGCGCTGGGCCGGCGGCTGGCTGAGGCGGGCGCCCTGGCGGCGCGGGACGATGTCTTCTTCCTGACCTTCGACGAGGTGCGGCAGGCCGCCGAACGTCCCGCGGACCTGCGGGAGACGGTGCAGCGCCGCCGGGCGGACCACGCGCGCTGGGGCGCCGTCACGCCGCCGCCCTTCGTAGGGCGGCTGCCCGCCGGTTTCACGCCGGACCGCCTGCGGACGGACCCGGTGGTGGGCGTGGCCCCAGCGGAGCCCGGGCGGGTCCGGGTGCTGCGCGGCGTGGGCGCCTCCGCGGGGACGGCCACGGGCCCGGCCCGGGTAGTGCGTCGGCTGGCGGAGGCGGAGAAGGTGCAGCCGGGCGACGTGCTGGTGTGCGAGATGACCATGCCGCCGTGGACGCCGCTCTTCGCCACGGTGGCCGCGGTGGTGGCGGATACGGGAGGCATCCTCTCCCACTGCGCCGTGGTGGCGCGGGAGTACGGCATCCCGTGCGTGGTGGGCACCAAGATCGGGACGCGGACGGTGCAGGACGGGCAGGTGCTCACGGTGGACGGGGCCGCGGGCGTGGTCCGCGTAGAGCCGGCCCCAGGCCAGGGGTAGGGGGCGCTAGGCCTCACCGGCCACGGGCAGCGCGAAGTAGAAGGCGGTGCCGCCGCCCTCCCGCGCCGCGGCCCAGATCCGGCCGCCCTGCGCCTCCACCAGCCGCCGGCAGACGGCCAGCCCCAGGCCCACGCCGCTGGCCACGCGCCGCACGTCCGCCGCCCGGTGGAACGGCTCGAAGATGTGCTCCAGCTCCCCCGCCGGGATCCCGGGCCCCCGGTCCAGCACGGCGAACCGCATCTCCCCGGCCGCCAGCTCCGCGTGCAGCTCGATGGGCGCGTCCGGGAGGGAGTACTTGGCGGCGTTCTCCACCAGGTTGCGGAGGATCTGCTCCAGGTAGACGGGGTCCGCCTCCACCGGCGGCAGGTCCGGCGCCGCCACCACCCGCAGCTCCCGGTCCCGTAGCGTGCGGGTCAGCGCCCGCTCTAGCTTCTCCACCACCTGCGGCACCCGCACCGGCTCCGAGGCCACCTCAATGCCCGCCGCCGTCTTGGTGAAGTTCAGCAGGTTCTCCACCAGGCGGGAGAGCCGCTCGCTCTCCTCCTCCAGGTCCTCCAGCAACTGGCGTCGTGCCTCCTCCCCCATGGTGGCCTCGTACTGGAGGAGGGTGCGGGCGCCGGCCCGGATGGTGGTGAGGGGCGTGCGGAGCTCGTGGGAGACCAGGCCGATGAACTCGTCCTTCAGCCGCTCCACCTCCTTGAACACCGTGATGTCCTGGAGCACCATGACGGCCCCCACAACCCGGCCAAAGGCGTCCCGCAGGGGTACCGCCTGGGCGCTCACCAGACGGTCCTGCCCGTCCTGCAGGCTGACCCGGAGCTCCCGGGTCACCGGCTCCCCGGCCTCCTGTACGGCCCGGTACGCGGGGACGTGCTGCACCCCGCACGGCTCCCCGTTCAGCTCCCGCAGCACGGGGAGCTGGTAGCCGCCGTCCACGTGCCATGCCAGGCGGCGGGCCGCCGGGTTCAGGAGCACCACCCGTAGCTCCCTATCGAAGATGACCACCGCCTCCGGGATGCTCTGAATGATGCTGTACAGCCGGGTCCGCGCCTGCTCCGCCGCGTCCGCCACCCGCGCCAGCTCCCGCCAGACCCGCACCTGCTCCGTGACCTCCACCAGCAGGACGGAGCCCCCCACAACGGCCTGGGCCGCGTTGCGGACGGGCGCCACCGTTAGCTTGAAGTAGCGGCCGGTGCGGGCCTCGCCGTCCAGCGCTACCTCCGCCGCGTGGAAGGAGCGCCCCGCCAGGGCGTCGCGCAGGGCGGAGAGGAGCTGACGGTCGCGGAGGGAGAGCGGGGGCAGCACCGCCGGCAGCGGCCGGCCCCGCACCTGCTGGTCCGTGGCGTGCACCAGGCGCAGGAATGCGGGATTGGCGGCCTCCACGCAGAGGTCTCGGTTGAAGACGCACACGGCCACGGGGAGCTCCTGGAGGATGTGGAGGTCGGCGGGGAGCGTCCCGCCGGGCGCCGGGGCCGCGGGCGCGGGGGACACCGGCGGCCCCGCCTCCCGCGGCTGCCTGCCCAGCGCCTGAGCTGCTGCCGCCAGCGCGGTCTGGAGGGCGGCCAGGTGGTCCACGGTGAAGGCGGGCGGGCGGCCGGCGGACCACGCCAGCAGTGCCCCCAGGTTCTGACCGCCGGCCCGGAGCGGGTAGAGGAGCACCGCCTGGGGCGGCTCCGGCAGCCAGGGCCGCAGCTCTGCCAGCACCCGGCCCTCCGGCGGCGGCCGGTTCACCACCGCCAGCCGGCCGTGCAACGCCGCGCCGGCCAGCACCCCGCCCGGAGGCAGCCGCCCGGGGTCCAGGGGCGCAACCCCGTCCCCGGCGTCCGGCGGGACGTACTGGCGGAAGAGCAGAAACAGCACGCGGGCGCCGCCCAGGGCGGACCGGCAGGCGGCAGCCAGCGCCCGGTAGATGTGCACCGTCTCCGAGCGCACGACGTCCCCACCCATTTGCCCGTAGTGTACCGCACCCGGGAAGGGGCAGGAACGGCGCGGCCGGGCCCGCGGACGTGGGAACTCCGTGGAGGGTGAGAGCTACCGCTTCGCTCCCCGGAGACGGACCGCGGCGGGCCCGGCCGTTCCGGCTTCCGTGCCATCCCGGAGCGGCACGGTCACGGTCAGCGTGCAGCCTTTGCCGGGGGCACTCTTGATCTTCAACCAGCCGCCCAGCCGGCTGGTGCGTTCACGGATGACGTGGATGCCGAAGTGGGAGCCGCGCGCGCGGCAGACGGCCGACACGTCGAAGCCGACGCCGTCGTCCTGGATGGTCAGGTGCAGGAACTCACCCCGGCGCTCCAGCAGGACGGAGGCGTGCTGCGCGGCGGCGTGCTTCTCAATATTGCGGATGCCCTCCTGCACAATGCGGAGGATCTGCACCAGCACCGCCGGAGGGATGCCCTCCAGGTCTTCGCACAGGCGGAGGGTGATCCGGGTACCCGCGCGCATGGAGAGCTCCAGCACCTCGCCCTCAATGCGCGCCATGAGCTCGCCGGGGTCCAGGTCGCCGCCGCGGAGGAGGAACAACAGCTCCCGGAGGTCCCGGTTGAGCGCTTCGGAGGTGCGCTGGAGGTCCTGGAGCTCCGCCTGGATGGCGCTCAGCCCCAGGTCCTCCACCCGCTGGTTCAGCGCCGTGGCCTTCATGGTCAGGAGGTAGAGGGCCGGCGCCAGGCCGTCGTGCAGCTCTTGGGAGAGGCGCCGCCGCTCCTGGCGGGCCGCCTCCTCGGCCAGCCGGCGCTGGCGGGCGGAGCCCGCGTGGTCGCAGCAACGCCCAAAGCCGAAGGCGTCCGCCAGCTCCGCCGCCTCGTCTGGGAGGCCGTAGCCTTCGTGGTCGTACCCCGCGGCCTGGTCCTGCAGGGTGGTGAGGAA
>DATCLE010000102.1:0-6833 GCA_036564075.1 Dehalococcoidia bacterium
AACAGGAGGTCCATGCGGCCCTCCACCAGGCCGCCGTCGGGCAGGCCGAGGGAGTAGACCACCTCCCGGTGCAGCGCCGACGACCGGAGGGCCCGCTGCACGGCGGGGCTGGCTAGGCAGGCGCGCGCCAGGGCCGCCACCTCATCGGCGCGGTCCGGGGCCCCGGCCGCGGCCGCCTGCTGGCGCGCTACGGCGTCCAGGTTCCGTGCGTCGGGCAGGTCCACCCAGCGCAGGGTCTCATGGAGCGCGGTGCCGATGGCCGCCGCCGCGCCCCGCCGCTCCACCGCGGCGGGCGAGCCCTCGTCGTCGGCGAGGGGGCGGTCCCACGCCTCGGCGCTGCTGGCGGTGGCCACGCGGAGCCCGCGGCCGGCGGCGGCCAGCAGGCGTTCCCGTTCCCCTCGCCAGCGCCGGTACGCCGCCTCGGCGGCCGCCACCGCCGGGCTGGGCACCGGCGTGCGGGCGGGCCGGGCGGGGAGATCCGGGGCCAGGCGCGCGGCATCGTAGAGGTGGCAGCCGTCAACATCCGTCCCCAAGGTTTCCGGGCTCCACGCCGGGAGCACCTCCGCCAAGCATCCCAACAGCCCCGCGGCTCCCGCCCGCCCGCAGGTCACCGGGATCACCAGGTGATCCCGGGCGCGGGTGGCCGCCACGTAGAGGAGGCGGCGGTCCTCCGCCTCCTGGTGCCGCACCTCCAGCTCCGCGGCCACGTCGAAGCCCGGGGTCTGGAAGCCGGCGTTCCGGCTCCCCAGCTGGAGGTGCAGCCGCCGACCCTCGCGATCCGGCACCACGGTGGGCCCGCTGGTGCGGGCGCTGTTGAGGTTGGCCAGGATCACGATGGGGAATTCCAGGCCCTTGGCGGCGTGGATGGTGAGCAGGCGCACCACGTTATCGCCGGCCTCCGCCGCCGCGGCGTCGGACTCCTCGGCGTGGGCCTCGGTGACGGAGGCCAGCCAGCGGGTGAAGGCGCGAAGGCCGCCGCCCCGTGCCCGGGCAAACGCTCGTGCCTGGTCCACCACCTTCAGCAGGTTGGCGGCGGCCCGTTCCCCCTGGGGCAGCGTCAACGCCAGCGCCACCAAGCGCGTCTCCGCCAGCGTCCGGCGGACCAGGGCCGCCAGGGGCAGCCGCCGCCGCTCCTGGTGCAGCCGCGCCAGGGTGGCCAGCGCCTCCGCCACGGCGGGGTGGCCCTCCGGCGGCGGCTGGCGGTAGTCCAGGCGCCCGCCGTCCGCCACGAACTGGAAGAGCTCTTGGTCAGAGCAGCCGAACGCGTAGGAGCGCAACGCCGCCACCAGCGAGAGGCGGTCCGTGGGGTCGTCCACAGCGCGGAGGCAGGCGATGAGGTCCAGCACCTCCTGGCGGCGGTAGAAATCCCGCCCGCTCTCGTGGCGGTAGGGGACGCCGGCGGCCGCCAGCGCCTCCTCGTACCGTTCGATGGCCGTGCGGGAGCGGACCAGGACGGCCACGTCACGGTAGGTGGCGTCCCGGAAGCGCCGCGCGTCCGGGTCGTAGACCTGCCAGCGCTCCTCTTCCACGGCGCGCCGGATCAGGCCGGCGATGCAGGCCGCCTCATAGCGGCGCAGGTCGTCGGCCTTGCCGTGCTCCTCGCCGCACAACACCACCACGGGCGAGCGACCCGGCGGCGGCTCCAGGGGCGGCGCGGCCAGCGCCACGTAGGCCGCCTGAACGCCGTCCTCCTCCTGCATCAGCTGGCGGAAGGCGTGGTTGATCCAGGCAATGACGCCGGGGACGGAGCGGAAGTTCTGGACAATGTGGCGCAGCCCGTCCCGCAGGGCACCCCGGCGCATCCGCTGGTAGACCGCCACGTCGGCGCGGCGGAAGCGGTAGATGGACTGCTTGGGGTCGCCCACCACGAAGAGGCGGCCCGGCTCCGGGCGGAGTTCCTGCCAGTCGGCGGCCTCGTCGGCGGACGTCAGGTAGAGGACCAGCTCCGCCTGGAGCGGGTCGGTGTCCTGGAACTCGTCCACCAGGACGCAGCGGAACCGATCCCGGAAGGCTTGCCGGACATCCGGGCGGTCCCGCACCAGGTTCCGTGCCCAGATCAGGAGGTCCTGGAACTCCGCCCGGCCCTCGGCGCGGCGGCGCGCCTCATACTCCCGCACGAAGTCCTCCAGCAGGGGCAGCAGGCCGGTCAGCGCTTCCGTCCGGAGGTCGGCCTGGAGCTGCGTGAGGTCCTCATGCAGCCGCTCGAAGATGGCCCGGGCCTGCTCCAGGGAGGCCGGGGTGCTCCAGTTGTTCCGGTTGCCGATCCGCCCGCGGCGGAGCCGCGCCGCCAGCAGGATGCGCTCCAGGGCCTCGGCGTCCGTCCGGCGGGCCAGGCAGTCCGCCAGCAGCGCCGCCACCGCGCGGGCGTGCCCCGCCGCCGCGTCCTCCGGCTCCGTGCACTCCTGCAGCAGGGCCGTCAACTCCGCGGCGGAGGCCTCCAGGGAGGCCAGGAAGCCGTCCACGTCCGGCTGCACCGGCGGGAACGGCTCTAGCGGCAGCAGGTCCCGGAACCGGTGGAGCTCCTGAGCCGCCTGGCGGACCTTGGCCAGGTCCAGGCCCCGGTTCAGGGCCCGGCGCAGGGGTAGGGGGGCTTCCGCCAGGGCGCGGGCCAGCCACGACCGGAACGCCTCGTCGAAGGCCAGGGTCTCGGCGGGGCCCTCCAGGATCTCGAAGTGGGGGTCCAGGGCCGCTTCCACGGGGTGCTCCCGCAGCAGCCCGGCGGCGAAGGCGTGGATGGTCTCGATGCGGGCGCGGTGGAGGTTCCGGCGGGCCTCGGCCAGGCGGCGGCGCTCCTCCCCGTCCGTGGCGGCGGCCTCCTCCAGCGCCCGCCGCACCCGGGCCGCCAGCTCCGCAGCGGCCTTCTCGGTGAAGGTGATGACGGCCAGCTCGTCCACGCCGGCCCGCCCCCGCCGCACGAGCTCCACGATGCGATCCACCAGCACCGTGGTCTTGCCGGTGCCGGCGCCGGCCTCCACGCAGAGGCTGACGTCCAGGTTGGTGCGGATCTCCTCCCGCGTCGCCTGGTCCGCCGGGACGAAGGCTTCCACTACTGCACCTCCGTCAGCGCCACGAAGGCCGCCGACCGCGGGTCCGCCGCCTTCCGTTCGGCAATCTGGGAGATGCGGCTATCGCAGGCCATGCGGAAGTCGCAGCGGTCGCAGTGCCGGTCCTGGGGGCCCGGGACGGGGTGGAAGTCGCCCGTGGCGATGCCGTGAGCCAGGCCCTGGAGCAGGGCCGTGAACTCCTTCCAGCGCTCCCGGAGCTGCTCCCCGCTGAAGCGCACCCGGCGGAAGCCGCCCTGGCTGGTGGCGTAGTAGTACTGTGCCTCGCCCCGCTCCCAGGGGACGCCCAGGGCATGGGCGGCGCCCAGGAGGTAGATGGGGAGCTGGAGGGCCCGCCCGCCGCTGAAGGCGCCGTCTCGGTGGTCGTCGCTGACCCGGCCGGTCTTGTAGTCGGTGACGTGGAAGGCGGACCCATCGGGGGCCAGGTCCACCCGGTCGATGCGGCCGTGGAACCGGAGGGTCAGGCCGTCCAAGGCGAGGGCCAGCGGTTCGTCCACGGAGCGGGCGTCGCCCGGCTCGCCGCCCCAGGCGGGGCCGAAGCGGAGTTCGAAGGCGGCGGGGCGGAGGGGCCCGCCGGCGCCGGCAGCCTCCAGGTCGTACCAGGCGATGAGGTCTTCGACGATGACGCGGCGGTCCAGTTCCCACAGGAGCGGGTACCCCGTGAGGCCCTGCCGCTCCCGGGCCTCGCACTCCTCCCGCGCAATGGCCAGCAGGCGCTCCACGTGCGCGGCACGGCGCTCCGGACGGGGCGGGTCGTCCCGGTGCTCCGTCATGAACCGCTCCAGCACCTTGTGGACCAGCGAGCCGCGCTCCAGCGGCTCCAGGCGCTCCAGGAACTCCGGCTCCCTCACCGGCTCCAGGCGCAGGATGTAGGCCAGGAAGAACCGGAACGGGCAGGTGGCGTACGTCTCCAGCCGTGTGGGGGAGATGGGTGCCGTCAGGCCCGCGCGGCGCGCCAGCGAGGCGGCTGCGGGGCCGGAGAGCATGCCGTCGTACGGGGTGAGGGAGGTCTCCTCCCAGCGGGCCGTCCACGCCGCGCGGGCCCGCCGGAAGGTGGGGGCGTGGGCCGCCAGCCACGCCTCGCCCAGGGCCCGGTCGGCTGCCAGCAGCGTGAGGGCGTACTCCTCTTCCGTGAGGGCGGCATCCGTCGTGCCGGCGCCGAAGCGGCCGGCGGGGACGCGGATGGAGAGGGCGGGGTCCAGGCGGTCCAGGTCCTCCAGGCGGGGCAGCGGGCCGGTCAGCGCCTCCGCGGCCGCCCGGAAGAAGTGGGAGGCCAGGCGCTGGCGGCCGGTCCCGGCGTCGGCACGGGGGTAGCTGAGGAGGAGGCGGTCCCGCGCGGCGTGGGCCGCCAGGGCAAAGCGCAGCGGCTCGTCATCGGGCCCCAGGGCGCGGAGGGGCAGGCTCCACCCCAGCCGGCGGTTGAGGTCCAGGCGGTCGGCGTCCGGGAGGAGGGGGTCCTGTCGGGGCGGCGGCGGGAAGTCGCGCTCGGCCAGCCCCAGGACGGCCACGGCGCGGAAGCGGAGGCCGGGCAGGGTGCTCAGGGCCAGGACGTTGACGCCCCGCCGCCCGAACGCGCCGCCGCGGACCTCCTCCAGCAGCGGGCTGCCGTCCGTCTGCTCCAGCACCGCGGTCGCGGTCCGGCGGAACCGCTCCAGCGGGACCCGGGGCGCCAGGGGGGCCAGGTCCGCCAGGGGCGCCAGCGCCGCAAGAGCCGGTCCGGCGCCGTCCACGTACTGCTCCGCCAGCCGTCGCAGGGACGCCAGGTGCTCCTCCCAGGTAGCCTCCTGGGGATGGGCCGCCACGTGCTCTGCCAGGTCCTGGATGAAGCGGAGCAGGCCGTCAATCCGGCCCAGCTCCGCCCGCAGGCGGCCGGAGGGCTCTTCCTCATCCGCCTCTTCCTGTTTGAGCTCCCGCAGCAGACGGAGGCGGTCCAACCACTGCTCCAGGCCCTCCACGATCCCGGCCTCCCGGGAGACGGCGTCCCATGCGGCGGGCTCCGCGCCGTAGCGCCCGGCGGTGGCGGGCGGCAGCGGCACTTCTGTGAGGAACTCCATGACCGCAGCACGGCGCAGGGGCGAGCCCACCAACTCCAGCAGCAGCCGGACGCCGCGGCCGGTGGGTAGGTCTGCCAGCGGGCGGCCGCCGGCGAAGAAGGCGGGAATGCCCGCTTCGGCGAAGGCATCGTCCAGGAGGGCGCGGTAGGGCTCTTCGTGGCGGTAGACCACGGCCATCTCGTGGAAGGGGATGCCCTCCGCCGCCCAGCGGAGGCAGGCGCGGGCCGCCTCTTGCGCCTCCCGGGCGGGGTCCGGCGCCGAGAGCAGCAGGACGCTGCCGTCCAGCGGGCCGGGCGCCGGGGTGCCGAAGAGCCGCCTGTGGAGCTGCGCCAGCCCGGCGGGGGCCGCCTCCGCGGCCGTGAGGGTCTCCTCCCGTGCGCCCAGGCTGGCCAGCCAGGCGCGCTGCTCCGCGTGGGCGTCGTCGGCCTCCGTGCCGGTGACGGGCAGGTAGACGGTCACCGGCACGCGCTCGGCCAGGCGGGCCAGGAAGGCGCGCTGGACGGCGGTGAGGTCCCAGACGCCGTAGAGCAGGAGGGCCGGGGCGTCGAACCGGGCGGGGTCGGCGGCCCGGAGGGCGTCGTCGGGGGTGAAGAAGGCGGCGCGCCGCCGCTCGAAGGCCTCGTAGAGGTCCGAGAGGTCCCGGTTCCGTGAGGACGGCGGCAGGGCCCCGCGCAAGGACTCCGGCTCCACGCCCGCCTGGAGCAGCTCCCGGAAGAGGCGCTCCAGGGCGGCGGCGAAGCCGGGCGTTTGAGCTACGGTAGCCAGGTCGCCGGTGGCCGCGGCGGCCACCTCCTCCGCCAGCACCTGCCGCCCGAAGCGGGGCAGCGGCCGGCGGCCCGCGGCGATGAGGGCGGGTGCGCCCGTGAGGAGGGCCACCTCGTGGAAGGTGAGGCAGCGGAGCCCCACGTGTCCGCCGGCCGCGTGGCCCAGCCGACGCCGGAGGTAGCGGCCCACCAGCGTGTTGGCCACCAGCACCACCGGGAGCTCCAGGGGGTCGCGCGCCTTCCAGGCGCGGACTTCGGCCGCCAGGGCCGGCTCCAGCGCCGCCAGGGGGCCCAGGACCAGGCGGGGCGGGATCATGGCTCAGGTCTCCGCAGTGTAGAGGGCCGCCAGCCGCCTGGCCTCCGCCGCCACCTCCGCGCGGAACTCCGGCGGCTCCAGCACCTCCACGGTGCTACCCCAGCTCCGGATCCAAGGGGCCAGCTCCATGGTGTGTCCCACCCGCAGGCGGAGGATGCAGCCGCCGTCCTCCGTGGGCTCCAGCCGCTGGGAGGGGTGCCATCTGGCTTCCCGCACCCGCCAGGCCACGCTGGAGTCGAAGCGCAGCACCACCTCCGTCTCCTCGCCCCACATGATGCCCCAGCTGCTGGCCAGCAACTGCTGCACGTCGATCTCCGGCCGGGGGATGAAGGTCTCCGGCGTGGCCCGGGCCTCCTCCACGCGCTCCACCTTCAGCGTGCGGACCTCCCCATGGGTGCGGGAGTAGCCGATGACGTAGGTGGCGTAGCCGGCGGCGCTGGCGTCCAGGAAGTAGGGCTCCAGGAGGATCTCCCGTGCCTCCTTCCGCCCCGCGGAACGGTAGCGGAGGCGCAGCACCCGCCGCTCCGCCCAAGCGGCGGTGATGATGTCCAGCGTGTTCACGAACCGGGGTTGGGCCGGTCGCTCCTGGAGCGCCTGCACCGTGCGGCGGAACGGCTCCTGCATGCTGCCGGTGAGG
>DATCLE010000103.1:0-2171 GCA_036564075.1 Dehalococcoidia bacterium
CTCCCAGAGCCCATCATACGGCCTTGCCCCGGATATGGGCACCGGCGGCGCTCGTGTCCCCTCATGGGCCAACTGCCGTCTCGCCGGGGGAACGGCCGGAAGCTCCCGGGACGGCGCGCCCGCACGACCGGCGTGACCGCCGCGGGCGGGGGCGACCGGGAGGGCATGCCCGCCCAGGCTCCCCGCACCGCCACGCGAGGCGGCAGCGGGTACGGTGCCGGCCTCCTGCCGGGCGCTCTGGACGGGTAGCCAGGCCGGTGATCCCCGTGCGGTGCGGGGTGCGGGTGTGGGGGCGGTCGGCCGGGCCGGACGCGGCCCCGTGCTATACTGGCCGTGCCCGGCCGTCCGGAGCGGCCCGCCGTTACGGCCTCTGCCGCCCGACCGCGCGCCGCTAGCCCCACGGCGGTCGGCACCGCCATCCCCCTGGAGGACCGCCCATGAGCACCCTGGAGGACACCCAGCGCTACTTCTACCGCGCCGCCAAGCTCCTCCAACTCCCGGATAAGACCGCCCGCATCCTCCTGGAGCCGGACCGTGAGGTCAAAGTCCAGATCGTCATCGAACTGGACAACGGTGAACCCGGCGTCTTCACCGGCTACCGCGTCCAGCACAACCACGCCCGCGGCCCGCTCAAGGGCGGCCTCCGGTACCACCCGTCGGTGGACAGCGAGGAGGTCGCAGCGCTGGCGTCGCTCATGACCTGGAAGACGGCGGTGGTGGACCTGCCCTTCGGCGGGGCCAAGGGCGGCGTGGCCTGCGACCCGGCGAGCCTGAGCGACGCGGAGCGGGAGCGGCTTACCCGGAAGTTCGTGGAGCGGATCCACCTGGTCATCGGCCCGCGGACGGACATCCCGGCCCCGGACCTGGGCACGGACGCCCAGACCATGGCCTGGGTCATGAACGAGTACGGCAAGTACTACGGCTTCTCCCCGGGCTGCGTCACGGGCAAGCCGGTGGAGCTGTTCGGGTCGCCGGGCCGGGACGAGGCGACCGGCTACGGTGCGGTCGTGGTCGTTGGGGAGTACCTGCGGAGCCAGGGCCGGGACGTGGCGGGGACCACCTTTGCCGTGCAGGGCTTCGGCCAGGTGGGCTCCCACCTGGCGCGCCGGGTGCACGAGCTGGGGGGCACGGTGGTGGCGGTGAGCGATGTGCACGGGGGCATCTGGAACCCGGAGGGGCTGGACGTGCCGGCGCTCCTGGCGCACGCGCGGGACCACGGCGGCACGGTGCAGGGCTTCCCCCACGGCGAGCCGATCAGCAACGAGGCGCTCCTGCGGCTGCAGGTGGACGTGCTGGTGCCGGCGGCCGTGGGCGGCGTGCTGACGGAGGAGAACGCGGCGGAGGTCCGTGCCGGGATCGTGCTGGAGGCGGCCAACAGCCCCACCACCGCGGCCGCGGACGCCATCCTGCAGCGGCGCGGCGTCACCATGTTGCCGGACCTGCTGGTGAACGCCGGCGGCGTCACCGTCTCCTACTTCGAGTGGGCCCAGAGCGAGCAGGGCCAGCGCTGGGGCCTGGAGGAGGTACGGAGCCAGCTGGAGGCCACCATGCGCCGTGCCTACCGGGAGGTGGCGGCCACCGCCGCCGCGCACCGGGTGGACCTCCGCACCGGCGCCTTCCTCCTGGGCGTGGAGCGCGTGGCCCGCGCCGCCCTGCTCCAGGGCTACCGCTGACCCGCCCCCGGCAGCCGGGCCGGGGGGGCCTCGCCGGGGCCACGTCCCCGCCCCAGGCTGGCCGAAGCTCCGGCCCTCAGCGCCTGCATACCAAGGCGCCTGGCCACCCTACACGCCCGTGCCGCTGCATCGGGAGGCCCGGTGTACGCCGGGCGTGGCGGCGCCGGCCGGTCCACACGCCTGACCGCGCACGCAGTTCGGTGAGGGGAGGACACCTCACCCACGGCGGGAGGGTGACGGGCCGCGTCGCCTATGACCATCAGCGACCCGTTTCAATCCTCATCCGGTGCTGAGACCGGACGCAACAGGAGGGCCGCTATGAAGAGCGCCGACATCATTCGAGTTTCAATCCTCATCCGGTGCTGAGACCGGATGCAACAGGTCAGCGCCGTACGTGGCGACCATCCGGCCGATGTTTCAATCCTCATCCGGTGCTGAGACCGGATGCAACGCCAGCGTGAGGGTACCTGGCCCGCCATACGCCTCTAGTTTCAATCC
>DATCLE010000104.1:0-2663 GCA_036564075.1 Dehalococcoidia bacterium
CAGGGCGCCCTGGCAGCCGGCCAGGTAGTCGCCGGAGTAGATGGCGGTGCTGACGGAGGGGTCCAGGTCCGGGTAGCCGCGGAGGAGCGTGTGGCCCATGACGCCCTCCAGGTGCACGCCCAGGGCCCGCGCCCCGGCGTAGGGGCCGGTGAGGCCGTAGGCGGGGGCGCGGACCATGATGATGTCCTCCCGGATGGAGCGGAGCCAGTCATACGTGATGCCCAGCTTCTCCAGGGTGTCCACGGCGTTGTTCTCGTACACCACGTCGCACCGGGCCACCAGCCGCGCCAGGATCTCCATGCCTTCCGGCCGGCGCAGGTCCATGGTGCAGCTCTTCTTGTTGCGGTAGAGGTTCACGAAGGTGGGGCTGTAGTTCCACGGCCGGGGGCCGGGCCGCCCGTTGGGGTAGCCGAAGCCCCAGGCGGCGCCCGTGTCCAGCAGCACCTGGGGCGGCCGTGCCAGGGCACCCCGGGTCATGGGCTGCCAGACGTGGGCGTTCTCCACCTTGATGATCTCCGCGCCCAGATCGCCCAGGAGCATGGTGGCGAAGGGCCCGGCCCACACCACCGTGAAGTCCAGCACCCGCACGCCCGCCAGGGGCAGCCGCGCCCGGTCGGCGCCGCCGCGGGGCACCGCCGCGCCCTCCCGCCGTGCCGGGGCCGGCGACGCGGGGCCGGGTGACGGCAGGGTCCGGGCGCGGACCACGCCCTGCTCCGCCAGCTGCCGCACCTCTGCCGGGCTGTAGCCGGCCTCCGCCAGCACCTCCGCCGTGTGCTGGCCCAGGAGCGGCGCGGGCCGCCGCAGCTCCCACGGGGAGTCCGCCATGATGAAGGGCCGTCCCGGCAGGTCCACCGTCCCCAGCTCCGGGTGCTGGACCTGCTGCCAGAAGCCCCGGCTGCGGAAGTGCGGGTCGTGGAAGAGGTCCTCCACGGTGAAGAGTGGCCCGCACAGCACCTTGGCCCGGCGGGCCTCCTCCCAGACCTCCCGCTTCGTCCGTTCCAGGAGCCAGGCGTAGAAGTAGGCGTTGAACTCGTCCACCAGATCCGGGTTCATGGCGGCGCCGGGCACGTACCACTTGGGGTCCTGGAGCCACTCCGGGTGGCCCAGCATGTCCGCCAGGCGGTCCAGGCGGAGCCCGGCGTTGGCGAACTCCACGTAGCCATCGGCGCAGGGGTAGACGCCGTTGGCGAAGCCGGTAGCGCCGCCGGCGGCGCGGAGCGTCTTGCGGCCGCAGAAGTCGTACGCGGTGACGGTGGCGTGCCGCCGGTCCACGCCGCAGAAGTGGCTGTCCGCAATGGAGAAGTCCACGTGCTGGCCAACGCCCTGCCCGCGGGCCACCTCCAAGGCCGCCATGGCGGCCACGGCGGCCGCGGAGCCGGACTCGATGAGGGCCGCGGTGCCGTACATCTTCACGGGCTCCCGCTCCGCCACGCCCATGGAGTACATCTCGCCCGCCAGGGCGTAGAGCACCAGGTCAGAGCCCTGGTAGTCCCGGTACGGACTCTCCTGTCCGAAGTTGGAGATGGAGACCAGGGGCAGGTCCGGGCGACGTTGGTGGATGAACGACCAGCCGACGCCCAGGCGGTCCAGGACGCCGGGACGGAAGCTCTCCACCACCAGGTCCGCCCGGTCCAGCAGCCGGGCGAAGACCTCCCGGCCCTCCGGGCGGCGGAGGTCCAGGGCTACCGAGCGTTTGTTGGTGTTGAGGTAGAAGAAGGTGCCGCTGCGCTCCGGCCCCGGACGGTCGTCCTTGAAGGGCCCCAACCGCCGGGCCGGGTCCCCATCCGGCGGCTCCACCTTGATGACGTCCGCTCCGTAGTCGGCCAGGAGCTTCGTGGCGTACGGGCCGGCGATGTAGTGCGTGAGGTCCAGGACGGTGACGTCCGTCAGCGGTCCCATGGCTGCCCTCCGTCGTCGTGCAGGGACGGCGGCCGCCCGGCCGAGCGCGGACGGCCCGCGCTTTGCCCCACAGTAGCGGGAGCGACGGCGGATGACAAGAGGGGTCCTGCAGCCACGGGGCGGCCGCCCTACCGGCGCCAGGCCGGTTCCTGCTGCTGCTCGTAGTGGTCGTAGGCGGTGACCAGTCCGCGCAGTACCTCCGCCGTGGTCTCAAAGAGGGCCTGGGCCTTGGGCTCGCGCACCTTCGCCACGTCGTCCCGCGCATGGTCCATGACCTCCGAGAGCATGCGCCGGATGTTGGCCGTGTGGTAGCGCGGGTCATCCTGGGGGTACGATCCTGCCGTCATACCGTGCTCCTCCTCCCCGGCCGGATGCGCAGGCGGGCCGCCGGGCGCCGCGAACGCCGGACGGCGCCCAGCAGTGAGAACGCCCGCAGTGCCGCCACCAACGCCGATAGGACGGCGACGTGCCGCACGTAGTTCAGGTTGGACCAGCGGACGGCCGCCGCCACGGACTGGGGCGAGTCTTCCGTGCGCATCAGCCGGACCATGGTGGGGATGAAGTACGAGAGGGTGAGGGCCCGGTCCACCAGGGCCGCGCCCGCCGCGCCCAGCCACCACGCGCGGGCGGGGCCGCGGGCCCGCCAGGCGGCCGCCAGGTTGGCCGTGGTGAGGAGGGTGAGCGGTCCGGTGGTGACAAAGGCCCAGAACCGGCGTCCAGTATCGTCCTGCCGGGCCGCGGCGGCGTCCCAGTGGCGGCCCGAG
>DATCLE010000105.1:0-10449 GCA_036564075.1 Dehalococcoidia bacterium
CTCCAGCACGTGCTCCCCGTGCTGGAGGCTGGGGGCCATGCTGGACCCTTCCACCCGGAAGTTCTGCACCACCGCCCGCACCGTCAGGAAGATGAGCAGCGCCAGGATGAGGGTCTCCGCAAGCTCCCAAACGGCGCTACGGCCGCGGCGTTCGGCGTGCGGCTCCGGGGCGGCGGCGGTCTGCTCGGGGTCCTGCTCGGGGGGATGCCGGTACTCGGGTTGCATCCGTTCCATGATACCAGCCCCGTCCCACCCTTGGCCATGGCAGCGGGGAGGATGCCCCCGGAGGACGGTCAAGCCCGCTCCCCGCCGGGAAGAGGAGTTCTCCCCACACGGATGTCGGAAACCGCCCGACTTCCAGGGCCCCTGCCGGCCGCTACCATGACGGGTGAACGGCCGTGCACGGAAGCGGAGGGAGCGGCATGCCTCAACGAACCGGCCCCCGGCTGACGGACGTGTCCCCGGCGTTCCGCGTGCTGGCTGAGGAGAGCCGGCTGGCCATCATGGACGCCCTGCGGGGGTGCGAGCTCTCCGTGGGCGCCCTGGCGCGGCGGACCGGCCTCCACCGCAGCCTGGTCTCCCACCACCTGACCGCCCTCACGGAGGCGGGGCTGGCGCGCGTGCGCCGCGACCCGGAGGACCGCCGCCGCACGCTGGTGTCCCTGGACCCGGCGGGCTGGCAGCGGCTGGCGGAGGGCGTCAACGGCTTCGCGCGGGACGCCTGCGGCGGGCCGCCCGGCGAAGGGCCGGGCCCGCTGGCGGCGCAGCCCTACTTCGCGGCGCTGTCCCGGGAAGAGCTGCGCACCATGGCGGCGGCGCTCCGGGGCGAACGGTACGGCGCCGGCCAGGTGGTGCTCCGGGAGGGTGACCCCTGCCCCGGCCTCTACGTGGTGGCCGAGGGGCGGGTGAAGGTGTACGCCGCTGCGGCGGACGGCGCGGAGCAGGTGCCCTGGGTGGCCCGCCCCGGCGACTCCTTCAACGAGGTGGCGGCCTTTGACGGCGGCCCCAACACCGCCTCCGCGGTGGCGCTCCAACCCACACTGGTCTACGTGCTGCCCGTGGAGCAGGTGCAGCAGCTCCTCCGCACGTCGCCCGGCTTCTCGGCGGGCGTGGCGCGGCTCTTCGCCGCCCGGCTCCGGCGCGTGCGGTCGCCGCGGCGGCCGGTGGAGTCCGCCGTGGGAGGGGGTTGACGCGTCCCTGAGCCGGGGCCCCTCCCGGCTGCCGCTCTCTGGTAGAATGCCCCCGGGCCCGGACGGAGGCGGGCCCGCGGGAGGCGGCCGCCACGGACGAGCAGGAGCTGGTGGAGCGCAGCCGGAAGGGGGACCTGGAGGCCTTCAACCTGCTGGTGGAGGCGTACCAGGGCCAGGTCTACGCCCTCTGCGTCCGCATGCTGGGCTCCCGGGAGGCGGGCGAGGACGCGGCCCAAGACGCGTTCCTCTCTGCGTTCCGGGGCATTGGCCGGTACCGCGGCGGCAGCTTCCGCGCCTGGCTCCTGCGCATTGCCGCCAACGCCTGCTACGATGCCCTCCGCCGCCGCCAGCGCCGCCCCGCCGGCTCCCTGGACGCCCTCCTGGACGACCCCGACGGCCCCCTCACCCTCACCGACCCCGGAGAGACGCCGGAGGAGCACGCCCTGCGGCGCGAGCTGGCGCGGGAACTGGAGGCGGCGCTGGCGGACCTGCCGCCGGAGGAGCGCCTGGCCGTGCTCCTCTGCGACGTGCAGGGTCTGGCGTACCATGAGATCGGGCAGGCGCTGGGAGTGCCGCTGGGCACCGTGAAGTCGCGCATTGCCCGGGGGCGGGCCCGGCTCCGGGAGCGGCTGTCGTCGCGGCCGGAACTCCTGCGGGGTCTGCGGCGTCAGGAAGGGTAGAGGGACCGCACCATGACTGCCGGCGGCAACGACAGGCACCTGGACACGGAGACGCTCTCCGCCTACCTGGACGGTGCCCTGCCCGGCCCGGAGCACCAGGCCGCGGCGGCGCACCTGGCCGCCTGCGGCCGCTGCCGGGAGGAGCTGGAGGCGCTGCGGAGCGTGGTGGCGGCGGTGCGCTCCCTGCCGGCGCTGCGCCCCCCGCGCTCCCTGGCGCTGACGCCGGAGCAGGTGCGCCCCCGGCGTCGCTGGCCCCTCTTCGCCGGGCTGCCGACGTTCCAGCCGGCCGGCACCGTGGGGGCGCTCCGGCTGGCCAGCGCCGTGGCGGTGCTGCTCCTGGCGGCGCTGCTGGTGGTGGACGCCGGGAACGTGGGGACCGGCCGGTCCGGGACGCCGGACGGGGCTGCCTCGCCCCTGGCCCTGGAGTCCCGGACGTCGAGGGAGGCCGGGATGGCCGCGCCGGCGGCCCCTGAGACGGCGGACGCGACCGCCGGCGCGGGCGAGCGGTTCGCGCCCGGCGACGCGCAGGCCCCGCCCGGCACCACCCAGCAGGACGCGCCCCAGCCTGTGGCGGATGCCGCCGGGGGAGGCGCGGGCCAGGCGGCGCCGGCCGCCGTGGAGGAGGAGCCCGCCCCGCCCCAGGAGCCCGCGGCCGCGCACGGGGATGCCGGCGGGACGCTGCGGCGGGCGCAGATGGCGATGGCGCTGGCGGCGGCGGGCCTGCTGGCGGCCTCCTTCGTGGCCGGGCGGCGCCGGACGCGTTGAGGGGCGCGGTCGTTAGGGGGTGGGCGTGCCTTCGCGCCCGGAGGCCTCGGTCCTCACGTGGTACGGCCACGGCCCGGTGATGAGCCGCGTGGCGCGGTTGTAGGTCACGTAGGACCACGCCCACTTCAGAAGCACCACCAGCCGGTTCTGGAAGCCGATGAGCCAGAGGATGTGGATGAACAGCCACGTCAGCCAGGCCGGCAGCCCGGCAAGGTGGAGCCGCCCCAGGTCCGCCACGGCGGCCGCCCGACCGATGGTGGCCATGTTCCCCAGGTCCCGGTACCGGAAGGGGAGCCGCTCCCGCCCCTGGACGGTCCGCCAGACGTTCTCCGCCGCCCAGCGTCCTTGCTGGATGGCCACCGGCGCCACGCCGGGCAGCGGCTGCCCCGTCTGGTGCGGGAAGGACGCCAGGTCGCCGATGACGTAGACCTCCGGGTGGCCGGGCACCGTCAGGTCCGGCTCCACCGGCACGCGCCCGGCCCGGTCCACGGGCACCCCCAGGCTGCGCCCCAGGGGCGAGGCCTGCACCCCGGCGGCCCAGAGCGCCGTGCGCGTGGGGATGGCCTCCTCCCCCGCGTACACCGCCTCCGGCGTGACACCGGTCACCGGCGTGCCCGTCCGTACCTCCACCCCCAGGCGTTGCAGTTGCCGCTCCGCCTTGGCGGAGAGATCCGGCGGGAAGGCGGGCAGGATGCGCGGCCCCGCCTCCAGCAGCAGCACCCGGGCCTGGGTGGGGTCGATGGCGCGGAAGTCCCGCGCCACCGTGTGCCGGGCGATCTCCGCAATGGCGCCCGCCAGCTCCACGCCCGTGGGCCCGCCGCCCACCACCACGAAGGTGAGGAGCGCGGCGCGGGCCGCCGGGTCCTCCGTCCGCTCCGCCTCCTCGAAGGCCAGGAGGATGCGGCGGCGGATCTCCAGCGCGTCCTCCAGCGACTTCAACCCCGGCGCCAGCGGCTCCCACTCCTCATGGCCGAAGTAGGAGTGGCGGGCGCCCGGCGCCAGGATCAGGTAGTCGTACGGGAGTTCGCCGCCGGCCAGGATCACCCGCCGGCCGGCCGTGTCCACGGCCGTGACCTCCGCCAGCAGGACGCGCACGTTGCGGTGGCGGCGGAGGATGGAGCGGATGGGGGAGGCGATCTCGCCGGGGGAGAGGCCGGCGGTGGCCACCTGGTAGAGGAGCGGCTGGAAGAGGTGGTGGTTGGCGCGGTCCACCAGCGTGATCCGCACCGGCCGCCGGGCCAGGGCGCGGGCCGCGTACAGCCCGCCGAAGCCCCCGCCCACAATGACCACGTGGGGTGCCGGGTGCCCGTTCATGGCCCGGCTCCTGGGGCCAAGTAGCTGGCCAGCCCCTCCCGCAGCGGCGTCAGGCGGAGGCGGAAGTCCGCCAGCAGCGCCGTGTTGTCGGCCGTGGCGTCGGCCGTAACGAAGTCCACGGCGCTGGGGCTCAGGGGCGGTTCCGGCAGCACCTGGAGGAAGAAGCCCGCCAGCTTGGGCAGGAAGACGGGGCTGTGCAGGAGGGGCCGCCGCTTCCCCATCACCTCCAGCATGGTGCGGAGCACCTCGTTCATGGTGAGCACCTCCGGCCCGCCGATCTCGTAAGTCCGGCCGGCGGCGGCGTCCGTCTCCAGGGCCTCCGCCACGGCCTTCGCCACGTCCGCCACGAAGACGGGCTGGAGGCGCTGCCGCCCGTCGCCGATCACGGGGACGAAGGGCAGGCGGCGGGCGAAGCCCACGAAGCGGTTCAGCGCGTTGTCCTCCGGCCCGTACACCCAGGACGGCCGGAACACCGTGAAGGGCACGCCGCTGGCGGCGATGGCCTGCTCCGCGGCCCACTTGGCCCGGTACCAGACCTTGGCGGCGTCCGGCGCGGCGCCCGACCCGCTCAGGTACACGTACCGCTGGACGCCGGCGTCCCGGGCGGCGGCCACCAGCCGCTCGTTCCCGTGCTGGTCCACCTCCACGAAGGTGCGTCCCTTGGAGGGCTTCTCCACGGGGAAGCCCTGGAACTGCATGCAGCTGACCACCACGCGGCACCCCTGGACGGCCCGGCGGAGGCTGGCGTCGTCCCGGGCGTCGCCCGCGACCGCCTCCACCCCCAGGCCGGGGAAGCGCCGCTCCACCTTCCCGGGGTCCCGGGAGAGGACCCGGACGGGCCGGCCCCGGGCCCGCAGCTCGCGCACCACCGCGGCTCCGACGAATCCTGTGCCACCCGCCACCAGGATCACGACCTTCCTCCTTCCTTGTGCAGCGGACGGACTCTGCCGGTCATCTCATGGTACACCCCGGGACGGGGAGGGCAAGGCTATTTGTGATAGAAAGAACAAATTGGGAGACGTGGACGGGCGGGATTCGTGGTACTGTGTGAGAGAGAACGCGTAGCTCCGCCGGGGGCGCCCGGCCTTGCAACTTCATTGCAGACGTTGCGGCGGGCCGGTCCGGCGCCGCCAGCGCTGGTAGAATGGCGGTACCCATCCGCCGCGGCGGGCCGCCCGCCGCGGGCACAGGCCGGCGAGCGCAACCTCGGGTGCGGAGGTGGAAGGATGGACGTTGCGGTATGCCCTCACCGGACCGAAGCGATGACGTCACAGGACGGCTGCCTCCTATGCTACCTGGAGCGCCTGCGCCACGAGGAGGAGGCGGCCCGGTGGCCCGCTGAGTGGCACCGGCGCTGGGAGTGGGAGCGGGCGGCGCTCTGCCCCGTCTGCTCCGGGCCCCGCCTCATGATCCTGGCCAGCGGCGTCCGGGCCTGCGAGGACTGCGGCTACCGCTGGTAGCGGCGGGACGCGGGGGAGCGGGCCGCCCCACCTGGGCCGCACGGCCGGGCTGTGCTACCATGCGGGTGCGCGGCCCGCCCCTACGCCGGCCGCGCCGCATCCATGGACGAGCACCAGCAGGACTACATGGCCAGGGCCCTGGCGCTGGCCCGCCGGGCGCTGGGGCGCGTGAGCCCCAACCCCGCCGTGGGCGCGGTGGTGGTGCGGGACGGCCGGGTTGTGGGCCAGGGGTTCACCCAGCCCCCCGGCGGGCCGCACGCGGAGATCGTGGCGCTCCGGGAGGCGGGCCAGGCCGCCCGGGGCGCCGTGCTCTACTGCACCCTGGAGCCCTGCTGCCACACGGGCCGCACCGGCCCCTGCACGGAGGCCATCATCCGGGCGGGTGTGGCGGAGGTCCGCTACGCCGTGGACGACCCGGACCCCCGGGTGGCCGGCGGCGGCCGCGCCGCCCTGGAGGCGGCCGGCGTCCGCGTGGTGGCGGGCGAGGGCCGCGAGGAGGCGGAGCGCCTCTACGAGGCGTACGCCAAGCACCGCCGTACCGGCCTCCCCTTCGTCATCGCCAAGTTCGCGGCCAGCCTGGACGGCAAGATCGCCGCCGCCGGCGGGGGCTCCCGCTGGATCACCGGGCCGGAGTCACGCGCGTGGGCGCACCGGCAGCGGGCGGCGGTGGACGCCATCCTGGCGGGCGTGGAGACCGTGCTGAAGGACGATCCGGAGCTCACCGCCCGGCCGGACGGCCGCCCCGCGGAGCGGCAGCCGCTGCGGGTGGTGGCGGACAGTCGCGGCCGGACGCCCCCCTCCGCGCGGCTCCTCTCGGCGCCGGGGCCGGTGCTGGTGGCCACCACCGCCGCCTCGCCGGCGGCGTGGCGGGCCGGCCTGGCGGCGCGCGGGGCGGAGGTGCTGGTCCTGCCGGACCGGGACGGGCGGGTGGACCTGCGCTCGCTCCTGGCCGTCCTGGGGGAGCGGGGCGTGCTGAGCCTGCTGGCGGAGGGCGGCGGCGTGCTGCTGGGCGGCCTGTTCGACGCGCGGCTGGTGGACAAGGTCTGGGCCTTCGTGGCGCCGGTGGTCATCGGCGCGGCGGAGGCGCCCTCGCCGGTGGCGGGCCGGGGCGCCCGCACCATGGCGGAGGCGGTGCGGCTGGAGCGCACGGAGGTGGCCAGGCTGGGGCCGGACCTGCTGGTGACGGGCTACCCCGTGTACCCGGAGGGCGCGGACATCACGGAGCGGAAGGAGGACGCCGAAGGCGATGTTCACCGGCATCATTGAAGAGGTAGGGGTGGTGCGGGAGGCCGGCCCCGGACGGCTGGTCATCGGCTGCCGGGCGGTGCTGGAGGGCACGCGCCTGGGCGATAGCATCGCCATCAACGGGGTTGACCTCACCGTGGCGGAGATGACGGAGGACGCCTTCATGGCCGGCGTGATGCCGGAGACGTACCGCCGCAGCACGCTGGGGGAGCTGGAAGCCGGCGCGCCGGTGAACCTGGAGCGGGCGTTGACCCTCAGCAAGCCCCTGGGCGGCCACCTGGTGCGCGGGGTGGTGGAGGGCACCGGCGAGCTGGTCTCCCTGACGCCGGACGGGGAGGCGGTGCTGGCCACCTACCGCGCCCCCGCGGAACTGCTGCGGTACATGGTGGTGAAGGGCCCGGTGACGGTGGACGGGGCCAGCCTCACGGTGGTGGCCAAGGATACGTCCACCTTCACGGTCTCTCTGGTCCAGTACACGCAGCAGCACACCAACCTAACTCGTCGAAAGCCCGGGGATCGGGTAAACTTGGAGACGGACATCATCGCGCGGTACGTGGAGCAGCTCCTGGCGGAGCGGGTGTAGCAGGGCGAGGCTGGCAGGCGGAGGCCGCCGCCAGACCTTGAGGAGGTCGGCTGGATGCGGGGCAACGAGGACCGTCGGGACATGAGGCTGGCCACCGTGGAGGAGGCCATCGAAGAGTACCGCCGGGGCCGGTTCGTCATCATTGTGGACGATGAGGATCGGGAGAACGAAGGGGACCTCACCATCCCGGCGCAGTTCTGTACCGCGGACGCCGTGAACTTCATGGCCCGGTACGGCCGCGGCCTCATCTGCATCTCCATGACGGGCGAACGGCTGGACGAGCTGAAGATCCCCATGATGGTGGGGAACAACCAGTCCCAGTTCGGCACCGCGTTCACTGTCTCCGTGGAGGCTGCCACCGGCGTCTCCACGGGCATCTCCGCGGCGGACCGCGCCCGCACCATCCAGGTGCTCATCGACCCTAACACGCGGCCGGAGGACCTGGTGAGCCCCGGCCACATGTTCCCCCTGCGGGCCCGGGAGGGCGGCGTGCTGGTGCGCGCCGGGCAGACGGAGGCCTCCGTGGACCTGGCCAAGCTGGCCGGCCTCTACCCCGCCGCCGTCCTCTGCGAGATCATGAAGTCCGATGGCACCATGGCCCGCCTGCCGGACCTGAAGCGCTTCGCCGCCCGACACCGGCTGAAGATCATCAGCGTCAACCAGCTCATCGCCTACCGGCAGCGGAAGGAGAAGCTGGTCCGCCGGGTGGAGGAAGCGGAGCTCCCCACCCGCTACGGGCTGTTCAAGGTCATTGCCTACAAGACGATGATCGACACGAAGGAGCACATCGCCCTGGTGAAGGGCGAGGTCAAGCCGGACGAGCCCGTGCTGGTGCGCGTCCACGACCAGTGCATCACCGGCGATGTGTTCGGCAGCCTGCGCTGCGACTGCGGCGAGCAGGCGGACATGGCGCTGCGCATGATCGCCGAAGAGGGGAAGGGCATCTTCGTCTACATGGACCAGGAGGGCCGGGGCATCGGCCTGCACAACAAGATCCGGGCGTACGCGCTCCAGGACCAGGGGCTGGACACCGTGGAGGCCAACGAGGCGCTGGGCTTCCCGGCGGACCGGCGGGACTACGGCATTGGCATGCAGATCCTGGTGGACCTGGGCGCCCGCAAGCTGCGCCTCCTCACCAACAACCCCACCAAGCGGGCCGGGCTGGAGGGCTACGGCCTGGAGGTGGTGGAGCGGGTGCCCATCATTGTGAAGCCCAACCCCCACAACCTCCGCTACCTGGACACCAAGCGGGTCAAGATGGGGCACCTGTTGCCGGTGGAGTGGCGGGAGACGGAGACGGCGCCGCCCTCCGACGGGACCGCAGGGGGTGGGACGTGAGCCGGGTCTTCCAGGGCCACCTCTCCGGCGCCGGGCTGCGCTTCGGCGTGGTGGTGGCACGGTTCAACGAGTACGTCACCCAGCAGCTCCTGCACGGCGCGGAGCAGGCCTTCCGGCAGCACGGCGTGGAGCCGGACGCGGTGGACGTGGCGTGGGTGCCCGGCTGCTTCGAGGTGCCGGTGGCGGCGCGCCGGATGGCGGAGAGCGGCCGCTACGACGCGGTGGTCTGCCTGGGGACGGTGATCCGCGGCGAGACGCCCCACTTCGAGTACGTGGCCGGGCAGGCGGCCGCCGGCGTGGCCCGGGTGGGCCAGGAGACGGGCGTGCCGGCCATCTTCGGCATCCTCACCACAGATACGCTGGAGCAGGCCGTCAACCGGGCGGGCGCCAAGTTCGGCAACAAGGGGTACGAGGCGGCCGTGAACGCCATCGAGATGGCGAACCTGCTGCGCCAACTCCGCCCGGACTGAGCGGACGCGGCACTGCCGGTGCGGCCCCGGACCTCCGGGGCCGTTCCTTTCCGGGCGAAGGCGGAGGGAGCTATGGGGTGGGAGGTCTCCGAGAGCCGCTACGGGCCGGACCGGGGGGACGAGAACTGGCTGGCGGGCTTCCTGGTCCGGCTGCTGGTGGCGGCGCTGGGCCTGGCGGTGGCGGCCTTCCTCCTCCCCGGCATCGAGATCGATACGTGGCAGGCGCTGGCGGTCACGGCCCTCATCTTCGGGCTGGTGAACGCCTTCGTCCGGCCGGTCCTCTTCTGGCTGACCTGCCCCCTCCAGATCCTCACCCTGGGGCTGTTCACCCTGGTGCTGAACGCCGCCATGCTGGGGCTCACCGCCTGGATCGCCGGGCAGTTGGACGTGGGCTTCCGGGTGGAGGGCTTCTGGTCTGCGCTGTTCGGCGCCATCATCATCTCGCTCGTGAGCATCGTCGCCGGCGCCCTCATCGGCAGCCGCCGCTAGCCCCGAACGCGGAGGGCGTGGTCGTTCTGGTCCACGGAGACCAACGCCGTCCGGCCCGTCTCCACCCCGTGCACCGCCCCCGCTCCGGGACGTAGCCCTGGACGCGGCCGACCCCTCCGGGACCTTCGGGGCCCCGACGGGCGGCGCTACGCCGGCATGGCCGCCAGCAGCCGCCGGCACGCCTCCTCGCAGGCGCGGCAGGCCTCCGCGCACGTGCGGCAGTGCTCGTGGTGGCCGGCGTGGCGCTCGCACTCGGCGCCGCAGACGCGGCACGCCTCCAGGCAGGCCTCCACCTGGCGGCGCAGGAGGGAGATCTCCGGCTCCGTCTGGCGGGAGAGCAGGGCGCCCGTGGTGAGGCAGACGTCCGCGCAGTCCAGGTTCAGGCGAATGCAGCGGACCAGGGAGGCCACGTCCTGCTCTCCCAGGCAGGCGTCGGCGCAGGCGGTGCAGCTCTGGGCGCAGTCGTAGCACGCCTCAATGCAACGGGTCAGCGTCTCGGCGTCCATGCGGGCGGCGCGGGGGTGGGTACGGAGCATGGACTGAACGTGGGTGGTCATGACGTCCCCCTTGTCCCGGCGTGCGGCGGGCGGGCGGGGTCCTTGCCCTCCACTGTCCAGGGACGGGCGCGACGGTGGATCACCCGTTCGGGCGGGATGACGGGCGGGCGGCCGCACGACGGGCCGTGCGGCCGCCGCCGGGGCGTGCTCCGTCCTCTTGACACGCTCCGCCGCCCTCTCCTACACTGACAGGCAGCCAGCACGCAGGAGCGCGCCCCGGCGGCGTCGTGGTGCCCCTGCCGGACCTCCACGCGGATGTAGCGGACCCGACCTCCGGTCCCGGTTCGGAAGGGGGCACCCCGCCATGACCCTCGCCACGCCCCGCCGCGGCCTCGCCGCGACGCTCCTCCTCCTCGCC
>DATCLE010000106.1:0-6885 GCA_036564075.1 Dehalococcoidia bacterium
ACTGCTACCACCTGTACGTGGTGCAGGTGGAGGACCGGGAGGCGGTGCGGGCTGGGCTGGCGTCCCGTGGCGTGGCGACGGACGTCCACTACCCGGCGCCGCTGCACCTGCTGCCGGCCTTCGCGGGGCCGGACTGCGGCCCCGGCGACCTGCCCGCCGCGGAGGCGCTGGCCGGGCGGGTGCTCTCCCTCCCCATGTTCCCGGAGCTGACGGACGGCGAGGTGGCTCAGGTGGCGGACGGACTGCTGGCCGCCCTGGCCGCCGGCGAGGCGCCGTCGCCAGGCCGCGGTTCCTAGCCGGCGCGGAGGGGCCGGCCCGGCGCCGCGGGCCACGGGTGGCGGACCGTGCCCCGCAGCAGCAGGACGTCCCGTCCGGCGCCCAGGGTCAGGCGCTTCCCCCAGCGGGTGGCGGCGGGCGTCTCAGCGCCCACCAGCGACACCTCCGTGACGTGCAGGCCCGCCGCCGCATAGGCCGGGCGGAGGTTGCGGTCCACCCGGTCCCGGTCCGTGACCGGGACGCCCTGGGAAGCGGCGGCGGCCGGGTCCGTGAGGGCGGTGTAATTGAAGAGGATCTCCAAGTGGCAGCCGGGCGCGGCCAGGCGCCGCAGGTGGGCCAGGATCCGGGGCTCCGGCAGCACCAGCCCGCGCAGCAGGCTGCCCCAGGGGAAATGGACGGTCAGCCGGTGGGCCACACCGTCCAGCTCCGGCGGTGGACGCTCGATGGCGGCCACCACGTAGAGGACGTTGTCCAGCCCGCCGCGCGCCGGCTTGCGGGCCGCCCGGGCGGCGTAGTCCCACATGCCGTCCCGGTTGGCGTCCAGGCCAATGCACAGGGTGTCCGGGTGCTCGCGGGCGTAGCGGTAGGGGTAGGCGCCGTCGCCGGTGCCCACGTCCAGGAGGACCTGCCGGTACGCCGCCGCCAGTGCCCGGAACGCCGCCGCGTCCAGTTCCTGCCGGGAAGCGCCCCGCAGCACGTCCACGGGTATCACCTCCCCTCTCCGGGCATTGTGGGCCGCGGCGGCGGCGCTGTCCACCCTCCCTTCCGTCCGGCCGCAGCCGGGGCCGTGGCGTGTTATACCATTGCAACGTGTCGGGGGTCTCATGCTCACCGGTGCGCCGCCGATGATCGATGGTGGGGGGAGCAGATGCCACGCCTGATGAGGTACAGAGGGCATGACGGACAACCCCCAGGCCGGGTCCGGCCAGGAGGGGTACTCGCCTGACGAGATCGTGCAGCGGGTCACGCGCTCCCTCTGCGCGCTGCTCGGCGTCTCGGCGAGTGCCGTCGCGCTGGTGGAGCCGGACGGCTACCTCCGCCTTCGGACCTACTATCCCCGGGAGATCCCCCTGGCGGGGATCTGGCGCGTCCACCGGGACGAGAGCATCACGGGCATTGCCATCCGGACGCGGCGCCCGTACGTTACCCGCGACATCCTCCAGGACGAGAACCAGACCGAGGACCTGAGCCGGGAGATGGGCGTCCGCGCCACGCTGGTGCAGCCGCTCATCCGGGGCGATGACGTGCTGGGCTGTCTGTACGCCATCCATGACCGTCCGCGGGACTGGACGGAGGCGGAGCAGCAGGTGGTGGGCATCATCGCGGACCAGGTGGTGGCGGCGCTGGTGAACGCGGACCTGCTGGAGCGGGAGCGTCGCCAGCGGGCCATGACGGAGGTGGTGCTGGAGGTCTCCCGCGCCGTGGCCTCCGGGGAGCCGCTGCGGCGGGTGCTGGCGCGGATCTGCCGGGCGGTGACGGCGTTCAGCGTGGCGGAGCGGTGCAGCATCTACCTGGTGGACGACGAGGGGAAGCTGGTGCCGGCCATGTCCATCGGCCCGGAGTCGCCGGAGCTGTGGGAGCGGTTCCAGCAGACGCCGCGGCGGTACCTGCTGGACCCCAGCAACGCCAGCAACCCGGTGATCCAGGCCATCCAGCAGAAAGAGGTGGTGGTGTGGGAGGACGTGGCCAGGGACCCGTCCTTCCCGCCGTACTGGACGGAGACCTTCGGCACGCGGGGGCTGGCCGTGTACCCTCTCTGGGCCGGGAGCAAGCCCATCGGCTACATGGCGGTGGACTCCCTCCAGGAGGTGCGGTTCAGCGCCGACGAGATCCGCACCATCGAAGGGATCGGGAACCAGGTGGCGCTGTTCATTGAGGCGGCCCGGCTGCAGGAGGTGCTCCAGGAACGGGCGGAGCAGGACGCGCTGACAGGCCTGCTGAACCGGCGCGCCCTGCACAGCCGGCTGGCGTCGGAGCTGGCTGGGGCGGCGGCGGAGGAGCGGCCGCTCTCGCTCCTCATGCTGGACCTGGACCGGTTCAAGCAGTTGAACGACGCCTACGGCCACGCGGCCGGGGACCAGGCGCTGAGCGCGCTGGCGGCAGAACTGGCCGGCCTGGGCGAAGGCGCCGTCAGCGGCCGCTACGGGGGCGATGAGTTCGTGGTGATCCTGCCCGGCCTGGACGCCGAGGCGGCCCGGGCGGTGGGGGAGCGGGTCCGGCGGGCGGTCCACGGCATCCGGCTGGCGGCGCCGGACGGGGCTGAGGCGCCGGACCTCAGCGTGAGCATCGGCCTGGCGGCGTACCCGGCGGACGCGGGGGACGCGGAGGAGCTGATGCAGCGGGCGGACGCCGCCATGTACGAGGCGAAGCGGCTGGGCGGCGACCAGATGGTGGCCAGCCAGGACGAGCACCTTTCGGCGCTGGGCTCGCGGCTGACGGAGCAGGTGAGCGCGCTGCTGGGGGCGCTGGCGGTGAAGGACCCCGCCCTGCGGACGCGGGCGCGCGACGTGGCGCGGTACGCGGTGGCGCTGGCGCGCCGCGCGGGGTGCGATGCGGAGGAGCAGCAGCAGGTGTACCTGGGGGCGCTGCTGCGGGACGTGGGTATGCTGGCGGTCCCGGACGAGTTCCTGCGCCGCCACGGCGCGCTGTCCGACGCGGAGATGCAGGTGGTGCGGGAGCACGTCTGGTTCGGGGCGCGCATCCTCCAGGGGATGGACGGCCTGGCTTCCGCCATCCCCACGGTGGTGCAGCACCACGAGCGGTACGACGGCCAGGGCTACCCCGCCGGGCTGGGGGGTGACGAGATCCTCCGTTCGGCGCGGATTGTGGCGCTGGCGGATGCCTACACGGCCATGCTGCATGGCGGCCCGCACCGTCCACCGAAGGCGCCCCTGGACGCCCGGCGGGAGCTACGCCGGGAGCGCGGCCGCCAGTTTGACCCGGAGCTGGTGGACCTGTTCCTGGAGATGGTGGGGTCGGAGCCGTCCGGGCGGCGGGCGGCGTGAGGGGCCGGCACCGGGGGCGTGCCGGGAGCGGCGGCGGCCGGGGGGCTGCCGCCTTCGCGCGTCCCGGGGGTCAGCGCTCCGCGGCGGGCAGAGCGGGCCGCGCGAAGAGGGCGGCCAGGGAGCCGGAGGCGGTGACGGCGGCCATGAGGAGCAGGGCCGGCTCGTAGCGGCCGCTGGCGTCGTACACGGCCCCGGCGATGAGCGGGCCGGCGGCGGAGGCGGCGCTGGAGAAGAGGGAGACCAGGCCGAAGACGGCGCCGAAGGAGGCCAGCCCGAAGCACTCCCCCACCAGCAGCGACTGCATCATGTAGACGTTCCCGATGGTGGCCCCGATGACCAGGACGCCCAGGTAGATGAGGGGCAGGTTGCCGCCCGCCGCCAGGACCAGCGCCACGCCCAGCGCCTGGGCCACGAAGCAGCCCACCGTGACCGCGCGCTTGTCCAGTCGGTCCGCCAGGGTGCCCATGACCAGCCGGCTCACGGCGCTGGTACCGGCCGTGATGCTGAGGGCCAGGGCGGCGGCCTCGTCGCCGATGCGGCCGGAGAGGAAGGAGACCTGGTGCATGACGAAGGCGGTCTGGCCGGTGAGGGCCAGGACGAAGGCGGCGGTGATGGCCCAGAAGGGGACGGTGCGCAGGACCTCCGCCCGGGTCCAGAGGCGGGTCTGGAAGCCGTAGCTGAGGGCGCCGCCGGCCTCGCCGCCCGGGGGCTCCGGCTCGCCGTCGGGCAGGAGGCCCAGGTCCTCCGGCCGGGGGCGGATGACCAGCAGCGCCAGGGGCACCGTGACGGCCACCGGCACCACGGCCAGGACGGCGGTGGCCACGCGCAGGCCGTACTCGCCGATGAGGTAGGTGGTGAGGGGGACCAGGGCCACGCCGCCCAGGCTCACGCCCGTCATGGAGACGCTGAGGGCACGGGCGCGCTTACGGATGAACCAGCGGGTGATGAGGGTGCTGACGGTGATGACGGAGACGGCGGCGAAGCCGACGGCCAGGAGGGTGTGGGCCAGGTAGAGCTGCCAGAGCGCCGTGAGGTTCCCGATGAGCAGCAGCGCGACGGCCATGAGGACGGAGCCGGCCAGCAGCGGCACCTTGGGCCCGTAGCGGTCCACGGCGCGGCCCAGGAAGGGGCCGGCCAGGCCGCTCACCAGGAAGTACCAGGTCATGGCCAGGGAGAGGGCGGACTTGCTCCAGCCGTGGGCCTCTTGGAGGGGGTCCAGGAAGACGGGTAGGCCGTAGTAGCTGATGCCCGCGGAGACGAAGACCAGGAGCGTGCCGGCGCCCACGATGCGCCAGCCGTAGAAGACGCGGTCCGTCCGGGGCGTCGCCGGGGAGGCGGGGCGGTCCAGGGCCGCAGGGTCGTCCGCCATGGTAGGACCGGTATAGCACGCGCCGCGGGAGGTCGCAACGGCCCGCGGGACCGTTGACCCGCCGGGTGACGCTCCGTATGCTGGGCGAGCCGCGATCCTGGAGTGGAGGTGAGCTGCCCATGGAGCTGGGTCTGGCAGGGAAGGTGGCGCTGGTGACCGGCGGGAGCGAGGGCATTGGCAAGGCGACGGCGCTGGAGCTGGCGCGGGAGGGCGCCCGGGTGGCTATCTGCGCGCGGCGGCAGGAGGTGCTGGAGGCGGCGGCGGCGGAGATCCGCCGGGAGACGGGGGGCGAGGTGCTGGCTGTGCCGGCGGACGTGCGCCGGGCGGAGGACGTGGAGCGGTTCGTGCGGGAGAGCTACCGGCGGTTCGGCCGCATCGACGTGCTGGTGAACAACGCGGGGACCGCGGCGGGCGCGCCCTTCGAGCAGGTATCGGACGAGGGGTGGTACGGGGACCTGGACCTGAAGCTGCTGGCGGCGGTGCGGTGCAGCCGGGCGGTGCTGCCGTACATGCGGGAGGCGGGCGGCGGCCGGATCATCAATGTGACGCACGTGGGCGGCAAGCAGCCGGGGCCCGGCTCCCTGCCCAGCTCCGTGAGCCGGGCGGCGGGGATTGCGCTGACCAAGGCCATGTCCAAGGACCTGGCGCGGGACAACATCCTGGTGAACACGGTCTGCGTGGGGATCATCAAGAGCGCGCAGATGGAGCGGGCGGCACGGGCCCGGTTCCCGGACGTGCCGCTGGAGGAGGCGTACCAGCGGCTGGGCGCCGGGGTGCCCCTGGGCCGCGTGGGCGAGGCCCGGGAGGTGGCCACCCTCATCACGTACCTGGCGTCGCCGCTGGCGGCGTACATCACCGGGGCCTCGGTGAACGTGGACGGGGGCACCTCAGGCGTGGTGTGAGGGGAGCCGGACGGAGGGGCCATGACGGCGGCGGGCGACCAGTTCGTGCGGGTGGGCCATGCGGCGCTGAGCGGAAGGCGGGCCAATGCCGGTGGCCCGCCTCGCCCGGTTTCCTGGGCCTGCCACCGGCCGCCTGCTATACTGGGTGGGCGTGATGCGGGTTGAGCACCTTCTGCTGGTGCCGGCGTACCGGCAGAGCACGGGCACAGCGGAGAGACGTACATGACTGTGAAGGAAGAGCTTCACCGCTTGGTTGATCAACTCCCCGACCCAGAGGCCGAGGACGCTCTGGAGTACCTCCGATGGCTTCTCTCCGAGGAGGAGGTTTTGACACCAGAGGAGATGGATCGTGTCAAGGCGGGTGAGGCGGAGCTGGCGCGTGGGGACTCCACCACGCTGGACGACCTCAAACGCCGTCTGGGAGCATGAGCTACGCCGTCCGCATTGCCCGCCAAGCGGAACGGTACGTGTACCGCCTGCCCCGCCCGGCACAACAGCGCATCCTCCGGCGTCTGGAGCAGATCGCGGCTGATCCCTACGGCCAGCATACGAAGCCTCTCCAGGGTTTTCCCGGCCGCCGAGCGGCCCGGGTGGGCGGCTGGCGCATTGTCTTCACTGTGGATGACGAGGAGCGCCGCGTCGACGTGAGCGACATCGGGCCGCGGGGTGAGGTGTACCGGAGATTGTGAACAGAGAGCCTCACGCAGCCTTTCGCGGTTGACGGGGTACGCAGCGAGGCAGCGTGTCTATACCGTTCATGCCCTTCGCTGCGTACGTAGTCGAGCGCGCAGCGCGTCTTTGCGCTGTGCGGGGAGGCAAAGATTGGGAGCAGGTCGCCGGGGGTGCCGGTGGTGAAGCCGATGCCGGAACCGGCATCTCAGACCTCGGTCGCTCTGCGGGTCGGCGCCGTGACAGCTTCTCGCGCATCCCCCATACCGCACGCTAGCTTCCAGGATGGGGTGGCTCCGCGAGGTCACGCCCTTCTGGGATCTGGTGGATGACGGATTTGGGCGGCGTCCGAACAGCGTAGTGGCGTGCGCTAGGAACGGGCATGGCTGAACACGGGCAAGGGAGCGTCCGGTTTCCCCTGCTGACCGGCGAGTACGAGAACATGCTCCGCTGCATCCGCTGCGGGCTGTGCCTCTCCGTCTGCCCCACGTACCAGGAGACGCTCTCGGAGGCGGAGTCGCCACGGGGGCGCATCGCCATGGCGCGGGCGCTGGCGGAGGGCCACCTGGGGCTCACGCCGGACCTGCTGCGGCACGAAGACAGCTGCCTGGCCTGCGAGGCCTGCACGGCGGTCTGCCCGGCGGGCGTCTGGATGGAGCCCATC
>DATCLE010000107.1:0-9832 GCA_036564075.1 Dehalococcoidia bacterium
GCATAACCCAAGCGGGCGATTGCGTCCAGCCCCTCCCCGGCGCGAAGGTGAACCATGCCTGCGCGTGATGGCTACCGGGCCGGACGGCGGCGGGAGGCCGGGATCGTGGCATCTTGAATGCACGGAGGCTAGTTACCCGGAGGAGCATGATGCACACCGAGGTGAAGCAGAAGACGCTGGTGGAACGCGAGGCGCAGGAGGTGCTGGAGCGCGCGTGGGCGGCCGAGGCGGACCGACCGCTCATGGACCGGCTCAGCAGCTACCTGGGGGTGGAGGTGAAGCGGCTCCAGGTACGCCGGATTGTGGGTGCGCACCACTTCTACCGGATCGGGCGCCACGGCGGGTTCCTGGGCGCGCTGGACCGGCTGCCGCTGCCGTTCCGCTCGGCGTTCCGGAAGTGGCAGGTGCCGCGGCACCTGGACTACGATCCCGAGCGCAACGTGACCCGCATCAAGTACGCGGGCCCGCTGGCGCGGCCGGTGATCGTGCCGGAGGCGGCGGTCCACCTGGCCCACAAGGTGCGGGAGATCCCGGAGGTGAAGGAGACCGCCATCTTCACGGAGGCGGTGGACCCCATCCTGGCCGTCCGGGATGAGGAAGGCAACTGGTACGAGCTGTACCGCTGGGGTTGAGCGCGGACCCCTGACCGGTGACGGGACCCAGCAGCGGGGCGGCCCTCCCAGGAGGGCCGCCCTCGCCATGCGCGGACCACGGGCCCCGAAGGATCTCCCTGCGGCGGCGGTCCCTCCCCCGTCACGCTGCGGCAGTCGCTGGGGCAGCGCGGCGGGGGAACGGCGTGGGGCGCGATCCTAGCGGTCCAGGAGCGGCAGGGGCGCCGCCTCGTTGAGGGAGCCGGTGCGGTAGCCCGCCAGGTCCAGGGCCACGAAGCGGTAGCCCAGCTCCTTCAGCCGCGCCACCACCTGCTCCCGGTGACCGTCCGCCAGCAGCGTCAGCATCCCGTCCCGGTCCGTCTCAATGCGGGCGATGTCGCCATGGTGGCGGACGCGGAGCTGGCGGACGCCCAGGGAGCGGATGAAGGCCTCCGCCCGGGCCACCTGTCGCAGCGCCTCCACCGTGACAGGCGTGCCGTACGGGATGCGGGAGGCCAGGCAGGCCATGGCGGGCTTGTCCCACGTGGGGAGCCCGCGCCGGCGTGAGAGCTCCCGGATCTCCGCCTTGGTGAGCCCCGCCTCCAGGAGCGGGCTGCGGACGCCGTGCTCAGCGGCGGCCCGGCGTCCGGGCCGGTGGTCCCCCAGGTCGTCCACGTTGGAGCCGTCGGCCACCCAGGGGATGCCCTCGGCGGCGGCCACGGCGGCCAGGCGGCCATACAGTTCGTCCTTGCAGAAGTAGCAGCGCTCCGGGCTGTTAGCCACGTAGCCCGGCCGCTCCATCTCGTACGTCTCGACGGTGCGGTAGCGGATGCCGATGCGGGCCGCCAGATCCCGGGCCTCCCGCTCCTCCTCCGGGGAGACGCTGGGGGAGAGGCCGGTGACGGCCAGGGCCGCGGGGCCCAGCACGTCGTGGGCCACGGCGGCCAAGAAGGTGCTGTCCACCCCGCCGGAGTAGGCCACCAGCACCCCGCCCATCTCCCGCAGGATAGCCTCCAGGCGTTCCAGCTTCTCCACGGCCATCACCTCCCCCCAACGGGCCGCTGTCCCTTCGTGCGGCGTCCGGCCTATGATAGCATGCGGAGGCGCGTGGGGTCAGGCGGGCTGCGGAGCGCGGTGGCGTCATGGTGGAGGTGGTATCCCGGCACCAGATGAAGCGCGGCCGGCTGCTGCGCTACCTGGAGGAGCTGGCGGGGGCCGGGGTCCGGGCCACGCTCTACGTGCCGCCCGGCGTGGCGCCCGCCGCCGTGGCCGCGGACGGGCCTGCGGCGGCACCGCTGGCGGCCCTGGGCGGCGTATCGCTGCCGTCCCGCGCCGCGGAGACGGGCGCCGTGCTGTTCCTGGGGGAGGAGACCTTCCTGGTGGTCCCGCCGTTCCCGCTGGCCGCCGGCGGCGCCTACCACGGCTACCGGCCGGAGCCCCTGCGGGAGCTCCTGGCCCGGGACCGGCTGGTGGGCATCGTGCTGCTGCGGCTGGGCGGCTTCTCCATCGGGGTGTTCGAAGGCGAGCGGCTGCTGGACGCCAAGACGGACACCCGGTTCGTGAAGGGGCGGCACCGGGCCGGGGGGCAGTCGCAGCGGCGGTTCGAGCGGATCCGGGAGAAGCAGATCCAGGAGCTGTTCGACGAGGCGTGCGGCGTGGCGCGCACCAAGTTCGGGCCGGTGGAGCGCCGGCTGGAGCACATCTTCCTGGGCGGCGAGCGCCACACGCTGGGGGCCTTCCGCCGGCGGTGCCGCTACCTGGAGGGGCTGGCGGACCGCATCGCGCCCCGCATCCTGAACGCCCCGGAGCCGAAGCGCGAGGTGCTGGAGCAGATGGCCGCGGAGGTCTGGAAGAGCGAGGTGGCCGTCCTGCGCGGCGGAGGGCCGGCGGCGTGAACGGGGCGGGGCCCGCCGGGGCGCAGGGGACGCGGACCCGGCCGGCCGCGCGGCGGGCGGACCCCGCCGTGCTCTTGGTCGTCGTCCTGGCGCTGGCGCTGGTGCTGCGGCTGGCGTGGGTGCTGCTGGTGGAGCCACCCGTCAGCATCGTGAACGACACCGGCCAGTACGACGCCTTCGCGCAGAACATCGCCCAGGGCCGGGGCTACGTCACGCTGAACGGCCACCCCACGGCGTTCTGGCCGGTGGGCTACCCGGCCATCCTGGCGGCGGTCTACCTGGTCTTCGGGCACAGCGTCCTGGCGGGCCGGCTGCTCAACGTGGCCCTGGGTGCCGCCACGGTGGGCCTGCTCTACCTCTTCGTGCGGCGCTGGTGGGGTGACCGACCGGCGGCACTGGCGGCGTCCGCCGTCCTGGCGCTGATGCCCGGCCCCATCACCTTCGCCAGCCTCCTCCTCTCAGAGACGCTCTTCACGGCGCTGCTGGTAGGATCGCTGACGGTGTTGGCCTGGCGCGGGCCGGGGGGGCAGGTCGGGCTGGGGCAGGCGGTCCTGTTCGGCGTAGTGGCGGCCGCTGCGGCGTACGTGCGGGGGCAGGCGCTGCTGCTGCCCCTGGTGGCTGTGGGGTGGCTGGTGCTGGCGGGCAGGCCGTGGCGGCAGTCGCTGCGGTTCGGCGGGCTTGCCCTGGCGGTGGTCCTGCTCCTGACGCTGCCGTGGGCGGTCCGCAACACGGTGCGGCTGGGGGAGCCCACCTTCCTCTCCACCAACGTGGGCATCGACCTCTGGGTGGGGCACCACGAGGGCGCCTCCGGCGGGCTGGACTTCCTGGACCAGGTGGCCTACGCCGCCCGGTTCGACCACCTGCCGCCCGTGGAGGCGGAACTGGCCATCAACCGGCAGGGGACGCGGGACGCGCTGGCGTACGCGCTGTCCCACCCGCTGGACGAGGCCCGCCTGGCCGTGCTCAAGTTCGTGCGGCTCTACGGCGACGACGCCGACGGCCTCCGCTGGAACGAGTACTACGGGGAGCACCCCGTCTTCCACGGGTACTGGCGGTGGGTCGCCTACGGGACGGTGGACCTCTTCTACTGGCTGACGGGCGCACTGGCGCTGGGCGGGCTCATTGTGGGCCTGCGGCGGCGGTTCCGGCAGTTCGCGCCCCTGGCGCTGCTCTTCGTCTACTGGACGGCGGTGCACATCGCCTTCTTCGCGGAGCCGCGGTTCCACGTGCCGGTGCTGCCGCTCTTCGCGGCGCTGGCGGCGTGGGCGGCCGTGACCGCCGTCCGGGCGAAGCGGGCGAAGCGGGCCGCCGGCGCCTAACCGCCCTGTCGCTCCCGCTGCCGGAGGAGGAAGCCCAGCAGCGCGGCGTTCACGACCTCAGCGTGGGACCAGATGAGCCCGTGGCCCGCCTCCGGGATCACGACCAGCTCCGCGTTGGGGATACGCTCCCGCATGACGCGGGCGAAGCGGAGGGGCGTCAGCAGGTCCGCCTCGCCGAAGAGGAGGAGCGTGGGCGCGGCGATGCGCCCCAGGCGGTCCTCCGAGTGGAAGGAAGTGGCGGCCGCCATCTGGCGGGCCCAGGCCTCCGGCTCCTGGAGGTACGGATCCGTGGCGGCGCGCTCCACCATCCCCTCAATGAAGCCCGGCTTCAGGTAGTCTCCCACGGTGAAGACCCACGGGTACGTGGCCCGGTAGTACTCCTCCGGCGAGAGCCGCTCCCGCATCAGCCGCCACCCCGTGAAGAGGGCGGTGCCGCGGGGATCGCCGGAACAGTAGGTGGCGATGAGCGCCAAGCTGCGCACGCGCTCCGGGCGGGAGAGGGCCAGTTCCTGCGCCACGGCCCCGCCCAGGGAGATCCCCACCACGTGCGCCTGGGCCACGCCCAGGGCGTCCAGCAGGCCCGCGGCGTCGCCCGCCATGTCGGCCACGGTGTAGGGGCCGGCGGCGCGGCCGGAGCGCCCCACGTCCCGGTTGTCCGGGGTGATGCAACGGAACCAGGGCGAGAGGGCGGCCACCTGGAGGCCCCAGCCCCGGTGGTCCACACCCAGGCCCTGGAGCAGCAGCACGGGTTCGCCGGAGCCCGTCTCCCGGTAGAAGATCGCCAGGTCGCCTACGGTCACGGCGGGCATGGGCGGCACCTCACAGCGGTGGGTTCGCGGATGGAGCGGACGGCGGCCGGGGAGTGTGACGGGCGGCGCCGTCCGACCCCGAACGGGTGCGCCCACGATTTCGGGCGTTCGGCTTGACAGCCCTGGTGGGCGTGATTATTCTCTGGCCCAACAGGGAACCGCTATGATCGACGACATCGACGCGAAAATCCTGTCGATCCTTCAGGAGAACGCCCGCACGTCCAACGCCGAGATCGCCCGGCGGCTGGAGATGGCGCCCTCCGCCGTCTTCGAGCGCATCCGCAAGCTGGAGGCCCGGGGCGTCATCCAGGGGTACGAGGCCAGGCTGGACCCCAAGGCGCTGGGGAGCGGGTTGCTGGCGTTCATCTTCGTGCGCCTCCAGGACTTCGGCGACGTGTCCGTGGGGCGCCGTCTGGCGGAGATGCCGGAGGTCCAGGAGGTCCACAGCATCGCCGGGGAGGACTGCTACCTGGTGAAGGTGCGGACCCGGGACCCGGAGTCGCTGGGACGCCTGCTCCAGGAATGGTTCACCACCATCGGCCCCATCACATCCACCCGAACCACCATCGTGCTGGGCACGGTGAAGGAAAGCAGCCGGCTGTCGCTGCCCGTTGACCGGTCGGGGGCGGGGGATGCGTAGCCCCAGGATACCGGACCCGCCGTTCCGGGTGAAGCTGGTTGCTGCCTTCGCCGCGGTCTACCTCATCTGGGGCTCCACCTACCTGGGCATCCGCTTCGCCATCGAGACGCTGCCGCCCTTCTCCATGGCATCGGTCCGGTTCCTGGTGGCCGGGCTGGTCCTCTACCTCTGGGCGCGGGCGTCGGGCGCCGACAGGCCGTCGGGCAGGCACTGGCTGACGGCGGCGGTGGCCGGCGGCCTGCTGCTGGCGGGCGGCAACGGGGGCGTGGTCTGGGCGGAGCAGCGGGTGCCCTCCGGCCTGGCGGCCCTCCTGGTGGCCACGGTGCCGCTGTGGATGGCGGTGCTGGAGTGGGCCCGGCCGGGCGGGACGCGGCCGCGGGCCGGCGTGGCGGTGGGCGTGGCCCTGGGGCTGGGCGGCGTGGCCCTGCTGGCGGGCCCGGGCGAACTGGCGGGCGGCGCGCGCCCGGACCCGCTGGGCACGGCGGTGCTGCTACTGGCCTCCCTCTCCTGGGCCGCGGGCTCCGTCTACCTGCGGCGCGCGCCGCTGCCCCGCTCCCAGGCGCTGGCCACGGGCATGGAGATGGTGGCCGGCGGCGCGCTGCTGGGGCTGGCCGCGCTGGCGGCCGGGGAGCCGGGCGGGCTGGACCTGGGCGGTGCCTCGCTCCGGTCCTGGCTGGCCCTGGCGTACCTGGTGATCTTCGGCTCCCTGGTGGGCTTCACGGCGTACACCTGGCTCCTCAAGGCCACCACCGCCGCCCGGGCCTCCACCTACGCCTTCGTCAACCCGGTGGTGGCGGTGTTCCTGGGCTGGGCGCTGGCCGGGGAGCCGGTCACGGCGCGCACCCTGCTGGCCGCGGCGGCCATCCTGGGGGCCGTGGGCCTCATCACCTGGCAGGGTGCAGCGCGCCAGCCGGGGGTTGGCCCAAGCCCCGGCGGGCCTGAGGGCCCGCCTCCGCCGGGGCCCGGCGGGAGCGGCGACCCCGCAGTTCCGGCGCCTGCGGGACAGCCCGTGCGGCTGCGGGAGATCCCGCCGGTGCGGGCCCCCTTCGTGGAGGAGCGGGACAGCATCACCCGGGCGCTCCGCCTCCTGGAGGAGGACCGGGCGGCGGTCCTCCTGACCACGTACCGGGGGCGTCCGGCGGTACTCACCCGGGCCGACCTGGAGCGGCTGCTGCCGTCGCCGGCCACCACGCTGGCCCGGTACGAGGTGCCGGACCTGGTGGAGCGGGTGCAGGTGCGGGAGGCCGTGCGCGGCCCGGCGCCGGTCCTCAGCGCCGACGAGGAGGTCCGCCGGGCCGTGGCGGTGATGCGGGAGTGGGAGTGGCGGCCGCTGGTGGTGATGGACGGGCCCAACCTGTACGGGGTGCTGACGGCAGAGGCGATCCTGGCGGCCACCGTGGAGCGGTGGGGCTACCGTTCCTCGGCGCCGCGCTCCGCCTGACGCCGCCGGCCCGCGTGGGAGGGCGCTGCACCTAGGGAAGGAGGGGCCGATGACGACCCGCCCGGAGCCCGGCGGCTGGACCCTGGAGGCCATCCGCGCCAGCCGTCCGGGCAGCATGTTGGAGGCCATCGGATTCGAGCCGCTGGAGGTAGGGGACGGGCGCTGCCTGGCGGCCATGGAGGTGGGGCCCTCGGTGATCCAACCCCGCGGGCTGGTGCACACCGGCGCCTTCGTGACGCTGGCGGACGCCGCCGCCACCTACGCCGCGCTCACGGTGACGGACCCGGAGGCCACGTGGGACCTGGGCCGGTTCCCGTACGCCGTCCAGGTCTCCGCCAACGTGGTGCGGAACACGGACCGCGGGCGCGTCACGGCGGACGCGCGGGTGGTCCACCGCGGCCGCACCATGCAGGTGGTGGAGACAGAGGTGCGGGACGGCCAGGGGCGGCTGCTGGCGCGGGTCACTACCACGCACGTGGTGGTGCCGCGGAACGGCCCGGCGGGGGAGTAGGGGCCACCCGTTCGGGGGACGGCGGTCCTCCCCACGGCCCGCCATACTGGCGGTAGCCCGCGCGGGAGGGAGCCGTGCGCTACGTGGCGGACCTGCACCTGCACTCCCCGTACGCCCGCGCCAGCAGCAGGTTCATGACCTTCGGGACGCTGGCGTACTGGGCCCGCCGGAAGGGCATCGACCTGCTGGCCAGCGCGGACTTCACCCACCCCGTCTGGCTTGAGGAGACGGCGCGGACGCTCCAGCCCGTGGAGGGCGATCTCTTCGAGCACGGCGGGGTTCGCTTCGTGCTGGGGACGGAGGTGAACTGTAGCTTCCAGCGCCGGGGCCGCCGGCACAACGTCCACATGCTGGCCTTCGTCCCCGGCTTGGAGGCCGCCCGGCGGCTGGCGGCGGCCGTGGCGCCCTACGGGGACCTGGCGGAGGACGGCCGCCCCAGCCTGGCCATGACGGCGCGGGACTTCGTGGAGGCGGTCGGCGCCACGGACCCGCGCTCCTTCGTCATTGCGGCGCACGTCTGGACGCCGTGGTACTCCGCCCTGGGCTCCTGGTCCGGCTTCGACTCCCTGGAGGCGTGCTTCGAGGACATGGCCCCGGCCGTCTTTTGCGTGGAGACGGGCCTCTCCAGCGACCCCGCCATGAACTGGCGGGTGGCGGACCTGGACTCCCGGACCATCGTCTCCTTCTCGGACGCGCACTCGCCGCCCCGGCTGGGCCGGGAGGTCACCGTGATCGACGGCGACCTCACGTTCGACGGCCTGCGGGAGGCGCTGCGACGGGGCAGCGTGGCGTACACGGTGGAGTTCTACCCGGAGGAGGGGAAGTACCACTGGACGGGCCACCGGGGCCACGTGAAGCTGCCGCCGGGGGAGGTGCGGCGGTTGGGCAAGCGCTGTCCCGTCTGCGGCCGGCGGATGACGGTGGGCGTGGCGGACCGGGTGGAAGCGCTGGCCAGCCGCGCGGTGACGGTCCACCGGGACGCCGACGGCTTCCTCCGCGGCGATGCGGGCCGGCCGCCCTACCGGTTGCTGGTGCCGCTCCAGGAGATCCTGGCGGAGGCGCTGGGGGTCAAGGTGGGGACGAAGACGGTGGACCGGGCCTACGAGGCCGTCATCGACGCGGTGGGGCCGGAGCTCTCCGTGCTCCAGGAGGCGCCGCTGGAGGCCATCGCCCGGGCGGCGGGGGAGCGCGTTGCCCAGGGCGTGGACCGCGTGCGCCGCGGCGAGATCTCCATCGACCCCGGGTACGACAACACCTACGGCGTGGTCCGGGTCTGGCCGGAGGCCGCGGAGTAACGGGGCGCCGCTACCGTGCCGCCGGGGAGCTCTCGGCCGGGAGGACGGCCAGGCGCCCGTCCCGCATGCCCAGGAAGAGGGTCGGGCCCGTTGCCCCGCGCCGTGCCTCCGCCACGTCCGCCTCTCCGATCTTCACCACGCGGACGGATGGCCCGTAGCGCATCTGCGCCATGGGCTCCGCCGGGCTGAAGAGCCCGTTCCAGGGCGTGTCCACCAGGTAGATGGTGGTCCCCGGCGGCACAGCCGGGTCCAGCGCCTCCAGTTGCCGCAGGAACGCCGTCTCCTGCCGTCCTTCCTGGGTGACGCGCCGGTTCTGGTGAACGGTGCCCGCGCCGTACGGCACGGCCAGGAGCGCCAGGAGCCCGGCGGCGGCCAGGGCGGCCGTCCCCGGCCGCCGGAAGAGCCGCTCCGCCAGCGGCAAGGCGCCCGCGGCCATCAGGCCGCAGAAGGCCAGGGCCGGCGTGTACAGGTAGCGGGCGTTGGCGAAGCCGGGCTCCCAGAGGCTGATGGGGACCATGGCGACGGCGAGCCAGAGCGCCAACGCCCGGGCGCCGGCCGGCCCGCGGATCAACGCCGCCAGGCAGATCCCCAGGACCGCCGCCTGCGCAAGGTAGCCCAGCAGGCTGTTGGTGCCGAAGGTGGGGTCGTCCAGAGCGCCGATCCCCATGAGGCCGGAGTTCACAGGCAGGATCAGGCGCAGGGCCTCGTACCGGAGCGTCTCCAGCATGTGCGGGCCGGCGTGGTAGAACGGCATCAGGGGTGGGCGGACCACCAGGAACAGGTAGAGCTGCGCCCCGGCCCAGAGTCCGACCACCACCAAGAACGGGAGGAGCGGCGCCGCCGCGGCGGCCACGTCCCGCCAGGCGGACCGGCCCGGCCGCAGACCCCGCTCCCAGGACCGGAGGGCCAGGTACGCGGCCATGGGGACCAGGACCGTGGCGCCCACCTCCTTGGCGCCGCAGGCCAGCGCGTAGGCGGCCGCCCCGCCTGCCAGGAGGAGGGGCCGGGGTTGTCCGCGCACCGCCGTGACGAAGAGGGCCAGGGCCACGGATGCGAAGAGGGCCGCCAGCAACTCCGTCTGATTGGCCACCCAGGCCACGCTACCGGTGTACGTCGGTGTCAGGGCGAAGAGGCCCGCGGCCAGGAAGGCGGCGATGGGCCGCCGGGTCAGGGCCAACACGGCCGCCGCTAGCGCCAGGACCACCGCCGCGTGGAGCGCCACGCTGGTGGCGTGCCAGCCGGGGGCATAGTCGTCGAAGGCCTTCTGCTGGAGGAAGAAGGCCAGGTCCGCCACCGGCCGGTAGTAGATGCCGATGTGCAGCTCCGTGAAGG
>DATCLE010000108.1:0-25090 GCA_036564075.1 Dehalococcoidia bacterium
GCGGTGCTGTGGTACGCGGGCCTGGGCTTCCTGCCGGTGGTGCTCATCGCCGCGGTGCTGCTGGGCGTGCAGTACTACTTCTCGGACAAGCTGGTGCTGGCGTCCATGGGGGCGAAGGTGGTCTCGCCCCAGGACGCGCCGGAGCTGCACGCCATGATCGAGCGGCTCTGCGTGCTGGCGGACCTGCCCAAGCCCAAGGTGGCGGTGGTGCATACCAGCGTGCCCAACGCCTTCGCCACGGGCCGCAACCCGAAGAACGCGGTGGTGGCGGTGACCACCGGCATCATGGAGACGCTGGACCGGCAGGAGCTGGAGGCCGTGCTGGCGCACGAGCTGTCCCACATCAAGAACCGGGACGTCACGGTCATCACCATCGCCAGCTTCTTCGCCACCGTCGCCTCCCTCATCATGCAGTTCGCCTTCTGGGGCTTCGGCTTCGGTGGCCGGGACCGGGACCGCGGCGCCGGGGCGGTGCTGCTGGTCTACCTGGCCTCCATCCTGGTCTGGATCATCAGCTTCTTCCTGATCCGGGCGCTCTCCCGCTACCGGGAGCTGGCCGCGGACCGGGGCGGCGCCTACATCACGGGGGCGCCCCGGAACCTGGCCTCCGCGCTGTTGAAGATCAGCGGCTCCATGGCGCGCATCCCGGACCGTGACCTGCGGCAGGTGGAGGAGATGAACGCCTTCTTCATCATCCCGGCGCTGCGGAAGAACTCCCTGGAGAGCCTGTTCTCCACGCACCCCTCCTTGGACCAGCGGCTGGAGCAGCTCCAGCGGCTGGAGCAACAGTTGGAGGGCCTGTGAGGATCCTGGACATCCTGTTCGGCCGGACGCGCCCCGTCAAGGCCCGGCCGGATGCCATCTTCGCCATGGCCACCGCGGCCGTCACCCTGGAGACGCGCCTGGAGCTCAAGCCGGCCGGCCGGGCCGGCATCTGCTTCAAGCCGGTGGGCTCCTCCTACTTTGAGGAGCTGGAGCGGGACCTGGACCGGATCCTGGAGCTGAGCGAGCGGGAGACATCCACCAAGGTGGACTCCCGGGAGGACCAGTACGGCTTCCGCTGGGTGGTGCTGGAGGACCGGGACTTCGAGGACTTGGTGAACACCATCTACCTGGTGAGCAGTGAGCTCCAGGCCCACGGCTTCGGGGAACAACTGCTGGCCGCCGTCTTCCGCTTTGAGCGGAAGGAGCGGCCGGTCTTCTGGATCTACAACTACAAGCGGGGGACGTTCTACCCCTTCGTGCCGCTGGGCCAGGGGAGGCGCCGGGACAACGGCTTGGAGCTGCGGCTCCAGGCGGTGATGGCGCGGGAGCTGCCCGTGGAGCAGCAGACGGAGCAGTGGTTCGCCCTCTGGGACGTGCCGGTCTGACGGCGCGGCCGTGCCGGACGCGACGAGGCGGGCCTGGAGGGCCCGCCTCTCTGCGTCCACGCGGTCCGGGCGCTGGGCGGCCCTAGCCGGGGATCAGCCCCTCGCCGGCGAAGAGCTCCTGCACCTCTTCCAGGCTGCTGTCCGGCGCCGGGACCACCACGTCAGACTCCACCAGCTCCTCCACCGGCACCGGCGTCCCGTTCTGCCGCACCAGGTCGATCATCTGCGGGAACAGCCGCCCAAACGCCTCCTGGTCCCCCCGTGCCACGGCCTCCACGATCTGGTTGTCCAGCTCGTTCAGTTGGTCCAGCAGGGCGCCGGGCAGCCGGTACTGCCCCTCGGTGAGAATCCGTACGATCACTGGCCGGCCTCCAGTTGCTTGGGCTGGTCGCCGGGCCCCAGCTCCGCCTTCATCCGTTGCAGCTCCAGCTCCACGTTCTGCTGGGCGGCCACGCGCTGGAGCTCCCGGCCCAGCGGGTCCGTGTCCGTCACGTCCTCCAGGATGCCCGTCTCCACCAGCTCGTCGATGGCGGCGGCGCGGGCCTGCATGGACTCCGTCTTATCCTGGGCCCGCTGGATGGCCATCCCCACGTCCGCCATCTCCTCAGAGATGCCGGAGACCGCCTCGCCGATGCGCACCTGGGCCTCCGCCGCGGAGTACTGGGCCTTGATGACCTCCTTCTGGGTCCGGAACGCCTCGATCTTGGCGGAGAGGCGCTGCTCCGCCATGGTGAGCTTCTGCTGCTCCTGCTCCAGGTTGGCGATCTGCTGGTCCAGGCCGGAGATCTGGGCCAGCGCCAACTGCTTCCGCTGGAGCGCCATCCGGGCCAGGTCCTCCCGGCCGGCCGAGAGCGCCTGCCGCGCCTGCTGGTCCAGCCGCCCGATATCGTCCTTCAGCTTCCCGGCCTGGATCTCCAGCCGCCGTCGGGACGCGGTGACCTCTACCAGGCCCCGCTTCACGTCGCGCAGCATCTCCACCTGCTTCTCGTACGAGTAGTCCAGCGTCTCGCGGGGGTCCTCCGCCTGGTCCAAGACCTTGCTGATCTTGGACTTCAGGATCGTCGACATACGGGACATCAGTCCCATGGCGCCCTCCTTCCTGTGACGTACCGCCATTGTAGGTGCATCCAGGAGGTCTGTAAATGACGCCGGGAAGCGCGTGAACGTACGCGCGCGGGCCGGTAGAATGGGAGGAGAGGCGCCGGCAGTCGAACGAGCGAGCGGGGAGCGTCCGTTGGAAAGGGTTGTCCCGTGGCAGTGACCGGCCGGAGGCGGCGCCGGCTCCGCCGGGCCGTCTGGGCTACCGTCGCTGCCGTCCTGGCCATCCAGGCCGTCTTCGTTGTCCTCAACCTGAAGCACCGGTCCGGCCCGTGGGACCTGGAGGCGGAGTACGGCTACCCCGCCCTGCTGGACGCCGGCCTGCTGGCGGCGGGCTCGCTCCTCTGCCTCGCCTACGGCCTGTGGGGGTTGCTTCGCCCGCAGGCGGCGGGGCGCCCGCGCGGCTGGCTGGCCCTGGGCCTGGTGCTGGCGTGGCTCTTTACGGACGCCACGCTGGCCCTCCACGAGCGGGTGGTGCCGGAGCTCCAGCCGTGGCTGGCCGGCTCCGGCGTGACCCTGCCGCCGTGGTTCTGGCTGATCCCGTACACCCCGCTCATGGTCGTGAGCGGCCTGGTCATCCTCTCCCAGGCGTGGCACCTGTACGGCCGGGACCGGCTGGCGGGCGCCGCCTGCGTCCTGGGCCTGGCCTGCTGGGGTGGGGCCGTGCTGGTGGAGCCGCTGGGGCTGGAGCTCTGGCAGTTCAGCCATCCGTACCTCTACACCGTGGCCGTGGTGGTGGAAGAGACCCTGGAGGTTGCCGGCGCGCTGGGCGTGCTGGCCGGCGTGGCCCGCTACGCCGCCGCGGACGCGGCGGCCGTCGCCCCCGCGCCGGAGCCGGAGCCCGCCGGCGCCGGTAGCCGCTGATCCCCCGGCCCGGGCTGCCGGACGCGGCGCCGGTGCACTATGATGGGTCTGTCTTCAGCCGCACGGAAGGAGGGGCGCCATGGCACCGCTGAGCGAGGAACAGGTCCGGCAGGGCCTCGCCGGGTTGTCCGGCTGGTCCTACGGGGAGAACGCCATCAGCAAGCGGTACACCTTCCCCGGCTTCCCGGACGCCGTGAAGTTCGTGAACCGGGTGGCGGACCTGGCGGAGGGGATGAACCACCACCCGGACATCACCATCAACTACAACGCCGTCCTGCTGACCCTCTCCACCCACAGCGAGGGGGGCGTCACGGACAAGGACCTGGCCCTGGCCCGGCAGATCGAGGAGGCGGCGGAGCGGGAGGCCCGGTAGCCGGGCGGCTCACCGCGGGGCCACCGGCCCAGCCGGGAGGCTCCCCTGCTGCAGCAACTCCGGCAGGTACCCGTACCCGTCGATCCACCACGAGGCGACGGCGGAGCCGCGCGCCGTCTTCGCCAGGGTGCCGGCCACGCTCCCGTCCCCGCTCACGATCCACAGCTCCCCCTCGTAGGCCAGCAGGATCCAGCCGCCGTCCGGCGACCAAGTGACGAAGTAGGGGCGGGTGTACTCCGGGCCGTTGAAGTCGAACACCTTGGTCCGGGCCGTGCCGTCCACCACGTAGACGGAGCCCTCCTCATCGAAGTCCACGCGCTGGCCGCGGACGGAGACGGGGTTGGAGCGCTGGACGTGGCTCGCCCACGGCGTGGTGGTGGCCTCCCCCGTGCGCAGGTTCAGGCGGGTGACCACCAGGTGGCCCGAGCCAGCCTCCAGGTACGCCACCGTCTCGGCGTCCAGCCAGGAGAGGCCCACCACGTCCGTCCCCGGGCAGGCAACCGCCTCCCGGCGCTCGCCGGAGGCGCGGGCCCGCACCACGCAGCCGTCCGGGCCCACGTAGAGGATCTCGCCGGGGATGGAGGGCACGGGCTCCTTGGCCAGGGACGGCGGCGAAGGGTCCAGCCGGCCGGTCCAGACCAGCAGCACGGCCAGGACGGCCACGGCGGCCAGCCCCAGCACCACGGCGGCGGCGTAGAGACGGTTCCTCACGGCGCGGACTCCGCCGCCGGGCGCCGGCGGGCCGCCGCCAGCAGGAGCGCCAGCGCCACCAGGAGCGCGCCGCTCAGGATCAGGGCTACCGGCGCGCCCAGCTCCTCCTCGAACTGGTCGAACATGAGGGTCACCAGCCCGATGAAGAGCCCCACGACGCCCGGCACCAGGTACGCGAAGGTGGACCACCGGAGGCCCGCGGCCAGCAGCCCGCCCGCCGCCGCCAGGACGGCCAGGTCCGCCCAGACGTCCTCCCGGTACCAGCGCGCCTGGTAGAGCCCGCCCACCACGCCCAGCGCCGAGAGGAGCCGGACCGAGAGGCGGGGCAGCGCCAGGCCCGTCTCCGCCAGGGCCGCCCCCGCGCCGCCGAACAGCGCCAGCAGGACGCCGCCCACCAGGAGCGCCGGGTCCCCGTGGCCGTTGAAGGGGAAGCCGGCGTCCTGACCCACCTCCACCTGCATGCCCAGCGTCTGCGCCAGGGTGGCCATGGCGGCCGCCACGGCCACCACCTGGGGGTGGTGCGGGCTCAGCACCCAGAGCGGCACCGCCACGGCCACCGCGAAGGCGGCCACGGCCAGCACGGCGCCCTCGTGGTCCGCCAGCTCCCAACCGCCCTCGTTCAGGACCACCGCGGCCGTCACGGTGAGGAGCACCACCGCGGCCAGCCAGGCCATGTGGGCGGCCCGCCGCAGGCCGGACTCCGGCGAGCGCCACGTGGCGAACCCGGCGGCCAGCGCCAGTACCCCCAGCAGGCCCGGCGTGGCCACCCGCCCCCACGGCTCCAGGTCCGGCCACTGGGCTGCCATCAGGACGAAGAGACCCACCGCCACCACGGCGATGCCCAGGTAGACCAGCGCCTCCGTCACCCCCGGCCGGTCCGGCGGGGCAGGCCGGGCGGAGGCCGCCTCGAACTCCAGGATGCGGCGGGCCTGGTCTTGGTCCAGCAGGCCCGCATTCTGCCAGCGTTGCACGTGATCCCGCGCCGATGACACGGTCTACCGCCTTTCTCCCCGCCGCCCAGCACGGCGGGGCCTGCCTCTCTGGCGCCCACCATCATACAATGGCCCGCAAGCCACCGCGGGGGTCGCGTTGCGCGCGCGCGCGGCCCGTCCTATATTGGTTCAGCCGCGCCGTGCCGTGCCGCCCGCCCGGGGCCGGCGCGATGTCCGTGCGGAGGTGAGGAGGTACCATGCGAAGCGACCGGCTCAAGGAAGGTCTGGAGCGTGCCCCGGCCCGCGCCATGCTGCGGGCGGTGGGCCTCACCGATGAGGACTTCCGGCGGCCGCTGGTAGGCGTGGCCAACACGTGGACGGAGGCCATGCCCTGCAACTACCACCTGCGGGAGCTGGCCGGCTGGGTGAAGCAGGGCATCCGCGAGGCGGGCGGCGTCCCCCTGGAGTTCAACACCGTGGCCGTGTCTGACGGCATTGCCATGGGTACGGAGGGGATGAAGGCCTCCCTCATCAGTCGCGAGCTCATTGCCGACTCCGTGGAGCTCATGGCCCAGGGTTATCTGTTCGACGCGCTGGTGGTCATTGTAGGCTGTGACAAGACCATCCCCGGCGGCGCCATGGGGCTCCTGCGCAGCGGCGTCCCCGGCCTGGTGCTCTACGGCGGCTCCATTGCCCCCGGGCACTGGGGCGGGCGCGACCTCACCATCGTGGAGGTGTTCGAGGCGGTGGGCGCCTACGCGGCGGGCAAGATCGATGCGGAGGAGCTGCGCAACATCGAGTGCCACGCCATCCCCGGGCCCGGCGCCTGCGGCGGCCAGTACACCGCCAACACCATGTCCATTGCCCTGGAGGTGCTGGGGCTTTCGCCCATGGGCTACAACGCCATCCCCGCCGTGGCGCCGGAGAAGCGGGAGGCCAGCGTGGAGGCGGGCCGCCTCCTCATGGACGTGCTGGCGGCGGGACGGACGCCGGCGACGTTCCTCACGCGGCAGTCCTTCCTGAACGCCATCGCCGCGGTGGCCGCCACCGGCGGCTCCACCAACGCCGTGCTCCACCTGATGGCCATGGCCCGGGAGGCGGGCATCGACCTCCGGCTGGAGGACTTCGACGAGGTGAGCGCCCGGACGCCGGTGATCGCGGACATGAAGCCGTGGGGGACCTACGTGGCGTGGGACCTGTACCGGGCGGGCGGCAGCCGCTACGTGACCCGGCTGCTGCGGGACCACGGCCTGGTGGACGGCGCCCAGGGGACGGTGACCGGCCGGACGCTGGGCCAGGAGGTAGAGGGCGCGGAGGCCGCGCCGGAGCAGCGGGTGGTCTCCAGCCCCGCCGCGCCGCTGAAGCCCCACGGCGGCCTGGTGATCCTGCGGGGCAGCCTGGCGCCGGACGGCGCGGTGCTGAAGCTGGCGGGCACGGAGCAGACCACGTTCCGTGGCCCGGCCCGTGTCTTCGATACCGAGGAGGCGGCCATGGCGGCCGTCATGGAGAAGCGCCTCCGCCCCGGCGACGTGGTGGTGATCCGGTACGAGGGCCCCAAGGGCGGCCCCGGCATGCGGGAGATGCTGAGCGTCACGTCCGCCATTGTGGGCGAAGGCCTGGGCGCGGACGTGGCGCTGGTGACGGACGGCCGGTTCTCCGGCGGCACCCGGGGGCTGATGATCGGCCACGTGGCGCCGGAGGCGCAGGCGGGCGGGCCCATTGCCCTGGTGGAGGACGGCGACGTCATCAGCATCGATGTGGAGGCGCGGCGGCTGGACCTGGAGGTGCCGGAGGCGGTGCTGGCGGAGCGGCGCGCCCGCTGGACGCCGCGGCCGCCGGCGGCCGGTCACGGCGTCTTCGCGCGGTACGCGGCGCTGGTGGGCTCCGCCTCGGAGGGTGCGGTGCTCCGCCTCCCAGGTTCTGAGACATAACGGCGCCGCGCGTTTGGGACGAACGCCAGGAGGCCCGGGGCCAGCGGCCCCGGGCCTCCGCGTGTACCGTCTGCGCCCGGTGGCAGCGGCGCCCGCCGGTGTGGCGCACGCTCGCGGCCTCGTTCCGGTGGGTGAGCACCAGGAGCATACGAGACGCTGGGCCTGCGGGCAAGGACCGCCAGCCGGGTCGCCGGCAGCGTCCGCACCCGGCTCCCGCCCGTTCATCGACGCGGACGGGAGCCGCAGGGCCGGCGGGTTCAGAGGGGGCCGCCGGCCCCACCCCGGGCGGCGTACGCCACGGCCTCCGCCCGGTTCCGCACCCCCAGCTTGGCCAGGACGCTGCTCACGTGGTGCGCCACCGTCTTCCGGCTGATGACCAGCCGCTCCGCGATCTCCGGGTTCGAGAGGCCGTTGCTCAGGAGGCGCAGTACCTCCCGCTCCCGCAGGGTGAGGAGGCCCAGGCCCTTGGGCCCCGACCGCGTGGGCACGCCCAGGCCGCGCAGCAGGGCGGCGGCCGCGTCCGCGCCGGCCAGAGCGCCCAGCTCCCGGAAGGCCCTGAGGGCGCACTCCGCCTCCACGACGGCCAGGTCCGGGTTGGTCTCCCCGGCGGCCGCCGCCAGGGCCAGGCGCGCCTGCGCCGCCTCATAGGGCATGTTCAGACGCTCGAACGCGGCTATCGCCCGTTCGAACTGGACGAGGGCGGCGGCCGGGTCGCCCTCCGCCGCCGCCAGGCGCCCGGCGGCCATGCCGGCGCGGGCCGCCGCCTCCGGACCCCTCGTGCCGCGCGCCGTGGCTCCCAGCCGTGAGAGCGCCTCCCCGGCGGCCGTGCGGTCCCCGGCTGCCAGGTGCGCCTCTACCAGCAGCTCCAAGGCACGCACCGCCGCCAGGCTTCCGGCGTCGCTGGAGCGCAGGACGCGCTCCAGCAGCGTCACGGCCCGCGACGGCCCCCCGCAGGCGAGCTCCAAGGCCGCCGCCACCGGCGCACGCTCCACGTCCTGCTCCACCCCGGCCAGCGCCTGCCGGGCCTCCTCCAGGCGGCCCTGACGCAGCCTCAGGGTGGCCAGGCCGGCCGCCGCGGTCCGGTAGACGGCGGGGTAGACCCCTTCCGTCAGCCGGAGGGCGGCCGTGAGGTGCTGCTCCGCCTCCGTCCAGCGGCCGTTGACCAGCAGGATGGAGCCGTAGATGGCGCGGCACTCCGCGTAGAGGTAGGGGCAGCCGTAGTCCTGGAGGAACTGCTCCGCGACGCGGATCCACTGACTGGCCCGCGCCAGGTCCGCCGCCGCCTGGCAGGCCAGGAGCATGATGCAGCAGACCCAGACCACCGTGTCCAGCCGCTGGTGTTCGCCGGCGGTCAGCCCGGCCATGGCCTCGTCCACCAGCCGGAGCCCTTCCTCCGTCCTGCCGGACCGGACCAGCACCACCCCCAGGTCCCCCAGGGCGATGAGCTCCAGGTCCCTGTCGCCCGTGGCGCGGGCCTCCGCCAGGCCCTGCTCCATGAGCCGGCCCGCCCGTTGCAGGTCCTGGTCCATCTCCAGGTAGCCGCGGATGCAGGAGAGCCAGCCCCGGACGGGTGCCGGGTCGCCTTCGCCGGCGGCCGTCTCCGCCCGACCGAGCCAGCCCCGCGCGGCCGCCTCGTTCCCCAGGCAGCACTTGTAGCTGATGGCGAGGGTGATAGCTGCCCAGGCGGCCCCCAGCGGGTTGCCCCGGCGGCGGTAGGCGGCGTACGCGCGCTGGTACCCGGCGATGCTGGCCTGCATATCGCCGGTCCACTGCAGCGCCTCGGCCAGGCCGTGCAGCACCTCCGGGGCCGGATCCTCCCCCAGGGCGGCCTCGAAGGCGGCCCGCGCCTCCGACCACCGTCCAGCCTCCAGGAGGAGCCTTCCCCGTTCGCTCTCAGTGGTAACCATGGCGTACCCCTTCCGGAGCGGCGCGCGGGACCGAATAGGCCTCCATAATAGGTCAGGTGACCGATGCTCCGCCAGCCCCCCGGGGCCATACTCCTGGGCACAGGTGGTCTCTGTTCCAGCGTTGCCCAAGGAGGTGGAGCCATGGCTCGTGCTACAGCAACGGGGAGGGAGCGCGTGCGGGACGCGGTGGGGCGCGCCGCCCCGGCCATCGAGCAGGGGCGCGAGGACGGCGAGCGGGAGCGACGCCTGCCGGACGCGACGGCGGCCGCTCTGCGGGAGGCCGGCCTCTTCAAGCTCTGGACGCCGCGGGAGTACGGCGGCGACGAGGTGGACCTGCCGTTGTTCATGGAGGCCGTGGAGGAGGTGTCCCGGATTGACGGCGCCGCGGGCTGGACCTTCGCCAACCTGGCGGGCGGCGCCCTCCTGACGGCGTTCCTGCCGGAGGCGGGCGCCGGGGAGGTCTACCGTCACGGTCCCAACGTCACCATCGGCGGCTCCGTGGTGCCCAACGGCCGCGCCGTACCGGTGGAGGGGGGCTACCGGCTGAGCGGGCGCTGGCCCCTGGTCAGTGGCTGCCACCACGCCGACTGGCTGGCGTGCGTGGCGCTGGTGCTGGACGGGGAGACGCCCCGCACGGCGCCCACGGGCGCGCCGGACTTGCAGGTGATGTTCATCCCGCGGGGTGAGGCGGAGATCCTGGACACCTGGTACTCGCTGGGGCTCCGCGGCACCGGCAGCACCGACGTGGCCGTGGAGGAGGTCTTGGTGCCGGAGCGGCGCGCCAGCGCCCTCTTCGGGGCGCCGGTGCGGGTGGCGGGCCCCCTCTACCGCATCGGCGTCCTGCCCTTGTTCAGCATGGCGCTGGCGTGCGTCCTGCTGGGCACGGCGCGCTCGGGGATCGAGGCCTTCGTGACGCTGGCCAAGGCCAAGACCCCCACCATGAGCCAGACCGGCCTGGCGGCCCGGCCCACCATCCACGCGGAGGTGGCGCGGGCCACGGCCATGGTGGAGTCGGCGCGCGCGTACCTCTACCGCGTGGCGGAGGACCTCACGGCGGCCGTGGCCGCGACGGGTGCCGTGCCGGACGAGTTGGAGGCCAGCCGCCGCCTTGCCTGCGCCACCGCCGGCGCGGCCTGCCCCAGGGCGGTGGCGCAGGTGTACGCCCTGGCCGGCGCCACACCGGTCTACGCCGGCCACCCGCTGGAGCGCTGCCTGCGGGACATCCACACGGCCAGCCAGCACCTGGCCGTCTCGCCCGTCTGGTGGGAGAAGACCGGCCAGTTCTACTTCGGACAGGGCCTCGGCATGCCGTAGGCCCCCGCGCCCTGCTACGGGAGAGGCCGGGGCCCGCACGCAACGCAGGCCCCGGCCTCTCCGTCTCCTGGTGCCCCCAGGGGAATTCGAATCCCCGTCTTCACCTTGAAAGGGTGATGTCCTAGGCCTCTAGACGATGGGGGCGCACCCCCAGTATAGCCCAAGGCCTTGCCCGGCCGGAAGCCCGGCCGCCCTGCGGGGCAGAAGGAACGGGCGGCGCAGGGTGCGCCGCCCGTGGTACGCGGGTCCCGGGTCCGCGGTCTCACGCCGCCAGCTTGAGGATCTTCTCCTTCAGCTCCGCGGCCTTGGCCTTGTCCATGACCAGCGCGCCGCTGATCTCCACCCACTTCGCCAGCTCTGGAAGCTGCGCCGGGGTGAGCGCCTGGGGCTGCACCTTCAGGTGCGCGGTGCACTGCCGGGCAACGAACTGCTCCGTCACCAGCCCCAGGTACGGCTTGGCCACGCCGATCACCTGCTCATACAGGCTGCTCATGCCGCCGCCTCCTGGGAAGAGGCCTCCGCCTCCATCTTCAGGAACTTCACCGCCGTCACCATGCGGCCGAAGGACTCGGCCAGGTCGCCGATCTCGTCGTTGCTGGCCTTGGGGACCTCCACGTTCACTTCGCCCATGCTGATCTGCTCCGCCACGGCGGTCAGCTGCCGCACCGGCTTCACGATGGCCCGGGCGATGCCCCAGGCGATGGCGACCGCGATGGCCGCCGCCAGGAGGGAGATCACGGCCGTGTTGAAGATGGTCTCCCGGACGCGGTCGTTGTACTGCGCGTCCGCCGCGGCGTACTGCTGCCGCAGGGACAGCAGCATGTCCACCGTGCCGGAGGCCACCGTGTTGCCCACCCGGAGCGGCGCCACCACGCGCAGCATGGGTTCGCCGTCAGGGCCGGCCTCGTGGCTGGTCAGGATGGTGTTCCCCTGGAGGGCCTGGTTCTCCAGGTCCGTGGGCGGTGCCCCGCGGAGGTTGGGGTCCGTGGACGCCATGGTGTCCAGCGTGCTCTGCTCATAGTTCTTGACGCGGATGGTCATGGCGCGGACGTTGGGCAGGAGCCGGACCAGGGTCTCCTGCATGTTCTGGATGTGCCGCCGGTCCAGGAGCTGGTTGTAGTCGCTGATGCCGGCGTTGATGGTCTGCATGAGCAGCACCACCTGGCTGGCCACCTGCTCCCGTTGCTCCACCCGCTCCCGCTCCAGGTCCTCCTGCGTCTGGCGGATGTTGGCCACGGAGATGAAGACCGCCATGACGGCAATGGCCACCACCGTGCCCAGCAGCACCTTGGTCTGGATGCTGAACCGCAACCGCTTCATGGGTGCTTCCTTGCCTCCCCTCACACACGTGTTCCCGTGGTTGGAACGGAATCCGTGGGAAGTATCGGCCGGGCGGCGCCGTTTCTTGAGGGGGAAACGGGAGCATCCGGCGGGCTTGCGGACGCCCCAGGGAGGCCGGTGGGCGGAGGGTGCCTCCATCCGGCCGTGTAGGAGGTGGCGGATCGTGGATGAACCGGTGCTGGCCCGGCTGCTGCCGGCCTCCGGGCCCTTTGCCGAAGACCGGGACAAGCTGATGCTGTACGGCCAGTTCGTGGGCTCCTGGAACGTGGAGGCCACGTGGTTCGCGGACGGCAGGCCCCGCGCCCCCCGCGCGGGGGGTGAGCGGCACGTCCCGTGGATCCTGGGCGGCCGGGGGTGCAGGACATCCTGTTCCGCTCCGGTTCACCCGCCCACACCTACGGCACCACCCTCCGCTGCTACGACAGCGCCGCCGGCGTCTGGCACGTTGCCTGGATGCAGCCGGCCAGCGGTGAGTTCGTCCACCTGCTGGGGCGGGAGGTAGCGGATGAGATCCTGCGGGAGGTCCGGGGCCTGCCGGCGGAGCGCCGGGAGCGCTGGCGGTTCACGGAGATCACGCCGGCGTCCTTCCGGTGGCTGGGGGAGGTCTCGCACGATGGCGGCGGCACCTGGGTCCTGGAGCAGGAGATGCGGGTGCGCCGGCGCTGAGGTGGGTGCCGGCGGGAACGTGCGAGGGCCCCAGGCCATGGCCTGGGGCCCTCGCACGTTCCCGCCGGCACCCACCTCAGCGCCGGCGCACCCGCATCTCCTGCTCCAGGACCCAGGTGCCGCCGCCATCGTGCGAGACCTCCCCCAGCCACCGGAAGGACGCCGGCGTGATCTCCGTGAACCGCCAGCGCTCCCGGCGCTCCGCCGGCAGGCCCCGGACCTCCCGCAGGATCTCATCCGCTACCTCCCGCCCCAGCAGGTGGACGAACTCACCGCTGGCCGGCTGCATCCAGGCAACGTGCCAGACGCCGGCGGCGCTGTCGTAGCAGCGGAGGGTGGTGCCGTAGGTGTGGGCGGGTGAACCGGAGCGGAACAGGATGTCCTGCACCCCCGGCCGCCCAGGATCCACGGGACGTGCCGCTCACCCCCCGCGCGGGGGGCGCGGGGCCTGCCGTCCGCGAACCACGTGGCCTCCACGTTCCAGGAGCCCACGAACTGGCCGTACAGCATCAGCTTGTCCCGGTCTTCGGCAAAGGGCCCGGAGGCCGGCAGCAGCCGGGCCAGCACCGGTTCATCCACGATCCGCCACCTCCTACACGGCCGGATGGAGGCACCCTCCGCCCACCGGCCTCCCTGGGGCGTCCGCAAGCCCGCCGGATGCTCCCGTTTCCCCCTCAAGAAACGGCGCCGCCCGGCCGATACTTCCCACGGATTCCGTTCCAACCACGGGAACACGTGTGTGAGGGGAGGCAAGGAAGCACCCATGAAGCGGTTGCGGTTCAGCATCCAGACCAAGGTGCTGCTGGGCACGGTGGTGGCCATTGCCGTCATGGCGGTCTTCATCTCCGTGGCCAACATCCGCCAGACGCAGGAGGACCTGGAGCGGGAGCGGGTGGAGCAACGGGAGCAGGTGGCCAGCCAGGTGGTGCTGCTCATGCAGACCATCAACGCCGGCATCAGCGACTACAACCAGCTCCTGGACCGGCGGCACATCCAGAACATGCAGGAGACCCTGGTCCGGCTCCTGCCCAACGTCCGCGCCATGACCATCCGCGTCAAGAACTATGAGCAGAGCACGCTGGACACCATGGCGTCCACGGACCCCAACCTCCGCGGGGCACCGCCCACGGACCTGGAGAACCAGGCCCTCCAGGGGAACACCATCCTGACCAGCCACGAGGCCGGCCCTGACGGCGAACCCATGCTGCGCGTGGTGGCGCCGCTCCGGGTGGGCAACACGGTGGCCTCCGGCACGGTGGACATGCTGCTGTCCCTGCGGCAGCAGTACGCCGCGGCGGACGCGCAGTACAACGACCGCGTCCGGGAGACCATCTTCAACACGGCCGTGATCTCCCTCCTGGCGGCGGCCATCGCGGTCGCCATCGCCTGGGGCATCGCCCGGGCCATCGTGAAGCCGGTGCGGCAGCTGACCGCCGTGGCGGAGCAGATCAGCATGGGCGAAGTGAACGTGGAGGTCCCCAAGGCCAGCAACGACGAGATCGGCGACCTGGCCGAGTCCTTCGGCCGCATGGTGACGGCGGTGAAGTTCCTGAAGATGGAGGCGGAGGCCTCTTCCCAGGAGGCGGCGGCATGAGCAGCCTGTATGAGCAGGTGATCGGCGTGGCCAAGCCGTACCTGGGGCTGGTGACGGAGCAGTTCGTTGCCCGGCAGTGCACCGCGCACCTGAAGGTGCAGCCCCAGGCGCTCACCCCGGCGCAGCTTCCAGAGCTGGCGAAGTGGGTGGAGATCAGCGGCGCGCTGGTCATGGACAAGGCCAAGGCCGCGGAGCTGAAGGAGAAGATCCTCAAGCTGGCGGCGTGAGACCGCGGACCCGGGACCCGCGTACCACGGGCGGCGCACCCTGCGCCGCCCGTTCCTTCTGCCCCGCAGGGCGGCCGGGCTTCCGGCCGGGCAAGGCCTTGGGCTATACTGGGGGTGCGCCCCCATCGTCTAGAGGCCTAGGACATCACCCTTTCAAGGTGAAGACGGGGATTCGAATTCCCCTGGGGGCACCAGGAGACGGAGAGGCCGGGGCCTGCGTTGCGTGCGGGCCCCGGCCTCTCCCGTAGCAGGGCGCGGGGGCCTACGGCATGCCGAGGCCCTGTCCGAAGTAGAACTGGCCGGTCTTCTCCCACCAGACGGGCGAGACGGCCAGGTGCTGGCTGGCCGTGTGGATGTCCCGCAGGCAGCGCTCCAGCGGGTGGCCGGCGTAGACCGGTGTGGCGCCGGCCAGGGCGTACACCTGCGCCACCGCCCTGGGGCAGGCCGCGCCGGCGGTGGCGCAGGCAAGGCGGCGGCTGGCCTCCAACTCGTCCGGCACGGCACCCGTCGCGGCCACGGCCGCCGTGAGGTCCTCCGCCACGCGGTAGAGGTACGCGCGCGCCGACTCCACCATGGCCGTGGCCCGCGCCACCTCCGCGTGGATGGTGGGCCGGGCCGCCAGGCCGGTCTGGCTCATGGTGGGGGTCTTGGCCTTGGCCAGCGTCACGAAGGCCTCGATCCCCGAGCGCGCCGTGCCCAGCAGGACGCACGCCAGCGCCATGCTGAACAAGGGCAGGACGCCGATGCGGTAGAGGGGGCCCGCCACCCGCACCGGCGCCCCGAAGAGGGCGCTGGCGCGCCGCTCCGGCACCAAGACCTCCTCCACGGCCACGTCGGTGCTGCCGGTGCCGCGGAGCCCCAGCGAGTACCAGGTGTCCAGGATCTCCGCCTCACCCCGCGGGATGAACATCACCTGCAAGTCCGGCGCGCCCGTGGGCGCCGTGCGGGGCGTCTCCCCGTCCAGCACCAGCGCCACGCACGCCAGCCAGTCGGCGTGGTGGCAGCCACTGACCAGGGGCCAGCGCCCGCTCAGCCGGTAGCCCCCCTCCACCGGTACGGCGCGGCCGTTGGGCACCACGGAGCCGCCGATGGTGACGTTGGGACCGTGACGGTAGACCTCCCCGGCGCCCGCCTCCGGCAGGAACGCCGTCAGGAGGGCGCCGCCCGCCAGGTTGGCGAAGGTCCAGCCCGCGGCGCCGTCAATCCGGGACACCTCCTCCACGGCCTCCATGAACAACGGCAGGTCCACCTCGTCGCCGCCGTACTCCCGCGGCGTCCAGAGCTTGAAGAGGCCGGCCTCCCGCAGAGCGGCCGCCGTCGCGTCCGGCAGGCGTCGCTCCCGCTCGCCGTCCTCGCGCCCCTGCTCGATGGCCGGGGCGGCGCGCCCCACCGCGTCCCGCACGCGCTCCCTCCCCGTTGCTGTAGCACGAGCCATGGCTCCACCTCCTTGGGCAACGCTGGAACAGAGACCACCTGTGCCCAGGAGTATGGCCCCGGGGGGCTGGCGGAGCATCGGTCACCTGACCTATTATGGAGGCCTATTCGGTCCCGCGCGCCGCTCCGGAAGGGGTACGCCATGGTTACCACTGAGAGCGAACGGGGAAGGCTCCTCCTGGAGGCTGGACGGTGGTCGGAGGCGCGGGCCGCCTTCGAGGCCGCCCTGGGGGAGGATCCGGCCCCGGAGGTGCTGCACGGCCTGGCCGAGGCGCTGCAGTGGACCGGCGATATGCAGGCCAGCATCGCCGGGTACCAGCGCGCGTACGCCGCCTACCGCCGCCGGGGCAACCCGCTGGGGGCCGCCTGGGCAGCTATCACCCTCGCCATCAGCTACAAGTGCTGCCTGGGGAACGAGGCGGCCGCGCGGGGCTGGCTCGGTCGGGCGGAGACGGCCGCCGGCGAAGGCGACCCGGCACCCGTCCGGGGCTGGCTCTCCTGCATCCGCGGCTACCTGGAGATGGACCAGGACCTGCAACGGGCGGGCCGGCTCATGGAGCAGGGCCTGGCGGAGGCCCGCGCCACGGGCGACAGGGACCTGGAGCTCATCGCCCTGGGGGACCTGGGGGTGGTGCTGGTCCGGTCCGGCAGGACGGAGGAAGGGCTCCGGCTGGTGGACGAGGCCATGGCCGGGCTGACCGCCGGCGAACACCAGCGGCTGGACACGGTGGTCTGGGTCTGCTGCATCATGCTCCTGGCCTGCCAGGCGGCGGCGGACCTGGCGCGGGCCAGTCAGTGGATCCGCGTCGCGGAGCAGTTCCTCCAGGACTACGGCTGCCCCTACCTCTACGCGGAGTGCCGCGCCATCTACGGCTCCATCCTGCTGGTCAACGGCCGCTGGACGGAGGCGGAGCAGCACCTCACGGCCGCCCTCCGGCTGACGGAAGGGGTCTACCCCGCCGTCTACCGGACCGCGGCGGCCGGCCTGGCCACCCTGAGGCTGCGTCAGGGCCGCCTGGAGGAGGCCCGGCAGGCGCTGGCCGGGGTGGAGCAGGACGTGGAGCGTGCGCCGGTGGCGGCGGCCTTGGAGCTCGCCTGCGGGGGGCCGTCGCGGGCCGTGACGCTGCTGGAGCGCGTCCTGCGCTCCAGCGACGCCGGAAGCCTGGCGGCGGTGCGTGCCTTGGAGCTGCTGGTAGAGGCGCACCTGGCAGCCGGGGACCGCACGGCCGCCGGGGAGGCGCTCTCACGGCTGGGAGCCACGGCGCGCGGCACGAGGGGTCCGGAGGCGGCGGCCCGCGCCGGCATGGCCGCCGGGCGCCTGGCGGCGGCGGAGGGCGACCCGGCCGCCGCCCTCGTCCAGTTCGAACGGGCGATAGCCGCGTTCGAGCGTCTGAACATGCCCTATGAGGCGGCGCAGGCGCGCCTGGCCCTGGCGGCGGCCGCCGGGGAGACCAACCCGGACCTGGCCGTCGTGGAGGCGGAGTGCGCCCTCAGGGCCTTCCGGGAGCTGGGCGCTCTGGCCGGCGCGGACGCGGCCGCCGCCCTGCTGCGCGGCCTGGGCGTGCCCACGCGGTCGGGGCCCAAGGGCCTGGGCCTCCTCACCCTGCGGGAGCGGGAGGTACTGCGCCTCCTGAGCAACGGCCTCTCGAACCCGGAGATCGCGGAGCGGCTGGTCATCAGCCGGAAGACGGTGGCGCACCACGTGAGCAGCGTCCTGGCCAAGCTGGGGGTGCGGAACCGGGCGGAGGCCGTGGCGTACGCCGCCCGGGGTGGGGCCGGCGGCCCCCTCTGAACCCGCCGGCCCTGCGGCTCCCGTCCGCGTCGATGAACGGGCGGGAGCCGGGTGCGGACGCTGCCGGCGACCCGGCTGGCGGTCCTTGCCCGCAGGCCCAGCGTCTCGTATGCTCCTGGTGCTCACCCACCGGAACGAGGCCGCGAGCGTGCGCCACACCGGCGGGCGCCGCTGCCACCGGGCGCAGACGGTACACGCGGAGGCCCGGGGCCGCTGGCCCCGGGCCTCCTGGCGTTCGTCCCAAACGCGCGGCGCCGTTATGTCTCAGAACCTGGGAGGCGGAGCACCGCACCCTCCGAGGCGGAGCCCACCAGCGCCGCGTACCGCGCGAAGACGCCGTGACCGGCCGCCGGCGGCCGCGGCGTCCAGCGGGCGCGCCGCTCCGCCAGCACCGCCTCCGGCACCTCCAGGTCCAGCCGCCGCGCCTCCACATCGATGCTGATGACGTCGCCGTCCTCCACCAGGGCAATGGGCCCGCCCGCCTGCGCCTCCGGCGCCACGTGGCCGATCATCAGCCCCCGGGTGCCGCCGGAGAACCGGCCGTCCGTCACCAGCGCCACGTCCGCGCCCAGGCCTTCGCCCACAATGGCGGACGTGACGCTCAGCATCTCCCGCATGCCGGGGCCGCCCTTGGGGCCCTCGTACCGGATCACCACCACGTCGCCGGGGCGGAGGCGCTTCTCCATGACGGCCGCCATGGCCGCCTCCTCGGTATCGAAGACACGGGCCGGGCCACGGAACGTGGTCTGCTCCGTGCCCGCCAGCTTCAGCACCGCGCCGTCCGGCGCCAGGCTGCCCCGCAGGATCACCAGGCCGCCGTGGGGCTTCAGCGGCGCGGCGGGGCTGGAGACCACCCGCTGCTCCGGCGCGGCCTCCGCGCCCTCTACCTCCTGGCCCAGCGTCCGGCCGGTCACCGTCCCCTGGGCGCCGTCCACCAGGCCGTGGTCCCGCAGCAGCCGGGTCACGTAGCGGCTGCCGCCCGCCCGGTACAGGTCCCACGCCACGTAGGTCCCCCACGGCTTCATGTCCGCGATCACCGGCGTCCGGGCGCTCACCTCGTCGAAGTCCTCCAGCCGGAGGTCGATGCCCGCCTCCCGGGCCATGGCCATCAGGTGGAGCACGGCGTTGGTGGAGCCGCCGGTGGCGGCCACCGCGGCGATGGCGTTCAGGAAGGACTGCCGCGTGAGGAACGTCGCCGGCGTCCGTCCCGCCGCCAGCACGTCCATGAGGAGGCGGCCCGCCTCCACGCTGGCCTCCCGCTTCTCCGGCGCCACGGCGGGGATGGCGTTGTAGCCCATGGGCGAAAGCCCCAGCACCTCCAGGGCAATGGACATGGTGTTGGCGGTGTACTGGCCGCCGCAGGCGCCGGGCCCGGGGATGGCGTGGCACTCGATGTTGCGCAGCTCCTCCGCATCGATCTTGCCCGCCGCGTAGGCGCCCACCGCCTCGAACACCTCCACGATGGTGAGGTCGCGCCCGCCCCAGTGCCCGGGGGCAATGGAGCCGCCGTAGAGCACCAGGCCGGGGACGCCGCTGCGCAGGAGCCCCATGGCGCCGCCGGGGATGGTCTTGTCACAGCCTACAATGACCACCAGCGCGTCGAACAGATAACCCTGGGCCATGAGCTCCACGGAGTCGGCAATGAGCTCGCGACTGATGAGGGAGGCCTTCATCCCCTCCGTACCCATGGCAATGCCGTCAGACACGGCCACGGTGTTGAACTCCAGGGGGACGCCGCCCGCCTCGCGGATGCCCTGCTTCACCCAGCCGGCCAGCTCCCGCAGGTGGTAGTTGCAGGGCATGGCCTCCGTCCACGTGTTGGCCACGCCTACCAGCGGCCGCCGGAAGTCCTCATCGGTGAGGCCCACCGCCCGCAGCATGGCGCGGGCCGGGGCACGCTCCAGACCTTCCTTGAGCCGGTCGCTTCGCATGGTACCTCCTCACCTCCGCACGGACATCGCGCCGGCCCCGGGCGGGCGGCACGGCACGGCGCGGCTGAACCAATATAGGACGGGCCGCGCGCGCGCGCAACGCGACCCCCGCGGTGGCTTGCGGGCCATTGTATGATGGTGGGCGCCAGAGAGGCAGGCCCCGCCGTGCTGGGCGGCGGGGAGAAAGGCGGTAGACCGTGTCATCGGCGCGGGATCACGTGCAACGCTGGCAGAATGCGGGCCTGCTGGACCAAGACCAGGCCCGCCGCATCCTGGAGTTCGAGGCGGCCTCCGCCCGGCCTGCCCCGCCGGACCGGCCGGGGGTGACGGAGGCGCTGGTCTACCTGGGCATCGCCGTGGTGGCGGTGGGTCTCTTCGTCCTGATGGCAGCCCAGTGGCCGGACCTGGAGCCGTGGGGGCGGGTGGCCACGCCGGGCCTGCTGGGGGTACTGGCGCTGGCCGCCGGGTTCGCCACGTGGCGCTCGCCGGAGTCCGGCCTGCGGCGGGCCGCCCACATGGCCTGGCTGGCCGCGGTGGTGCTCCTCACCGTGACGGCCGCGGTGGTCCTGAACGAGGGCGGTTGGGAGCTGGCGGACCACGAGGGCGCCGTGCTGGCCGTGGCCGCCTTCGCGGTGGCCGTGGCGGTGCCGCTCTGGGTGCTGAGCCCGCACCACCCCCAGGTGGTGGCCGTGGCGGCCGCCATGGCCACCCTGGCGCAGACGCTGGGCATGCAGGTGGAGGTGGGTCAGGACGCCGGCTTCCCCTTCAACGGCCACGGGGACCCGGCGCTCCTGGTGGGCGGCGTCCTGCTGGCGCTGTTCGGCGGCGCGGGGGCGGCCCTGGCGGAGACGGGCCTGGCGCTGCCCCGCCTCTCGGTCCGGCTCCTCTCGGCGCTGGGCGTGGTGGGCGGGCTCTACCAGGCGCGCTGGTACCGGGAGGACGTCTGGGCGGACCTGGCCGTCCTGGCGGCGGCGGGCGGGCTGCTGGCCGCGGGCCTCCGGTGGTCCACCTTCGCGTACCTGGTGCCGGGCGTCGTGGGGCTCTTCATCGGGCTGGTGACCCTCATGTTCGACCAGTTCGAGGAGGAGCTGGGCGCGCCGGTAGCCCTGATCCTGAGCGGCGCGCTCCTGGTGGCGCTGGCGCTCCTGCTGGCGGCGGCCCGCCGGCGCCCGGCGGCGGAGTCCGCGCCGTGAGGAACCGTCTCTACGCCGCCGCCGTGGTGCTGGGGCTGGCCGCCGTGGCCGTCCTGGCCGTGCTGCTGGTCTGGACCGGCCGGCTGGACCCTTCGCCGCCGTCCCTGGCCAAGGAGCCCGTGCCCTCCATCCCCGGCGAGATCCTCTACGTGGGCCCGGACGGCTGCGTGGTGCGGGCCCGCGCCTCCGGCGAGCGCCGGGAGGCGGTTGCCTGCCCGGGGACGGACGTGGTGGGCCTCTCCTGGCTGGACGCCGAGACGGTGGCGTACCTGGAGGCTGGCTCGGGCCACCTGGTGGTCACCCGCCTGAACCTGCGCACGGGGGAGGCCACCACCACGCCGTGGGCGAGCCACGTCCAGCGCTCCAACCCCGTCTCCGTCCGCGGCCAGCGCGTGGACTTCGATGAGGAGGGCTCCGTCTACGTGGTGGACGGCACGGCCCGGACCAAGGTGTTCGACTTCAACGGCCCGGAGTACACCCGCCCCTACTTCGTCACTTGGTCGCCGGACGGCGGCTGGATCCTGCTGGCCTACGAGGGGGAGCTGTGGATCGTGAGCGGGGACGGGAGCGTGGCCGGCACCCTGGCGAAGACGGCGCGCGGCTCCGCCGTCGCCTCGTGGTGGATCGACGGGTACGGGTACCTGCCGGAGTTGCTGCAGCAGGGGAGCCTCCCGGCTGGGCCGGTGGCCCCGCGGTGAGCCGCCCGGCTACCGGGCCTCCCGCTCCGCCGCCTCCTCGATCTGCCGGGCCAGGGCCAGGTCCTTGTCCGTGACGCCCCCCTCGCTGTGGGTGGAGAGGGTCAGCAGGACGGCGTTGTAGTTGATGGTGATGTCCGGGTGGTGGTTCATCCCCTCCGCCAGGTCCGCCACCCGGTTCACGAACTTCACGGCGTCCGGGAAGCCGGGGAAGGTGTACCGCTTGCTGATGGCGTTCTCCCCGTAGGACCAGCCGGACAACCCGGCGAGGCCCTGCCGGACCTGTTCCTCGCTCAGCGGTGCCATGGCGCCCCTCCTTCCGTGCGGCTGAAGACAGACCCATCATAGTGCACCGGCGCCGCGTCCGGCAGCCCGGGCCGGGGGATCAGCGGCTACCGGCGCCGGCGGGCTCCGGCTCCGGCGCGGGGGCGACGGCCGCCGCGTCCGCGGCGGCGTAGCGGGCCACGCCGGCCAGCACGCCCAGCGCGCCGGCAACCTCCAGGGTCTCTTCCACCACCACGGCCACGGTGTAGAGGTACGGATGGCTGAACTGCCAGAGCTCCAGCCCCAGCGGCTCCACCAGCACGGCCCCACCCCAGCAGGCCAGGCCCAGGACGCAGGCGGCGCCCGCCAGCCGGTCCCGGCCGTACAGGTGCCACGCCTGGGAGAGGATGACCAGGCCGCTCACGACCATGAGCGGGGTGTACGGGATCAGCCAGAACCACGGCGGCAGGGTCACGCCGGAGCCGGCCAGCCACGGCTGGAGCTCCGGCACCACCCGCTCGTGGAGGGCCAGCGTGGCGTCCGTAAAGAGCCACGCCAGCACCAGGCCCAGGGCCAGCCAGCCGCGCGGGCGCCCCGCCGCCTGCGGGCGAAGCAACCCCCACAGGCCGTAGGCGAGGCAGAGGAGCGAGCCCGCCGCCAGCAGGCCGGCGTCCAGCAGGGCGGGGTAGCCGTACTCCGCCTCCAGGTCCCACGGGCCGGACCGGTGCTTCAGGTTGAGGACAACGAAGACGGCCTGGATGGCCAGGACGGCAGCGACGGTAGCCCAGACGGCCCGGCGGAGCCGGCGCCGCCTCCGGCCGGTCACTGCCACGGGACAACCCTTTCCAACGGACGCTCCCCGCTCGCTCGTTCGACTGCCGGCGCCTCTCCTCCCATTCTACCGGCCCGCGCGCGTACGTTCACGCGCTTCCCGGCGTCATTTACAGACCTCCTGGATGCACCTACAATGGCGGTACGTCACAGGAAGGAGGGCGCCATGGGACTGATGTCCCGTATGTCGACGATCCTGAAGTCCAAGATCAGCAAGGTCTTGGACCAGGCGGAGGACCCCCGCGAGACGCTGGACTACTCGTACGAGAAGCAGGTGGAGATGCTGCGCGACGTGAAGCGGGGCCTGGTAGAGGTCACCGCGTCCCGACGGCGGCTGGAGATCCAGGCCGGGAAGCTGAAGGACGATATCGGGCGGCTGGACCAGCAGGCGCGGCAGGCGCTCTCGGCCGGCCGGGAGGACCTGGCCCGGATGGCGCTCCAGCGGAAGCAGTTGGCGCTGGCCCAGATCTCCGGCCTGGACCAGCAGATCGCCAACCTGGAGCAGGAGCAGCAGAAGCTCACCATGGCGGAGCAGCGCCTCTCCGCCAAGATCGAGGCGTTCCGGACCCAGAAGGAGGTCATCAAGGCCCAGTACTCCGCGGCGGAGGCCCAGGTGCGCATCGGCGAGGCGGTCTCCGGCATCTCTGAGGAGATGGCGGACGTGGGGATGGCCATCCAGCGGGCCCAGGATAAGACGGAGTCCATGCAGGCCCGCGCCGCCGCCATCGACGAGCTGGTGGAGACGGGCATCCTGGAGGACGTGACGGACACGGACCCGCTGGGCCGGGAGCTCCAGCGCGTGGCCGCCCAGCAGAACGTGGAGCTGGAGCTGCAACGGATGAAGGCGGAGCTGGGGCCCGGCGACCAGCCCAAGCAACTGGAGGCCGGCCAGTGATCGTACGGATTCTCACCGAGGGGCAGTACCGGCTGCCCGGCGCCCTGCTGGACCAACTGAACGAGCTGGACAACCAGATCGTGGAGGCCGTGGCACGGGGGGACCAGGAGGCGTTTGGGCGGCTGTTCCCGCAGATGATCGACCTGGTGCGGCAGAACGGGACGCCGGTGCCGGTGGAGGAGCTGGTGGAGTCTGACGTGGTGGTCCCGGCGCCGGACAGCAGCCTGGAAGAGGTGCAGGAGCTCTTCGCCGGCGAGGGGCTGATCCCCGGCTAGGGCCGCCCAGCGCCCGGACCGCGTGGACGCAGAGAGGCGGGCCCTCCAGGCCCGCCTCGTCGCGTCCGGCACGGCCGCGCCGTCAGACCGGCACGTCCCAGAGGGCGAACCACTGCTCCGTCTGCTGCTCCACGGGCAGCTCCCGCGCCATCACCGCCTGGAGCCGCAGCTCCAAGCCGTTGTCCCGGCGCCTCCCCTGGCCCAGCGGCACGAAGGGGTAGAACGTCCCCCGCTTGTAGTTGTAGATCCAGAAGACCGGCCGCTCCTTCCGCTCAAAGCGGAAGACGGCGGCCAGCAGTTGTTCCCCGAAGCCGTGGGCCTGGAGCTCACTGCTCACCAGGTAGATGGTGTTCACCAAGTCCTCGAAGTCCCGGTCCTCCAGCACCACCCAGCGGAAGCCGTACTGGTCCTCCCGGGAGTCCACCTTGGTGGATGTCTCCCGCTCGCTCAGCTCCAGGATCCGGTCCAGGTCCCGCTCCAGCTCCTCAAAGTAGGAGGAGCCCACCGGCTTGAAGCAGATGCCGGCCCGGCCGGCCGGCTTGAGCTCCAGGCGCGTCTCCAGGGTGACGGCCGCGGTGGCCATGGCGAAGATGGCATCCGGCCGGGCCTTGACGGGGCGCGTCCGGCCGAACAGGATGTCCAGGATCCTCACAGGCCCTCCAACTGTTGCTCCAGCCGCTGGAGCTGCTCCAGCCGCTGGTCCAAGGAGGGGTGCGTGGAGAACAGGCTCTCCAGGGAGTTCTTCCGCAGCGCCGGGATGATGAAGAAGGCGTTCATCTCCTCCACCTGCCGCAGGTCACGGTCCGGGATGCGCGCCATGGAGCCGCTGATCTTCAACAGCGCGGAGGCCAGGTTCCGGGGCGCCCCCGTGATGTAGGCGCCGCCCCGGTCCGCGGCCAGCTCCCGGTAGCGGGAGAGCGCCCGGATCAGGAAGAAGCTGATGATCCAGACCAGGATGGAGGCCAGGTAGACCAGCAGCACCGCCCCGGCGCCGCGGTCCCGGTCCCGGCCACCGAAGCCGAAGCCCCAGAAGGCGAACTGCATGATGAGGGAGGCGACGGTGGCGAAGAAGCTGGCGATGGTGATGACCGTGACGTCCCGGTTCTTGATGTGGGACAGCTCGTGCGCCAGCACGGCCTCCAGCTCCTGCCGGTCCAGCGTCTCCATGATGCCGGTGGTCACCGCCACCACCGCGTTCTTCGGGTTGCGGCCCGTGGCGAAGGCGTTGGGCACGCTGGTATGCACCACCGCCACCTTGGGCTTGGGCAGGTCCGCCAGCACGCAGAGCCGCTCGATCATGGCGTGCAGCTCCGGCGCGTCCTGGGGCGAGACCACCTTCGCCCCCATGGACGCCAGCACCAGCTTGTCCGAGAAGTAGTACTGCACGCCCAGCAGCACCGCGGCGATGAGCACCACCGGCAGGAAGCCCAGGCCCGCGTACCACAGCACCGC
>DATCLE010000109.1:0-9206 GCA_036564075.1 Dehalococcoidia bacterium
GTGAGCTCGAACACGGCCATGTAGCCACGGGCGGCCGTGCTGACCAGGGGGTGGGGCTCCGTCCCCGCCAGCCGCAGCTCGTAGCCGTTCAGGTAGCGGCAGTCGTGGTAGTACAGCCCGAAGCCGTGGCTATCCTTGACCAGCACGCTGCCGTCCCGTTCCTCCTGCGGCAGGGTGCCCTGCTGCCGGCCGGGGGCCTGGGGTTGCGCGTGCTGCTCCGTCATCTCCGTCCTTCCCTCTCCCCGCCGGGGCTGCGGGCTGCGTCACACCCGGATGAGCGCCAGGCCGCTCTCCTGGTCGACCTCCCGGCGCAGGTGGGCCGGCGCCTCCGTCAAGATCACCTCCAGCGTAGGGCGGACGTACGCCTCCAAGACGTGCCCGCCCCGCGCCAGGCCCTCCGCCGTGCCCACCACCGCGTGGGCGTGCACCTTGGGCTCGCCCTGCTGGAGGGCCACGTCGCCCACCAGGGAGAGGACCTCCACCTGCTCCTCCACCGGGATGGGGCGGTACTGCTTGGACTCCCACTCGAAGAAGCCCAGCGTGGCGCGGCTGAACGCGCCGATGGCGGTGAAGTGGGCGGCCGTCAGCCCCTGCTGCCTCGCGAAGGCGTGCAGCCCCGCCATGACCTCATCGCCCGTCTCGAAGATGACGGCGTAGGTCCTCTCGCCGTGCTCCTGGATCAGCTTCGCTCTCACCGAGTCCTCCTCCCTCCGGCCCGCCGGGCCGCCAGGACGGCCACCGCGCCCAGCGCCGCCGCGCCCAGTGCCAGCAGCGCCCCACGGGGGACCCCGCCGGCCGGAGGGGCGCAGGCCGCCTCCGGGTAGGGGCCGGGCGGTCCCGCCGGGCCGTGCTCCATGGCCAGCCACACCACCTGAGCCAGGTGGAGGGCCCGCCGGTCCGTGGTCTGCGCGATCTGCTCACGACAGCTGAAGCCGTTGGCGATGATCAGCGTCTCCTCCCCCGCCTCCCGCACGGCCGGCAGCAGCACCCGCTCCCCGGCGCGGATGGACACGTCGTAGTGTTCCCCCCGCTCGAACCCGAAGGCGCCGGCCATGCCGCAGCAGCCGGAGGGCAGGAGCCGGTAGTCCAGCCCCAGGGCGGAGAGCACCTCCGTTTCCGCCTCCATGCCCAGGACGGCCTTCTGGTGGCAGTGGCCATGCACCACCGCCGCCCGGCGGAGCGTGGGGAGACGGTCCGTGCCCACGTGCCGGGTCAGGAACTCGCTCAGGAGGACCGCCTGGCTGCGGAGCCGCTTGGCGTCTTCGTCGTGGGGCAGGAGGGCCGATAGCTCGTCGCGGAAGACGGCCAGGCAACTGGGCTCCAGCACCACGATGGGCGTGCCCGCCCGCAGCTCCGGCCGGAGGGCGTCCAGCACCTCCCGGAGCAACCGCTCCGCCGCGTCCAGCATGCCGTAGTCGTAGAGCGGACGGCCGCAACAGAGGGAGCGCTCCGGCACCACCACCCGGCAGCCCGCCCGCTCCAGCACCGCCACAGCGGCGCGGGCCACCTCCGGATGGAAGTGGTTGTGGAAGGTGTCCGCCCAGAGGACCACCCGCGACCCGCCGGCCCCTTCAGGGGCAGATGCACCGCGCCGCCGGAACCACGCCGTGAACGTCTGCGGCGCGAAGGCGGGGATACGGCGGGCCGGTGCCACGCCCGCGGCCCGCTTGGCCACGCCGCGGAGCAGCGGCGCCTGGGTGACGGCGTTGGCCAGCCAAGGGGCGCGGGACGCCAGACGGGCCCACCAGTAGACCAGGCCCAGGGTGTAGGCGGTGCGGGGCCGGAGCCGGCCGGCGTAGTAGTGGGAGAGGAACTCCGCCTTGTACGTGGCCACGTCCACGTTCACGGGGCAGTCCCCCTTGCAGCCCTTGCACGAGAGGCAGAGGTCCAGCGCCTCCCGCACGTGCGGGTCCCGCCAGCCGCCCGTCAGGGGGTGGCCCTCCAGCATCTCGAAGAGGAGGCGCATCCGGCCGCGGGTGGTGTGCTCCTCCTCCCGCAGGACCATGAAGCTGGGGCACATGGTGGCGTCCGACGGGTCGTCGCTGCCCAGGCGCCGGCACTTCCCCACCCCCACGCAGCGGAGCGTGGCCCGGGCGAAGCTTCCGCCGTCGTCCGGGAACTGGAAGTGGGTGCGCAGGTGGGGCGGGTTGTACCGCGTCCCCAGGCGCAGGTCCTGGTCCAGCGGGTGGGGGTCCACCACCTTGCCCGGGTTCAGCTTCCACGCCGGGTCCCAGATGGACTTGAACTCCCGGAAGGCCTCCACCAGGTCCCGGCCGAACATCTTGGCCAGGAGCTCGCCGCGCGCCTGGCCGTCGCCGTGCTCGCCGGAGAAGGAGCCGCCGTACTTCAGCACCAGGTCCGCCGCGTCCTGGATGAAGGAGCGGAACGTGCGGATGCCGGGGCCCGTCTCCAGGTCGAAGTCCGTGCTGGTGTGGACGCAGCCCTGGCCGAAGTGGCCGTACAGCGAGCCGTCATAGCCGTACCGATCCAGCAGGGCACGGAACTCCCGCAGGTACGGCCCCAGCCGGTCCGGCGGGACGGCGGCGTCCTCCCAGCCGGGCCAGGAGATGGCGCCATCCGGGAGGAACGTGGTAGCGCCCAGGCCGGACTCCCGGACGGTCCAGAGGCGTCGCTGCTCCGCCGGGTCCCGGAAGAGCCGCACGGATGGCGGGCTTCCGCCCTGCCGGAGCCGGTCCGCCAGCCGTTGCGCCGCCGCCTCCGCCTCCGCGGCGTCCCTCCCGCCGAACTCCGCCAGCAGCCAGCCGCGGCCCTCCGGCAGCAGGGCAATGTCCCGTGGGTGCAGATGCTGGGCCAGGGCCAGCTCCGTCAGCCGGTCGTCCAGCGCCTCCAGGCCCACGGGCCCGGAGGCCATCACCTCCGGCACGTGGTCGCCCGCGGTGAAGATGTCTGGGTAGCCCAGGACCAGCAGGACGCGGGCCGGCGGGCTCTCCACCAGCCGCACCGTGGCCTCCAGGGTCAGCGCGCAGGTGCTCTCGCTGCCCACCAGGGAGCGGGCCACGTGGAACCCGTGCTCCGGCAGCAGCTCGTCCAGGCCGTAGCCGGAGACGCGGCGGGGGATCCGGGGGAACCGGCGGCGGATCTCGTCGGCGTAGCGGTCCCGCAGCTCCCGGAGCCGGGCGTAGATCTCGCCGCGCCGGCCGCCGCCGGCGATGATGCGCTCCAGGTCCCCGTCGCCGGTGCGGCCCACGCGCAGGCGCTGGCCGTCGTACGTCAGGACCTCCAGCTCCTCCACGTTCTCCGCCGTCCGCCCGGCCATGACGGAGTGGACCCCGCAGGAGTTGTTGCCGATCATGCCGCCCAGGGTGCAGTGGTCGTGGGTGGCGGGGTCCGGGCCGAAGGTGAGGCCGTGACGCTCCGCCGCCCGCCGCAGGTCGTCCAGGACGGTCCCCGGCTGCACGCGCGCCGTGCGGCCCTCCGGGTCCAGCGCCAAGACGCGGTTCATGTACTTGGACATGTCCAGGACCACGGCCACGTTGCAGCACTGGCCCGCCAGGCTGGTGCCACCGCCGCGCGCCAGGACGGGCGCCCCGAAGCGGCGGCAGGCGTCTACCGCCTCCTGCACGTCCTCCGCGTCCCGCGGGATCACCACGCCGATGGGGACCTGACGGTAATTGGAGGAGTCCGTGGCGTAGAGGGCGCGGCTGCCCGCGTCGAACCGCACCTCGCCCCGGAGCCGCCGGCGGAGCGCGGCCGCCAGGGCCTGGGCGTCCACCTCCTGCCGCGTCCCGGTCCTCTCGCGCGTTGTGATCCCCATGGTGCGGTTCCTCCTCACACGGCGTAGCGCTCCGCGTCGGTGCGCTTCAGCGTCAGGCCTGTGCCGGGCCGGGAGCGGTCCGGGCGCAAGGCGCCGTCCACCGGCGTTAGGGCGCCTTCGAACAGCAGCGCTTCGATGCGCGCGTGGTCATGGAAGTACTCCACGTGCCGGACCGGCGTCAGGGCGCAGCAGACGTGGGCGTGGAGGGAGGGCGCCGTGTGCGCCGAGAGCGGCAGGCCGTGGGCCTGGCAGAGCGCCCCCACCGCCAGGAACCCCGTGACGCCCGCGCACCGCGTGGCGTCCGCCTGGAGCACGTCCACCGCCCCCGCCTCCAGCATGCGGCGGAAGTAGGGCAGGTCATACCCGTACTCCCCCGCAGCGATCTCCATGCCCGCGGGGGCGCGGTCCCGCAGCAGCCGCAGCCCCGCCAGGTCGTCGGAGGAGACGGGCTCCTCGAACCAGGTCACGCCGGAACGGGCGAACTCCTCCGCCAGGGCCAGCGCCTGCTTGCGGCTGTAGGCGCCGTTAGCGTCCACGAACAGCTCCGTCCCGGGGCCGATGGCCTCCCGCGCGGCACGGACGCGGTGGGGGTCCGCCTCCGGCTGCCGGCCCACCTTCATCTTCACGGCGCGGATCCCGGCCGCCGCCCAGCCGCCCAACTGCGCCTGGAGCCGGTCCGGCGGGTAGGAGGTGAAGCCGCCGCTGCCGTAGACGGGGACGGCGTCCCGCACGCTCCCCAGCAGGGCCACCAGCGGCACCCCCAGGAGCCGGGCCTTGAGGTCCCAGAGGGCGCTGTCCACCGCGGCGATGGCCATGGAGGCGATGCCCGGCCGGCCCAAGTTCCGGATGGCGCCCACCATGGCGGCCCAGGCGCCGGGGATATCCATGGCGTCCCGGCCCAGGACGGCCGCCGCCAGCAGCTCCGAGATCAGGCGGGCGGTGGCGGTGTCCGCGTAGGTGTACCCCAGGCCGGTCACCCCGGCCGCCCGGGCCTGGGCCACCACCGCGGTGGTGCTGTCCCAGGCCAGCGTCCCGTCGGACTCCGGGTAGTCGGTGGGCACGGTGTAGGCCGAGACGTCCAGGCGGTCCACGGCGGCGCCGCCCGCGCCGAACGGCGGCATAGGCCCTCCCTGTCCCCGGGGCTGCCCGCCTGCGCCCCTCAGATGAGCTCCCGCACCTTGTCCGAGAGGGCCGTGAGGGCGATGCGCTCCCGGTTCGGCTCACCCCGGATGAGCGCCTGGGCGAACTTGACGGCCTGGTCCCGCGTGATCTTGGCCGGGAGCGGCGGCTCGAACGGGTCCACCACCGCCTCCACCAGTGCCGGGCCCGGGGTGGCGAGGGCGGCGTCCAGCACGTCGCCGCACTGCTGCGGGTCCTCTACGCTGAAGCCGGCCCCGCCGCAGGCCCGGGCGAAGGCTGCGAAGTCGATGGGCTGGAGCTCCACGCCGTACTCCGGGTTGCCCAGGAAGACCATCTGCTCCCACTTGATCTGCCCCAGGGTGTTGTTCTTGATGACGATGACCTTCACGGGCAGGTTGTACTTGACGGCGGTGGCGAACTCCGCCATGAGCATGGAGAAGCCGCCGTCACCCACGAAGGCCACCACCTGCCGCTCCGGGTACGCCACCTGCGCGGCGATGGCGTACGGGAGGCCGCACGCCATGGAGGCCAGCATGCCGGAGAGGGAGAACATCTGGCCGCGCTGCGCCTTGATCTGGCGCGCGGCCCAGGTGGTGACGGTGCCGCTGTCCGTGGCGATGATGGCGTCGTTGCGGAGCCGTCGGCCCAGCTCCCGGGCCACCACCTGGGGCTTCATGGGCGTGTCCCGCCGGGTGCCCCGCTCCTCCATGAGGTCCCACCACGCCTGCATGCCGCGCTGGGCCCGCTCCAGGAAGCTGCGATCCTCCTTGCGCCGCAGCAGCGGCAGCAGCGCCCGAAGGCTCCGCCGGCTGTCCCCCACCAGCCCCACCTCCACCGGGTAGCGGAGGCCGATGCGCGCCGGGTCGAAGTCGATCTGGACGGCGCGGGCCTGGCCCGGCTTGGGGTAGAACTCGATGTAGGGGAAGGAGGTGCCCACCAGCAGCAGCGTGTCGCACCTCTCCAGCGCCTCCTGGGAGGGGCCGGTCCCCAGCAGGCCGATGCCGCCGGTGGTGTACGGGCTGTCGTCCGGCACGGCCGTCTTGCCCAGCAGCGCCTTGACGATGGGCGCCCCCAGGACCTCCGCCGTCTCCTCCAGCTCGTCGGTGGCGGCCAGCGCGCCCCGGCCCGCGAGGATGGCCACCCGCTGGCCGGCGTTCAGCACCTCCGCCGCGCGGCGCAGGTCGTCCTCGGAGGGCAGGCCGGCGCGGAGGGCCGGCACATCGGAGGTGTGGTGGGGGAGGTTGCGCGGGGAACGCTCGCCCGCCTCCCACTCCTGCTCCTGGAGGTCCGTGGGGACGTTGATGTGGGCCACGCCCCGGTAGCTGAGGGCGGTGCGGCAGGCTAGGTCCGCCACGTTCTCCACGTGGGCCGCGCCCATCACCCGCATGCTGTAGACCGAGACGTCCGCGAAGACCCGGTCCAGGTCCACGTCCTGCTGGGAGTGGGTATCGATGAGGTCGTGGTAGTGGTGGCCGGTGATGGCCAGCACCGGCTGGCCGTCCAGCTTGGCGTCGTACAGGCCGTTGATCAGGTGCAGGCCGCCGGGCCCGGAGGTGGCCAGGCAGACGCCCAGCCGGTTGGTGAACTTGGCGTAGCCGCAGGCCATGAAGGCGGCGGCCTCCTCATGGCGGACCTGGATGAACCGCACCCGGTCCTGCCGCTGGCGCAGCGCCTCCATGATGCCGTTGATGCCGTCGCCCGGGAGGCCGAAGATCACCTCCACGCCCCAGTCCCGGATGGTGTCGATGAGGATGTCCGCCGCTGTTCGCGCCATGTCCGTACCTCTCCTGTCCCCCGGCCGGGGTCCGCGGGGACGGGCTCCGGAACCGCTGGGGTGCTGCACCGCACGCGACGGGCGGCGGTGCGGTCGGGGGCTGCGGCCTCCGGGATGGGATGGAGCCCCCGCTGTGTCAGCCGCTTCGTGCAGGCGTGACGGGGGCCGGTGGGGCGTGCCCTCTCTTCCAGGGTACCGGCTTCCGGGCGGGCAGGCGTCCCTCAGGAGGAGTAGCGGCGGGGCGGTGGGGGCATGGTCCGTCTGGGTGAGCACCGGCCGCCGGGCTGTGCCGTACGGTGGAGGCGGCGCGCCTCCGGAGCCGGCATGCGGCACCTGTCCCTGTTCCGTACGAGCCGGCCGTCCCGGGGGCCGTGGCGGTGGCGAACGTGATCTCGCTGGCGGGGGAGTCCAGCCGGGTGGAGGGGGCGGAGTCCCCGGCGGTCTACCTGATCGTGGCCATCGGCCTCTGCTTCCTCTCCCGCGGTGTGGGCATCAGCCGCCGCGGGCCTGCGCCCGCGCGTAGCGGTCCAGGTTCGCCGGCTCGTCCCCGTAGAGGCGGAGGAGGAGCCGGGGCGCCAGCCGCCGTTCCACCCAGTCCCGCAGGCCTCCGGCCGGGTGCCAAGCCGTGCGAATACGGACCCGGCTGGCGTCGCCCTCCGGCGTCACGTCGAACGTGGTCACGGCGCCGCTGTCCAGGTCGATCCCCTGGAGCACGCGGCCCGGCTGCTCCTCCGTGATGCACGCCCGGACGCGGCGCCGGACCCCGCCCACGCGGAGGTCAAAGGCGACGACGGTGCCGTCCCCCACCCCGCCCTGCTCCACGGTGAGGTGGGAGAACGCCGGCGGCAGGAAGCGGGGGTGGTGCTGCCGCTCGTCGGCGATGAGCCCGCAGACGGTGGGGGCCGGCGCGCCGATGAGGCGCTCCGCCTCCACCCGGACCCGGCCTGCGGGCTGCGCCGTGGGGCCTCCCGCCGCGGCGCCGGCCCCTCAGCCGACGGCCTGGAGGATGGTGGGGTCCAGGCCGGGGAAGCGCTCCAGCGCCGCCCGGCGGTCCGCCTTCAGGCGGGCCACCAGTTCGCGGTACTCGCCCTCGCGGCCCTGGGCCCGGTAGCGCCGGAGCGGCTGGAGCAGGTCCGCGTCCTCCTCCGGGAAGCCCGGCACGTGGGCGGCCACCTGGTAGCCGAAGTCCGGGTCCTCCTCCCACGTGATGGTCTCCTCCGCGATGGCCTTGACGATGGCGGAGGAGTGGCGGATCTCCACCTTCTTCGCGCGGGGGTCGTCGGCGCCGCCGGCCACCCAGCCCGTGTTCAGCAGGAAGACCTGCATGGGGTGCTGGCGGAGGATCTCCAGGAACCGGTTGCCCTGGAGGGCGTGGGGCAGCGGGAAGAAGGGGTTGGTGCCGGGGACGCGGAGTGCCTTGCCCATCTCGGCGGCGCCGCCGGCGGAGGTGCCCTGCGTCTCCCCCAGCATGAAGTAGGCGGCCGCCTGCGCGCCCGACAGCCGGGCCACGGCGGGGACGATGTTGTCGTTTCGGTTCAGGATCAGGAAGAACTCCGCCGGCCCTAGGCGGGTCGGATCGTAGTACTGGATGTTGCTGAGGGGGAAGACGGCCCGCCCGTTCTCCGTGTAGCTGCGGTCGTGGAAGTCGATGACGTCCGGCGCCGGCTGGGAGACGTTCTCCAGGTAGGCGTTGGGCATGGTGACGCCCCGGTAGATCATGGGCTCCGTCTCCGGGGAGAGCCCGAAGGTCTTGGCGAAGCAGCCGTTCTCCGTCACGCGGACGGTGCCGTCCGGCATCAGCGCCACGAAGTCGTCCTGCACGGGGAGGGAGTTGTTCTGGCGGGTGAAGGTGGTGGTGGTCTTGCCGGTGCCGGAGAGGCCGATGATGAGCATCACCCGCTCCCGGTCCCCCACGGGGATCACCTTGCAGCCGGCGTGCAGCGGCAGGCCGCCGCCCCGGTAGACGATGTCGTTCCACATGCGGAGCCCACTCTTCTTGGACTCCCCGAAGTAGTCGGAGTTGAGGATGCGGGTGACGCCCGCCTCCAGGTCCACCAGGATCAGGCGGTTGCTGGGGTAGCCGGGGGCCGGCAGGTTCGGCGTGTAGATGATGGTGAGGCGGGGCTCCCGGAAGACGCCGTCATGGTAGTACAGGAAGTCCTGCATCCCCGCGATGTTGGCGTTGGACCGTTCGATGATGAGGCGTGCGGGGGCCCGGAACGCCCCTTCCAGGCCGATGAAGCCCTCCACCACCACCATCTCCCGGCCGCGGATGTACTCGTCCTGCATCCGGGCCACGGCCTCCGCCGTCCGCCGGTCCACCGTCTGGTGGCCGACGTGGGCGTCGGGGTCGTCGGTGACAATGTACGTGCTATCGGCGGAGCGGGCCGTGGCCCGCGTCTCCACGTTCACGTTGCCGAAGGGCGTGGGCCGCGCGTTCGGCATCTGGAGAGTCATGGCCTGGAGCGTGGCCTGGTCCGGGTTCACAATGAAGGCCTTCGCGTCCAAGCCGTACCC
>DATCLE010000110.1:0-3805 GCA_036564075.1 Dehalococcoidia bacterium
GTGGGGGAGACGAAGTCGCCCGCCGCGCGGGAGGGCCTGGCCCACTGACCGGCAACGGGAGGTGCCACCCGTGGTCAAGACGCTCTTCGTTGATCCGGCTCGCTGCATCGGCTGTCGGGCCTGCGAGGCCGCCTGCCGGGAGTGCGACTCCCACAAGGGCGAGAGCATGATCATGGTGGACTTCATCGACCGGGGATGGAGCGTGGCCACCCAGCCCACGGTCTGCATGCACTGCGAAGACCCGGTAGCGCCGTGCGCGCAAGTGTGCCCGGCACAGGCCATCTTCATCAGCGAGGAGGGCGTGGTACAGCAGGCGGACCCCTCCCGCTGCATCGGCTGCCGCAACTGCGTCTACGCCTGCCCCTTCGGCGTGCCGAAGTTCGACGTGGCGGCCCGCCTCATGAAGAAGTGCAACCTCTGCTACGACCGGACGGTCCAGGGCCTCCAGCCGTGGTGCGCCCAGGCCTGTCCCACGGATGCGCTCTGGTACGGCACGTATGAAGAGTTCGCCAACCAGCGGCGCGGGCGCGCCGTGAACCGTACCGGCTTCGGGACGCAGCAGGTGCAGACGCGCGTCTACCACGTCCTCCCCAGCGAGGCGGCGATGCTGGACGTGGCGGCCCTGCTGCGGGAGACGGGGGTGGAGGCGCCGCCCGGGAGAGAGGAGGCGTGGGTGGTATGATGCGGCTTCGCGCGGGGGGGAGGCCGGCCGACGGCGGCCCGCCCCGGTGGCGGCGGGAGTTCCCGTACCGCCAGGACGCCGACGACCTGGTGTCACGGCGGGAGTTCCTGCGCTTCACGGTCCTGGGGTCGGCGGCGCTGTTTGCCGGTACGGTGGTGCTGGCGGCACTGGGCACGCTCACCGGCCGTCGGCGGGGGACCCCCGCGCCGGTGGTCCGGGCGGATGCCGTGGCGCCGGGCGAGGCCGTCTACTTCGAGTACCCGGGGCCGGGGGACCAGGCGGTGCTCATCAACACGGGGAGCGGCTTTGTGGCGTACAGCCAGAAGTGCACGCACCTGGCGTGTGCCGTCTACTACCAGCGGGAGCAGGGCCGCCTCTTCTGCCCGTGCCATGACGGCGTGTTCGCCCTTGAGACGGGGGAGCCGGTGGCGGGGCCGCCGCAGCGCCGCCTGCCGCGCATCCGCCTGGAGGAGCGGGACGGGATGATCTACGCCCTGGAGGAGACGCCGTGAGCGGGAGCACGGGGGCGGAGCCGCCGGACGGCCGTGGGTCCCAGGGGGAGCTGGAGCCGGCCGTGCCGCCAGGCCGGCGGGCCATGCTCCTGGCGGCGGTCACGGTGGGCATCATCATGCTGGGGATCCAGCTCTGGCTCCTCACGGTGGCGCTGGACCTCTACCTGGCCGGCGCCGGGTCCGAGGTGTGGACGCTGGCCGCCTTCTCCGGCGCCGTCTTCCTCGGCGGGTTGGGGGCCCTCCGGCTCCTGGAGCGCGGCACGCCGCGGCGCCCGTAGCCATGGGGGAGGAGCGACCGCGCCGGCCGGCGCCCGAGCGGCGGTTCCGGATCGATCCGGAGCACCCCCTGGGCGGCGAGATGTCGGAGGTCCTGCGGGGCCTGGGCCGCCGCCTCCAGCTCACCTACCTCCTGGAGCACCACAGCTCCGTCCCTCTGCTGGGCCTCTTCAGCCTCATCAACGGATTCCTGAGCATTGCCCTCATGTCCCTGGCGGCGCTGGCGACGCGGGCTCCCCTGGTCTTCCCGTCCCTGGGGCCTACGGCGTTCCTCTGCTTCTACACCCCCACGGCGCCCGCGGCGTCGCCCCGGAACACGGTCCTCGGCCACCTCATCGGCGCCGCCGTCGGCTGGCTCAGCCTGGCCGCCTTCGGTCTCCTGGACCAGGGCCCCGCCGTCACCACCGGCGTGACCTGGCCGCGGGTGCTGGCGGCTGCCTGCTCCCTCGGCTTCACCAGCGGCCTCATGGTCTGGTGTCGCGTCCCCCATCCGCCCGCCGGGGCCACCACGCTCATCATCTCCCTGGGGATCCTCCGGGAGCCATGGCAGGTGGCGGTCCTCATGCTGGCAGTGGTCTTGCTCACGGTCCAGGCCTTCCTCATCAACCGGCTGGCGGGGATCCCCTATCCCCTCTGGGCTCCGCCCAAGGATGGAACGCCCCCCGTGCCGCCGTCCTCCTGAGACCGTCCGCCGGCCGCACCGGTGTGGGGAAATCCCCCGCCGCCGCTGCCATGTGGCGCCGGACAGACGTGCCGGCGCCGGCGCGGTACGTTGCATACGGAGAGTGCCGCAGGAGACGTCTCCTGCGGCGGCCCCCGCGGGAGGGGGTCCCGGGAGCCAGACCATGACGTCAGTCGTCATCGTAGAACCGGACGCCCTGTTGGGCCGTCTCCTCTGGGCCTTCTTAGCCAGTCACGGCTTTCGGGCGTGGACCGTCCCCACCGTGGAGGAGGCGCGGCGGCGGTGCAGCGCGGAACGGGTGGACGTCCTCGTCCTGGACCTCGACGGCCTCGACGGAGCCGACCTCCAGGAAACCCTGGGCAGCCTGCCGCCGGCGGTGATCTTGGCGGGACCGTCGGAGCGCAAGGGCCTTCAGCCGCGGCTACGTGCGCGGGTGCTCTCCAAGCCCTTCGACCCCGACGAGCTGCTCCTGCTCATGGGCGACGCTGCCGAACGCGCCCGGGCGTCCCCAGAGGTCTGACCCCCACGGTTCGGTGACGGCGGGAGGGAGGAACCATGACCGCTGCACTCCTCGCCGCACGACCCGGACGGGACGGCAGGGCGAACCAGCCCGTGGCACTCCTCGTGGAGCCGTCCAGACCGCTGGCTGAGGAGCTGGCGGAGGCGCTGCGCCAACGCGGGTGGACGGTGGAACTGGTGGGCTACCCGCTGGAGGTGCCCGGGCGCGCGGCCGCGACGAGACGCGTGCACGTCCTGCTCCTGGACCCCGGCCCGTACTGCGTTCCCTGCCTCGTGCGCGCCCTCCGGACCGTTCCGGCGCTCCGCCGGGTGCCGTTCGTCCTGCTCCCCCGCTGGCACGCTGAGGCGGGCTGGGTGCTGCGGCAGGCCAGCGCCGCGCTGGCCCGCGGCCACGTTCGCGCCGGTCGCCGGCCCAGGCGGAGGTTGCCGTGAGCCCGAAGCGCCCGCCGCCGACGGTGCTGGTGGTGCAGCGAGACGGCGCCCTGGCCGCGACGTACGCCGCATGGCTGCGGCGGGCGGGGTTCCTGGTCACGCTCTGCGGCCGGCCCCCGTGGCCTGACAAGCCGTGCCCGTTGCTGACCACAGGCCGCTGTGCCCTCTGCGAGACGGCCGACGTCTTTGTCTACGACCCGTGGCTCTACGTCCGGCCAGACGGCTCCGGTTCCGCGGAGCTGATCCGGGCGCTCCGGAGAACGTACCCGGACCACCCGGTTCTGCTCACGTGGGGCAGTGAAGGGATGCCGGCGGAGGTGCGGGCGCAGCAGACGGACCTGGTGCGGGAGGCGCCTGCGGAGCCTGCGGCGTTGGTGGACGCCGTACGGGAGGCGCTGGCCGTGCGACGTCGGTTGCGGAGACGGCGGCGGCCGTGACGCGACGCGGGGCGCCGGCCGTGGCCGGCGCCCCGCCGTCCCTCCGGCGCGTCGCGGCCTAGTTGTACTTCCCACCGACGTTGTTGACAGATGAGGACCTCCCGAGGCGGTATGGGGTGATCCCAACCATCCCTACCGTCAGGAGGTCCTCATGGCCCATCGTACCGCCAAGCTCACCCCGTTCGGAAGGCTCCTGCTGGTCCAGCGCGTCACCGACCTCGGCTGGTCCGTCGCCGCGGCCGCCGAGGCTGTCGGTGTCTCCCGC
>DATCLE010000111.1:0-5256 GCA_036564075.1 Dehalococcoidia bacterium
GCCCGGCCCTACGCCGCCAATCAGGACCGGCTGGACCTCCTCCGTCCGTTCCTCGCGTACTATAATCATCAGCGACCCCACGGCGGCATCGGTGGCGCTCCGCCGGCGTCCCGCCTGTAAACAACGTCCTTGGGAAGTACAACTAGCCGCCCGCCGTGCGGGACTCCGGCGCGGCGGCGGCTGGCCGCGGCGCCCCGGCGGTGCCGGAGAGGAAGAACCAGCCGGCCACGATCAGGTAGAGCGCCCAGGCCAGCAGCTCTTCGATGGACGGCGAGGGATTCCAGCCCAGCAACCCGGAGAGGAACTGGGCGAAGGTGCCGCGGCCCACGATGTCGTTATCGCGGAGGTTCCAGACGGGCCAGAGGTACGTGGTGAGCACGCCCGCCTCCTGGAGCCACGCCACGCCGCGGGCGAAGAGCCCCGCCGCGAAGACGATGATGAGCATGCCCGTCACCTGGAAGAAGCGCCGGAGGTTGATCCGCCGCCCGCCCTGGTAGATCAGGTACCCCAAGAGCACGGCGCCCGCCAGCCCCAGCAGGCCGCCCAGGCCCACCTCCAGGCCGGAGGAGCCGGTGAGGACCGCCATCATGAACAGGACCGTCTCCAACCCCTCCCGCAGGATGGCGAAGAACGCCACGGAGGCCAGGGCCAGGGTGGAGCCGCTCTCCAGCGCCCGGTCCACCTGGGCCTGGAGCTCCTTCCGGATGTTCACGGCCTGCTTCCGCATCCAGAAGATCATCCAGGTGAGGACGGCCACGGCGGCCAGGCTCACCAGGCCGAAGGTGATGCGCCGGGCGTCGCCCTCCAGGCCGTCCAGCGCGAAGTAGGCGACCACGCCGGCCAGGGTGGACAACCCCAGGGCGCCGCCCACCCCCAGCCAGACGGACCGGAACCGGTCCCGCCGGCCGATCTGCCGCAGGTACGCCAGCACAATGGCCACCACCAGCGCGGCCTCCAACCCCTCACGCAGCGTGATCAGTAACGCAGCCCACATGCCTCCGCCGTCCTCCCTTCCCGATCTCTCACTCCGCCAGCAGCTCCCGCGCTACGGCCGGCAGCACGCGACGGACGTACTCCGGGTAGCGGATGAAGGAGCGACCCCGGCGGCGCGCCCGGAAGGAGATGGGCACCTCCCGGTAGCGCATGCCCTTCTTCAGCAGGTCCAGGGTCAGGACCTGGGCGTAGTTGTAGTCGTGGACAATCTCCGCTACCTCCAGCGCCCGGCGGGAGAAGGCGCGGAAGCCGGACTGGCCGTCGGTGATGAGACGGCCCGCCAGCACGCACAATCCGACACTGAAGGCCAGGTTCCCCAGGAAGCGGAGCCACGGCTGGCCGTCGCGGTTGCCCCGGTAGCGGGAGCCCACCACGTAGTCCGCCTGCCCCGCCAGGACCGGGGCCAGCAGGGACGGGATCTGCCGCGGGTCGTACTCGCCGTCGCCGTCCAAGTACACGGCGGCGCGGGCGTTGAGCTCCCGTGCCCGCTCCAGGCCCGTCCGCAGGGCGGCGCCCAGGCCGCGGTTCCGCTCGTGGCGTAGCACCTCGTCCGCGCCGCAGCGGCGGGCCACCTCCGCCGTGCCGTCGTCCGACCCGTCGTCCACCACCAGGACCCGCAGGTCCGGAGCGGCATCCCGCGGGATGGCGGCCAGCACCTCCGGCAGGTTCTCCGCCTCATTGTACGCAGGGATGATGACGGCCACCGGCTCCGCCACTCCCGCCGCCGGGGCGTCTGGCGCCAGCAGCACCTGCCCCACGGACTGCTCCGGCGGCAGGGCGCCCAGGAAGTAGCTGACGGTGGGCGCCACGTCCATGAGGGTGCGGGGCTCATGGGAGACCAGGCCCGCCGGGACGCCCTTGCCCCAGAGGATGCAGGGCACGTGGACCTCCGTGCGGCTCATGTGCCCGTGCCCACCGATGCCGATGCCCTGGCCGTGGTCCGCGGTGATGAGCACCGTGGCATCCTCCAGGTAGCCCTCCCGACGGCACCACGCCAGGAACTCCTCCACAATGCGGTCCGTCTCCTCGATCTTCTCCAGGTACTCCCGGTGGTAGCTGCCCCGGGCGTGGCCGGTCTGGTCCACGCTGAGGAGCTGGAGCACCAGCAGGTCCGGGTCCTCCCGCTGGAGAACCTCCTTGCCCTTGGCGCTCAGGGCGTGGTCGATCTCGTCGTTGTTCATGACCGCCGTGACCGTCTCCACGTCCTCCTCGCCGAAGGCGTCCACCAGGTGCGCGATGCCCACCAGCTTGGCCCGCAGCCCCTGCCGCCGGAAGGCGGTGAAGACGGAGTCGCACTTGACGCCCAGGCTGGGCACGAAGTTGCTGCGCATGCCGTGGACGCGGGGCGGCGCACCGGTGAGCATGGAGCTGAAGCAGGTGACGGTACGGGCCGGATAGACGGTGCGTACGTCCCGGAAGTCCGCGCCCTCCCGGCGCAGGCGGTCGATGCAGGGGGTCCGCGCCTCCAGCAGCCGGTCGGCCCGGCAGCCGTCGATGGCGATGACGATGACGCGGCGGCTGACGCGGTGCCCCGCCGTGTTGCGGACGCGCGTGGGCGTGAGCGGCGGCGCGGGCGCCCAGGTGAAGAACCACTGGTGGACCAGCACGGCGGTCACGCCCACCGCCAGGATGAAGGCCTCGGCAGCGGCCAGGGAGCCCCAGCCGGGGTGTTCCACCAGGTAGCGGAAGAGGAGCACCAGCAGCAGCGTCTTGGGCGCCTGCTCCAGGAAGTTCCCGCTGGTGGGGTCCGGGTTCTCCAGCACCAGCCGCCAGAAGCGGGTGAAGTTGGTCCACGGCGTGCCGATGCGCAGGTGGTAGTAGACCGTCCCCCAGAGCCCCACCGTGAAGGCGAAGTAGAGCGCCAGGACCACGGCGGCGGCTACGGGGTCGAAGAAGCGGAAGAGGAGGAGGAAGGCGGCCAGGTAGAGCCAGAGCGCCACCCGCAGCCGCAGCGGGAAGTCGAACCGGTAGAAGATCACGAACAGGGGCAGGAGCGCCAGGGCCGCCAGCCCGGCGCGGCCCCAGTAGGCCGGGTCCAGCGCCCGCGGGGCGCTCAGCAGGAGGAGCACCGCCGTCACGAAGACGGGCGTGAAGGGCTTCCCTTCGTTCACCACGTTCCACGCCCGCGCCGCCAGGATCTCGAAGCGGGAGGCGCGCTTCACATCGCCGGCGCTGCCCCGCAGGGCGCCCAGGCCGCGGAGGCCCAGGAGGCCGCCCGCCTCCCCGGCGGCGAAGGCCAGCCCCACCGTGAAGGAGTAGGCGAACTTCAGCCCGTGGGCCAGGGCCGCCAGCACCAGCCCCTGCTCCGCGGGCACGCCGTAGAGCGCCAGGGCCCCCGTCATGCTGGCCTCGTACACGCCCAGGCCGCCGGGCGTGACGTGGAAGACCTGGAAGAGGATGGTGGCGGCCGTGGCGGCCACCGCCGCTTGGACGGAGAGATCCACCCCGGCGGCCCGGGCGGCCACCAGCAGGACCACGCCCTCCAGGACCCAGCTGGGGGCCGTCCAGAGCGCCGCCGCGGCGGCCCGCCGGCCGGAGATGCCGCGCAGCGCGTCCCGGGCGGCCCCGCTGTAGCGCCCCAGGCGGCCGGGCAAGGCCGGCGGCCGGGAGGCGGCGCGGAGCCAGAACAGCGCGATGGCCGCGACGGCCAGGAGCACCGCCGGCAGCGCCAGCGCCCGCAGCCCAGCGGAAGGCCCGGCGGCGGCCAGCGGCAGGAGCGCGGCGGCGATGATCAGGAGGCTCAGGAAGTCCAGCAGGCGCGCCGCCACCGTGGTGGCGGCCGCCTCCGCAGCGGGCACGCCGCGGCGCGCCGCCAGGTAGGGCCGGAGCGCCTCGCCCACCTTGACGGGCAGCAGGTGGTTGGCGAAGAGGGCGGCCTGGAGGATGGAGAACAGCCGCGGGACGCCCACGGGCGTCGCCAGGAGCGCCCGCCACGCCGCGGCCCGCAGGGCGAAGGCGGCGGTGTAGGCCAGCAGGAAGGCGCCCAGCAGGTCCGGCCGGGCCGCCACGATCCGGAACGCCGCGGACACCTGCCCCAGGTCCACGACGCGGGCCAACGCCACCAGGACCGCCGCGCCCAGCGCCAGCCCGGCGGCGGTCCGCCAGCCGGCGGGCAGGGGGAAGCGGCGCTCCGCGGAGGCTTCGGCCTGGATCTGCGTCGCCATCCTCCCGCGTCCCTACTCCGTGACGGTGAACCGAGCGTACATGCCCTGCTGGTAGTGGCTCTCCAGCTCCCCGTCCTCCTCCTCCACGATGTTGCAGATGAAGGCGTAGCTGCCCGGCTCCAGCCGGAAGACGCCGGAGGCCTGGGAGCCGGCGGCGAACGCCTCGATCTCGCCGATGACGTCCACCTGGTCCTCCGGGACCTTGCCCTCCTCCACCGGCAGGCTCCCGGGGTCGCGGTCCGTCCGGATGACCACCAGTTCGTGCGGCTCCTGGCCGGTGTTGTCCGCCAGCAGGTAGACCTCCCCGGCCTTGACGCTCTGGGCCTCCGGCGTGACGGACCACTCCCGGAGCTGCACCCGCACCTGGGCGGCGCCCGCCGGCGGCGGCTCCACGCGGCCCGGCGCCACGCCGGTCCCCGTGGCCGTGCCCGTGCCGGTGCCCGTCGCGGTGCCGGTGCCCGTCGCGGTGCCCGTGGCCGTGCCGGTGCCGCTGGCGGTGCCCGTGCCGCTCCCGGTGCCGGAGACGCTGACGCTGCCGGCGGGTCGCTCCTCCCCGCCGCACGCCGCCGTCACCACACCCAGCGCCAGCGCCGCCGTCAGCGCCACCCACCCGGCCGTACGGTACCTTCGTGCCACACCCGTCCTCCTGGTTCTGGCCACCCGGACCGGCTTGCCGCCGGCGGCAGGCCTGGTTATAATTAAGAATCGATATTGAGAAGCGGTCGTAGGTCCGGCGCAGCCGCCGGTGCTACAGTCGCCGTTCCTGCGATTTAGTAGAGGCTAATTTTCGCTCTGTGTCAAGCGTTTTCCGCAGGAAAAACTTGCCTATTCCCAACGGAGGCATCCCCATGGTGCACCACAAGACCAGCCCGACGGTGGAGGACTACCTCCAGGCCATCCACAACATGCAGTCCGACGGCCGGACCGTCATCACCGCCCGCCTGGCGGAGCGCGTGCACGCGGCGCCGCCCACCGTCTGGGCCACCGTCCAGCGGATGGTGCGCGACGGGCTGGTGCGCCTCAACGAGAAGAAGGAGATCCTCCTCACGGACACGGGCATGGAGGCCGCGGAGTCCGTAGTGCGGCGCCACCGCCTGGC
>DATCLE010000112.1:0-18609 GCA_036564075.1 Dehalococcoidia bacterium
CGGCATCCCCAACTTCAAGCTCACCAAGGCCATTGTGGATGAGAAGATCGCCTTCCTGGAGGGGCTGGGCGTCCAGTTCGTCTGCAACACGTGGATCGGGCGGGACATCCCCCTCCAGGACCTCCTGGAGAAGCACGGGTATGACGCCGTCTTCATCGGCACCGGCGCGCCGCTGGGGAACCGGCTGAACGTGCCGGGGGAGGAGCTACGGGGGGTCTACCAGGCCACGGACTTCCTCGTCCGGGGCAACCTGCCGCCGGAGCTGCTGCCGGAGAACCTGCGGGAGCCGCTGGAGCCCGGCCGGCGGGTGGTGGTCATCGGCGGCGGCGATACCTCCATGGACTGCGTGCGGACGGCGCGGCGGCTGGGCGCGGAGGAGGTCTACTGCGTCTACCGCCGCACGGAGAAGGAGATGCGCGGCCGGGAGGAGGAGCGCCGCCACGCGCGGGAGGAGGGCGTGGAGTTCCTCTTCCTCACAGTGCCCCTGCGCATCCTGGACGACGGCACCGGCCGGGCCGCGGGCGTGGAGTTCCAGCGCATGGAGCTGGGAGAGCCGGACGAGACGGGCCGCCGCCGGCCGGTGCCGGTGCCGGGCTCGGAGTTCGTGCTGGAGGCGGACAGCGTGGTCATCGCCATCGGCTACCAGGCGGACCCCACGGTGCCCCAGACCACGCCGGGCCTGAAGGCGGACCGCTGGGGGCTGATCCACATCGACCCGGAGACGTGCCGGACCAGCGTGCCCGGGGTCTTCGCCGGGGGCGACAACGTGAACGGCGCGGACCTGGTGGTGACGGCGCTGGCGGACGGCCGCCGCGCCGCCCAGGCCATGCACCGCTACCTCCAGCAACTGGACCGGTAAGCAGCGGACGGACGGCGCGCACGCGCGGGGGGCGGGCACCGGTGCCCGCCCCCCGCACTGCCTCCCGGCACGGCCTTGACACGTAAGCATCTTCTTACCTATACTCCCGCCATGGCGAGGGGTCCCCGGCCGGAGGCCCCCTGCAACCACCCAGCGGAAGGAGGGAACCCGTGCCCGAATCCATCAAGCACGACGCCTACTACCCGCACCCCCCGGAACGGGTCTGGCGGGCCATCGCAGACGGCGCCGCCCTGGCACAGTGGCTGATGCCCAACGACTTCCAGCCGCAGGTGGGGCACCGCTTCACGTTCCGCAGGGAGCCGATGCCCGCCATCAACTTCGACGGGATCATCCACTGCGAAGTGGTGGCGTGCGACCCGCCCCACCGGCTCACGTACACCTGGACGGGCGGCGGGCTGAACACGGTGGTCTCCTTCCGGCTGGAGCCCGAGGGCGAGGGCACGCGGCTCTACCTGGAGCACAGCGGCTTCGACCTCTCCGATGCCACCAACCGGTTCGCCTACGACGGCATGGGCCCCGGCTGGAGGTCCGGCCTGGACACCAGCCTGCGCAAGGTCATCGACGCCCTGGCCGCCCCGCGGTAGCGCCCAGGGCGGGGGCGGGAGGTCACCCCGCCCCCGCCCCGTGCCGCCGGCACCCGCGGCCTCGCCGGCCCCGGACCCAGGCCCCTGCCGGGGAGCACGGCCCCCCCGCCCCGCGCGCCTCTTGTACCGGCGGGTCAAAAACGGTACGCTGCTGCCGGCACCCCTCACCATCCCCGTCTCAGGAGGGCCGTCATGACGCAGCCGGACGTGTCCAGCAAGGCGCCGGTCCCGCCGCCGGAGGTCCGGGAGGTTGCCCCCCGCGTCTTCGCCTACCTCCAGCCGGACTGGCGGTGGGGGCTCAACAACACCGGCATCCTGCTGGGCCGGGAAGCGTTGACCCTCATCGACACCTGCTTCACGGAGGGGCTCACGCGCCGCTTCCTGGAGCACGCGGCGCGGCTCAGCCCGCGCCCCGTCCGGGCCCTCATCAACACCCACCACCACGCCGACCATACCTTCGGCAACTGGCTGGCGCCGGAGGCCGCCGTCATCGGCCAGGAGGCGTGCCGGGAGGAGATCCGGCGGGAGGGCCTCTTCGCCCAGTCGGTCTTCCCGGGCGTGACGTGGGGCCGCGTGGAGCCGCGGCCGCCCTTCATCACCTTCCGGGAGCGGCTGGCCGTCTTCGTGGACGACCTGCTGCTGGAGGTCATTGCCGTGGGGCCGGCCCACACCCGGGGTGACGCGGTGGTCTGGATCCCGGAGCACCGGGTCCTCTTTGCGGGGGACGTGCTGTTCAAGGACGCCACGCCCTTCGTGGCGCAGGGCTCCGTCTCCGGCTCCCTCCGGGCACTGGCGGTCCTGCGGGCCCTGGGCGCGGAGACGGTGGTGCCGGGTCACGGGCCCGTCTGCGGGCCGGAGGTGTACGACGAGGTGGAGGGCTACCTGCGGTTCGTCCAGGAGGCGGCGCAGCGGGCCCTGGCGGAGGGGCTGACACCCCTGGAGGCGGCCCGCCGCACGGACCTGGGGCCGTACGCCGCGTGGGGCGAGTCCGAGCGCATTGTGGGGAACCTAGCGCGGGCGATGGCGGAGCTCCAAGGGGAGGCCCCGGGGGCGCCGCTGCGGGGGATCAACGTGGTAGCGCAGATGGTGGAGTACGCGGGACGGCCGTTGCACTGCCCGTGAGGCGTGAGAGCACGGCCGCGGCCCTTCCGAAGAGGAAGGGCCGCGGCTCGCTCTGTACCCCTGGAGACCGCCGGTCCGGAAGGCCAGCGCCCCCGTGCGTGCGGGAGCGCCGGCCGTGCGCGGCTAGCTGCGCGGCAGCCCCAGCCCCCGGGTGGCGATGACGTTCCGGTTGATCTCGCTGGTGCCGGCGGCGATGGTGCCGGACACCGACGAGAGGTAGGAGTGGGAGAGGCGGCCGCGCAGCGGCACCCACTTGGAGCCGCGGTAGAGGCCGCCGTACAGCCCCAGGAGCTTCATGCCGGTGCGGGCCACCCGCTGGCCGGCCTCGGAGCGGTAGAGCTTGTTCATGGAGGCCTCGTAGTTGGGGATGCCACCCCGCTTCTGGATGCTGATGACCCGGTAGGAGATGAGCTTGGCCACCTCCGCCTCCACCATGCGGTCCGCCAACTCCAGCCGGGCCGCCTCATAGTTGTGGGCGCTCAGCGGCTGGCGGCCGGCCTTGGCCTCATGGACGTACTGCACCAGGTCCCGCACCGTGTGCTTCATGCCGATGGAGGCGCCGATGTTGGACCGCTCGAAGTCCAGGAGCGCCGCGCCGATGTACCAGCCCCGGTTCTCCTCCCCCACCAGGTTCTCCTTGGGCACCCGCACGTTATCGAAGTACTCCTGGTTGAAGACGTGGTCGCCGGCCATGGTCACCAGCGGCTGCACGGTGATGCCCGGCGTCTTCATGTCCACCAGGAACATGCTGATGCCCCGGTGCTTCGGCGCCTCCGGGTCCGTCCGCGCCAGCATGAACATCCAGTCCGCCCGGTGCGCCCCGCTGGTCCAGATCTTCTGCCCGTTGATGACGTAGTCGTCCCCGTCCCGCACCGCCCGCGTCTGCAGCCCCGCCAGGTCGCTCCCCGCCCCCGGCTCGCTGTACCCCTGGCACCACTGCACCTCGCCGGACGTGATCTTCGGCAGGTGCTCCCGCTTCTGCTGCTCCGTCCCGTAGAGGATGAGGATGGGCCCGATCATCTGCACCCCCATCCCCCCCACCTGGGGCGCCCGCGCCTCCGCCAGCTCCTCGTTGAAGATGAACTGCTCCGTGACGCTCATCCCTGCCCCGCCGTACTCCTTCGGCCAGTGCGGCGCAATCCACCCCTTCTGCGCCAGCGCCTGCCGCCACCGCCGCAGGAAGTCGCGGGCTTCTTCCGTTGTCGGCTCCTCATAAGGGCTGAACTCTGGGAGGGGTTGCCCAGTCGGAAGGTGTGCACTGATGAAGCTTCGCACCTCCGCCCGAAAGCGCGCCTCCTCCGGCGTGTCCCGAAACTCCATGACGCTGGTCCTCTCGTGTACGCTTGTCGGTTTTCACTCCCGCATGGGCCCGGCAACTACGGGCCACCGGACCGCCGGAGCCGCGGGTCTAGAGCGTCCCTGATCCCGTCGCCCACCAGGTTGAACGACAGGGTCACCACGAAGATGGCCGCCCCGGGGAAGAACGAGAGCCACGGGGCTACGTAGATCTGCCGAAAAGCGTCGTTCAGCATGCCGCCCCACGTGGGCGTCGGCGGACGGATGCCCACGCCCAGGAAGCTCAGACTCGCCTCGGCCAGGATTGCCACACCCATGGTCAGCGTGCTGGCGACGATGACGGATGGAACGGTGTTCGGCCAGATGTGCCGCACGATGATACGGACGTTGGGCGCACCCAGGGCCCGGGCCGCCGTGACGAACTCCATGTTCTTGATGGCGAGGACCTGGCTCCGCACCAGGCGGGCATAGGCCGGCCACGCACCGAATCCCAATGCCAGCATGAGGTTCACAATGCTTGGACCCAACACGAGCACCAGGGTCAACGCCAAGACCAGCCCGGGAAACGCGATCACGGCATCGGCCGCTCTCATGATGAGGGTGTCAACGACTCCCCCGTAGTAGCCGCTCAGGAGGCCCAGAGGCACGCCAATCCCCGCTGCGAACGCCACTGCAAGGACCGCCACCTGCAATGACACGCGGGCTCCGTACATCTCGCGGCTGAGCACGTCCCTCCCCAACGCGTCGGTACCGAAAGGGTGTGCCGAGGTAGGCGTCTGCAGCCGGTTCCGGCCATCCGCCACCGCCGGGTCATGCGGTGCAAGGACCGGCGCCAGGACTCCCACCGCAACGAACACGGCGAGGATGACCGCGGCCACTGCGGCCATCGGATGCTTCCGGGCCAGGATGCCGAGCGTGTTGAGGGAACGACGCCTGGCCCGGAAGTATGCCGAGAGTTGCTCTGCTGCTTCCATGCTCTGTCCTCAGGAGTAGCGGATCCGCGGATCCAGGAGCGCGTAGGCGATATCGGTCAGGAGGTTCACCAGGAGAACCGAGATCGTGAACAGCAAGACCACACCCTGCAGCATGGGATAGTCCCGGCCGTTCACCGACTGCACGGCCAAGCGCCCCAGACCAGGGATGGCGAACATGGACTCGATGATGACGCTCCCTGCCAGGAGGGAGCCCAGTTGGAGCCCGACGACGGTGACCACGGGCAGCAGCGCGCTTCGCAGGGCATGCCGGACCACCACGGTCCGGCCTTGCAGACCCTTGGCCCGCGCCGTCCGCACGTAGTCCTGGCTCAGGACCTCCAGGACGCTCGACCGGGTGTGCCGCATGATCGACGCTGATAAGGTCAGCCCGAGCGCGGTTACCGGCAGCGCCATGTACCGAAGGGACTGGACCGGTTGCTCCCACACACCCACAAAGCCACTGGCCGGAAACCATCCCAGCGTCACCACGAACAGCCAAATGAGCATGATGGAGAACCAAAAGTTCGGGATGGCAATGCCAAACATGGCCGTTAGCGTGACGAGCACATCCAGCGGCGAGTTGCGTTTTACCGCCGCGATGGTCCCTGCTGGGATCCCGACGGCCGCTGCCACCGCCAGCGATGCCACGGCAAGCTGAACTGTCGGTGGCACCCGCTCCAGAATCTCTCCGGTCACCGGAGTCTCGTAGAGGAACGACCGACCAAGGTCGCCCCGCGCTACGTCGGCCAGCCACCTGCCGTACTGGACGGGGAGCGGGTCGTTCAGCCCCAGGGCCTCACGCCGCGCTTCGATCTGCTCCTCGGTAAGTCCGCTATCGTCCTCGCCGATGAGGGCGTACACCGGGTCACCCGGCAGCATCCGGACGACAACGAACAGGACCAAGGTGACGAGGAGCGCTACCACGGGCAACTGCGCCAGCCGCCGCACCAGGTAACCCGTCATCGGTACCAGCCCTCCTCGCGCCCGGGGGCCTTCCAGGCACCCATGTTCCTTACGCCTCCTTCCAGGCGTGCTGGAGGTCGATGGCGCTCCCAGCCGGCAACCAGCGGATGCCGCGCACCCGGGCATTGTGCGCGGCAAGCCGGGGCGCCTGCATCAGCCACACGCGTGTTGCCGTCTCGAAGTCCAAGCGCTGAATCTCGGAGTAGAGCTTATCCCGTTCCTCGACATCGAACGTCCGCAAGGCTTGGTCAAGGAGGCGCTTAATCTCCGGGAGCTCGGCACCCCGGGGCAGGGCGCCCACATACCGGCTCAGGAAGTACGGGTAGGGATCTCCCTTCGGGACACCGGAGCCACCGAGGTAGAGCTCGTACTTCCCCTCGTCCCGGAACTCTTGACCGGCCACGGTGGCCTCCCGGCTGTCCACCGTGAGGTCAATGCCAAGTCTGCGTAGCTGCGCTTGGGCGAGTTCCCCGATCTTCGGATAAACACCTGACGTGTACGTCACGATACCCAGGCGCAGCCCGTTCGGGAACCCCGCTTGCGACAGCAACTGGCGTGCCTTGCCCTCGTCGTACGTGTACGTAGGGACGTTCGGATCGTAAGCCCGGTTGACCGGCGTCAGCGGCCCAGCCCCGGGGTTCCCGAGATCGCCCAGGAACGTGGCCACGAATTCATCCCTGTCCAGACCGTAACAGATGGCTTGGCGGAGCGCCTTGATGTTCGTCGGGGCCTTGACGAAGTTCATGATGATAGACTGTTCCAGGGCCCCAATTTCCACCATCACGTCCAGGTTCGGTTGTGAGCGAACCCGCGGCACGTTCTCATTCAGGAACACGTAGTCCACGTCAATGCCGCCGGTCTCCAGTTCAGCGACGGACACCGCAGTGTCGCTGATGACACGTACCCGGACTCTATCCAAATAGGGCAGACGAGCTCCACGGGCGTCCGTGAAGGGCCACCCTTCATTCCGAACGAACACGGACTCGCCGTCAAACTCCAGCTTCTCAACCTTGAAAGGTCCGATGCTCACGGGCTGCTGATTGAACTGCTCCTCCCCAAGCCGCTCAAACGCCGTTGGCGAAACGATAGCAGCTACCCCTCCTGGAGAGTTCATCGTGAGGGCCTCCAGGAACACCGCGTTCGGGGCCGGGAACTTCAGCAACACTGTACGCGCGTTGGGGGTCGTGATTGACACCCCCTGCAACCAGTCACTGTCAGAGGCGCCCTTCACCGGATCCGCCGCGCGCTGGAGGGAGTACCGGACAGCCTCGGCATTGACGCTCGTCCCGTCGGTGAACTGCAAGCCGTCCCGCAGGGTTAGGCTCAGGGTAGTCTCGTCCACCTGCTCCCACGCTTCCACCAGATTCGGTGTCACGGTGGCATCATCACCCAGCTCCAACAGGGGGGCCGCGTAGAGGTGGGTCACGGCAGGGTCATAGCCTGAGCGTGCCCGGATGGGATCGCCGAACGTGATCCGGCTGGGCCTGCGGACGACGACCTCTCCCCCGGACACCGGGGTGCCGGCCGATTGCTCCCCATCACCAGACCCGCTATTGTCGCCACACGCCCCAAAGGCACCTGCGGCCAGAAGGCCCATGGAGGCAACACCCATTCCCTGCAGGATCCGGCGACGGGATGTCCTGCGGGCAGCCAAACGAGTCCAGTAGTTTGGCTCACTCATCGTTCGCCCTCCCTCCTGTGTTCCACCGCCCGACCTCACAGACGGACCTCAGCATCCGCAGCGCTTCACCTGCCGAACCGCGCGGAAGCACTGACCAGCACCACCCCACCTGACCATGGACAACCATCCGCTCAGCCCAGGCCAAGCAGTGCCCATCATGGCAAAGCCCGAGAATGAGCCGCAACTAAAAAAGGGGGAACATATGATAACGAGCCGGGAGCGGGACGCCGCACCCGCCACAGCCGAACCGGCCCGAGAGGAACGCCGGGAGGTAGCTCACCTAGGCCGCGGATCGGGCGGCCCGCAGCCAGCCGACAAGCCTGGCAAAAGACCGAGCGGCGCCGCCAGGGGCGCCGCTCCCAGGAGGTTCCGGCCTATCCGGAACGCGATCCCCGTACCGCTGGCCGGCCGGCTCACCATTGCACGAACATGGGCATGATGACGTGGACGTAGGAGTCCTGGCCCACGGGACGGAGGACGCCGGGGAGAGTGGGACCCGAGGTCTCCAGCGCCACCTGGCCCGCGTCCAGCACCTGGAGCACGTCCTGCAGGTACCGCCCGTTGAAGGCGATCTTCGCCTCCTCACCCTCTACGGTGGCGTCCAGTTCGCCCCGGTTGTCCCCCACCTCCTCCGCTCGGGCGGAGATGGCCATCCGGCCCGGCGTCAGGTCTTCGCCCGGGAACACCTGGAGCCGGACGATGCCGGAGCCGTCCCGGGCGAAGATGGAGGCGATGCGCGTCTCCCGCAGGAACTCCGCCACGTCCACGGTGGCGCGGGAGGCGTACTCCTTGGGGATCAGCCGGCTGAAGTCCGGAAAGGTTCCCTGGATGAGCTGCACCACCATTTCCACGTTGCTGAGGCGGAACAGCACCTGGCTGCGGTTGGCGTTCAGCACCATCTCCACCGGCTCCTCCTCGTCGGCCAGGAGGCGGTGGAGCTCGTTCATGGCCCGCGCGGGGACAATGACCTCCAGGCGCTCCTCCACGGGCTCCGGCAGCGTGAGGGTGTGGACGGCCAGCCGGAAGCCGTCCGCGGCGGCCACCGTCAGCTCTGAGCCTTCCGCCACCAGGTCCACGCCCGTGAGCACCGGGCGCGAGTCGTCCGTGGCGGCGGCGAACACCACCTGGTTCAGCGCCTTCCGGAAGGCGGCTGGGTCCAGGCGGATGCCGGTCCCGTTCTCGATGACCGGGATGGGCGGGAACTCCTCCGCGTCCATGCCGCCGATGGTGGCCTCGTTCCGGGCGCAGACCAGCTTGAGTTGCCGGGCCCGGCCCGCGGTGGAGAGGTCGATGCGGTCACTGGGGAGGGAGTTGACGAAGTCCGTGATGAGCCGCGCCGGCACCGTGATGGCGCCCTCTTCCTCCACCTTGGCGCCGATCCAGCAGCTCAGGGCAATCTCCAGGTTCGTGGCCGCCAGCTTGAGCCGGGCGTTCTCGGTGGTGATGAGCACGTGACTGGTGATGGGCAAGGTGCTCCGCGCCGCCACCGCCCTGCCGACGATGCCCAGGCCCTTCGCCAGGTTCTCTTGCAGGCAGGACACCTTCATAGTCGATCACTCGCATAGGCGTTTTGCCGGAAGTATAGCGCAGCAGGGGGGCGGGAGCAAGGCGAACCAAACGCGGGGGTCCGCTCCCGGCAGGCGGAACGGAGAGCCGTGCGCTTCGTTGATCTCAGTGGAGGGGTCCGGCGCGGGCGGTCCCACCCGGGTGCGCCGCGGCCCCACCATGAGAGGACCCCGCGCGGTGGGCAGGACGCCGCCGCGGGAGAGCCAGGGGAGCAGCCGTGTACCCGGCGCCGCCCGTCTTCATCCGCTCCGTCTACGCCGTCCTGGCGGGCTTCTTCACGCTGCTGACAGTAGCCGCGGTGGTGGCCACGGGACTGGCCGTCGACGACCGGAACGGGCCTGCCCTCTGGGCGTTCACCGTCCTCGCCCTGACCTGCGCCGCCATTGCCGGCACTGCCCTGGAGGGCATCCGCTCCACCTACGACCGCTGAGAGGGTCGGGCCGCCGCGCCCGCGGGCGGCTACACGGCCTCCCGCATGGCCTCCGCGGCGGCCTGGGTGGTCTCCTCCAGGTCCTCCTCGGAGTGGGCCAGGGAGAGGAAGAGCGCCTCAAACTGGGAGGGCGGCAGGTAGACGCCCCGCTCCAGCATGGCCCGGTGGAAGCGGGCGTAGCGCTCCGTATCGGAGCGGGCGGCGGTAGCGTAGTCGGTGACGGGGCCCTCCGTGAAGAACACCGTGAGCATGGAGCCCACGCGGTTGATGGTGGCGGGCACCTCCGCGTGCTCCGCCGCCCGGGCCAGCGCCCCGGCCAGGCGGGCGGCCCGCTCGTCCAGCAGGTCGTACACGCCCGGCTCGCTCAGGGTCCGCAGCACGGCCAGGCCCGCCGCCATGACCAGCGGGTTGCCGGAGAGGGTGCCGGCCTGGTAGACGGGCCCCTCCGGCGCCACTTGCTCCATGATCTCCCGACGGCCGCCGTAGGCCCCCACCGGCAGCCCGGCGCCGATGATCTTCCCCAGGCAGGTCAGGTCCGGCAGCACGCCGTACCGACCCTGGGCGCCGCCCAGGCCCAGGCGGAAGCCGGTGATCACCTCGTCGAAGATCAGGAGGGCGCCGTGGGCTTCCGTGACGGCGCGCAGGGCCTCCAGGAAGCCAGGCGCTGGCGGCACCACCCCCATGTTGCCGGCCACCGGCTCCACGATGACCGCGGCGATCTCCGCCCCGAACTCCCGGAACGCCTCCTCCACGGCGGCCGTATCGTTGTACGGCAGGACCACGGTGTCCCGCACCACGGCGGCGGGGACGCCGGCGCTCCCCGGCAGGCCCAGGGTGGCCACGCCGGAGCCCGCCTTGGCCAGCAGGCCGTCGTAGTGGCCGTGGTAGCAACCCTCAAACTTCACGATCTTCTCCCGCCCGGTGTAGGCCCGCGCCAGGCGGAGGGCGCTCATGGTCGCCTCCGTCCCGGAGTTCACGAAGCGCAGCATCTCGATGGACGGCACGGAGGCGCGGATGAGCTCGCCCAGCTCCACCTCCTCCTCCGTGGGCGCGCCGAAGGCGGTGCCGCGCTCCGCGGAGCGGCGCACCGCCTCCACCACGGCCTCCGGGGCGTGGCCCAGGATGAGCGGGCCGTAGGCCGCCACGTAGTCGATGTACCGGTTGCCGTCCAGGTCCACCAGCCGCGCCCCTTCGCCGGCGGCCATGACCGGCGGCTCGCCGCCCACGGCCCGGAAGGCGCGGACGGGGCTGTTGACGCCGCCCGGGAAGAGGCGGCGGGCCCGCTTGAAGACCTGGTGCGAACGCTGGGTGCTCCGCGTCATGGTGTCACCTCAGGGTGCAGAGGGGGCTCACTTCGCCGCGGCGGGGTCCAGCTCAGGCAGGATGTCCAGGAGGCCGGCCAGGGTGGTGATGGTCACGGTGGGCTGCGGCACCCGCCTGGGCAGTGGAGCGCCGCGACGGTTCACCCAGGCCACCGGCATCCCCATGTGATGGGCGCCCAGGATGTCGGCGTAGGGGCTATCGCCCACGTAGAGGACCTCCTCCGGCCGCAGATCCAGGCGGCGGAGGGCCTCCCGGAAGATGGCCGGGTGCGGCTTGTACGCCCGCACCTCCTCTGAGGAGACGGCCGTCTCCCACTCCGTCAGGCCGTTCTTCCGGAGGCAGGCGTAGAGCCAATCGTCATCGGCGTTGGAGACCAGGGCCAGGCGGTAGCGGCCGCGGAGGGCTGCCAGCACCTCCGGCACCTCCGGATAGGCCTCGGCCTCACCCAGCAGGCGGTGGAGGGAGGCCGTAGCGGCGTGCGGGTCCCCCGCCAGGCCGGCGGCCTGGAAGGCGGCCCGGAAGTGGTCCACCCACGTCTCCCGGTACGGCGCGAAGGGCGGGTCCGCCCGCGTGATGAGCGCCGCCGGGTCCGCGCCCTCCTCTCCCTGGGACGCCCGGAGCGCCTCCAGCCAGCAGTCCCACAGCTCCTTAGCGCCCACGGCCAGGCCCTGCTCCCGGATGATGCCGTCAAAGGTCCGGATGTAGTGCTCTGCGTCGGCCTGGATGAGGGTCCCGTAGCAGTCGAAGGCGATGGCCCGGATACGCGTCAAGCCGCTACCTCCCGGTCAGCCAGCGGGCGGCCTCCCTGGCGTGGTAGGTGAGGATCAGGTCCGCGCCCGCCCGCTTGATGGCCGTGAGGATCTCCAGGACCACGCGCTGCTCGTCCAGCCAGCCGTTGGCGGCGGCCGCCTTCACCATGGCGTACTCGCCGCTGACGTTGTAGGCCGCCAGGGGCGCGTCGAAGCGCCGGCGGGCCCGCTGGAGCACGTCCAGGTACGGCAGCGCCGGCTTCACCATGACCACGTCCGCCCCTTCGTCCAGGTCCGCCTGGATCTCCCGCAGCGCCTCCCGGGCGTTGGGCGGGTCCATCTGGTAGCCGCGCCGGTCGCCGAACTTGGGGGCGGAGTCCGCCGCCTCCCGGAACGGCCCGTAGAAGGCGGAGGCGTACTTGGCCGCGTAGGACATGACCGGCACCTGGGTGAAGCCGGCGCGGTCCAGCGCCTCCCGGATGGCGGCCACCCGGCCGTCCATCATGTCGGAGGGGGCCACCATGTCGGCGCCGGCCTCCGCCAGGGTCACGGCGGTGCGGGCCAGCAGGGGGAGGGTGGCGTCGTTGTCCACCTCCCCGTCTACGATGACGCCGCAGTGGCCGTGGTCCGTGTACTCGTCCAGGCAGACGTCGCAGATGACGTAGAGCTCCGGGACCTCCCGCTTCAGGACGCGCACCGCCTGCTGCACAATGCCGTCCGGGTCGTAGGCCTCGGAGCCCAGGGCGTCCTTGCGGGCCGGCACGCCGAAGAGGATAACGGCCGGGATGCCCAGCTCTAGGAGCTCCTGCGCCTCCGCCGCCAGCACGTCCGGGGAAAGGCGGAACTGGCCGGGCATGGAGCTGATCTCCTGCCGGACGCCCCGGCCGTGGCAGACGAACACGGGGTAGACGAAGTCCTGCGGGCGGAGCACCGTCTCCCGGACCAGCCCCCGCACGGCCTCCGTGCGCCGGAGCCGCCGCCCGCGGTGGAAGCTGTGGAGAAGCGTCGCGGTCGTCGTCGTGCTCATGGTCGCCCCCTCATACCACGCCGGCAGACCTTCCGGTCTCCCGTGGCGCCCGAACCTGTGATGCTCCAGGCGCCCCTGCGCGGGCCTCACCCCGCCTGCGTGAACCGCTCCTTCAGCGCCGCCACCAGGCCCGGGATGCTGTGCTCCGGCGCCACCACGTCCGGCCGCAGCCCCAGCTCCCGCGCCGTCTCCGCCGTCACCGGCCCGATGCACGCCACCACGGCGCGCTCCAGCCCGCTCCAGTCCCCACCCAGCAGCCGGTGCAGGTTGCGCACCGTGGAGGAGCTGGCGAAGGTGACGGCGTCCACCCCGCCCCGGCGGACCAGCGCCAGGACCTCCGGGTCCACCGCCGCCGGCGGCGCCGCCGCGTACAGCGGCACCTCCTCCACGCGCGCCCCCGCGGCCGCCAGGCCCTCCACCAGCTCCGGCCGGGCTCCCTCCGCCCGCGGCACCAGGACCGACAGGCCGGCCACGCCCTCCGCCGTCAGGGCCGCCACCACCGCCTCCGCAATGTACTCCCCCGGCACCAGGTCCGGCGTCAGCCCGTGGCGCTCCAGCGCCGCCGCCGTGCCCGGGCCGATGACGCAGAGGCGGGCGTCCCGGAACGCCCGGGCGTCGCGCCCGCGGCGGCGGAGGTGCCCGAAGAACGCCTCCACGCCGTTGGCGCTGGTGAAGACGACCCAAGCGTAGGTGCCCGCCGAAAGCCTGTCAACGGCGGCGTCCACCGCCTCCCGCACCCCCGTCTCCCGGATCTCGATGGCCGGGAGCTCGATGGGCTCCGCGCCCTCCGCCCGCAGCAGGTCCGAGAGGGCGCTGGCCTGCCGCCGCGTGCGCGTCACCAGCACCCGTCGGCCGAACAGCGGCCGCGCGTCGAACCAGCGCAGGTGGTCGCGCAGCCGGACCACGTCGCCCACCACGGTGACCACCGGCGGCTCTAGGCCGGCCGCCTCCACCCGCGCCGCAATGTCCGCCAGCGTGCCCGTCACCGTCTCCTGCTGGGGCGTGGTGCCCCAGCGGATGCAGGCGACCGGCGTGCGCGGGTCGCGGCCGTGGCGGACCAGTTGCTCCACAATGGACGGCAGGGTGCTCACGCCCATGAGGAAGACCAGCGTATCCACCGCCGTGGCCAGGTGCTCCCAGCGGATGCTGCTCCCGTCCTTGGCGGGGTCCTCATGCCCCGTGACCACCGCGAAGGAGGAGGCCGCCTCCCGGTGGGTGACCGGGATCCCGGCGTAGGCCGGCACCGCCACGGCTGAGGTCACCCCCGGCACCACGACGAAGGGGATCCCCGCCGCCGCCAACCGCTCCGCCTCCTCACCTCCGCGGCCGAACACGAAGGGATCGCCGCCCTTGAGCCGCGCCACGCGCCGGCCCTCCCGCGCCCGGGCCACCAGCACGTTGTTGATCTCCTCCTGGGAGAGGGCGTGGGCGCCCGGCGCCTTCCCCACGTAGACGCGCTCCGCGTCCGGCCGGGCGTGCTCCAGCAGCCGCGGGTTTACCAGGCGGTCGTAGACCACCACGTCGGCGGCGGCCAGGGCCGCGAGCCCCGCCACGGTGATGAGGCCGGGGTCGCCCGGCCCCGCGCCGATGAGCCACACCTTGCCCGTGCTCACGGCTCCGCCTCCCGCAACAGGGACGCCGCCCCCTGCGCCAGCACCGCCTCCGCCAGGCGCGCCCCCACCGACTCCGCCTCGGCGGCGCTGCCCTCCGCCCGCTCCCGCACCGTCCGGGAGCCGTCCGGCGCGGCCACCAGGCCGTCCAGCACCAGCCGTCCGCCGGCCACGCGGCCGTAGGCGCCCACCGGCACGGCACAGCCGCCGCCCAGCCCCCGGAGGAAGGCCCGCTCCGCGGCGGTGGCGGCGGCGGTAGGCCCGTGGTGCACCGCCGCCAGCAGCTCGGCGAGCTCCGCGTCGTCCGCCCGGACCTCCACCGTCAGCGCCGCCTGGCCCACGGCCGGCAGCACGACCTCCGGGTCCAGGAGCTCCGCGGCGCGGTCCAGCCACCCCAGGCGGTCCAGGCCCGCCGCGGCCAGCAGCACCGCGTCCACCTCCCCCTCCGTCACCTTCCGCAGCCGGGTGTCCACGTTGCCGCGGATGTCCACCACCCGCAGGTCCGGCCGCAGCGCCAGCACCTGTGCAGCGCGCCGGAGGCTGCCGCTCCCCACGCGGGCGCCGGCCGGCAGCGCCGCCAGCCGGGCGCCGGTGCGGGAGACCAGCGCGTCCCGCACGTCGCCGCGCTCCGTCACGGCGGCCAGCGTCAGGCCGGGCGCCAGCTCCGTGGGCACGTCCTTCAGGCTGTGCACCGCCAGGTCGATCTCCCCCGCCAGCAGCGCCGACTCCAACGCCTTCACGAACACGCCCCGGCCGCCGATGACGCGCAGCGAGGCATCGGGGCGCCGGTCGCCCTCCGTGGCCACGGTCCTCATCACGAACTCGCGGTCCGGGTGGGCGCGGCGCAGGGCGTCCACCACCAGCTCCGTCTGGCGGAGGGCCAGCCGGCTGCCGCGGGTGCCAACGGTGAAGGCGCGCCGGGAGGTCACGGTCCGTCTCGGGGTGGCTCGTCGTCCAGGCGGAAGAGGGTGCGGACGGCGTCCACGTAGGGTGAGTCCGCCTCCGCGCCCTTCAGCAGGGCGATGGGGTTGTGCAGGAGCTTCTTGACAATGGCGGCGGTGAGGGCGTCGATGCGCTGCCGCTGCTCCTCCGTCAGGTCCGGCATGCGGCGGAAGGTCTTGGCCAGCTCCGCGCGGCGGACGGCCTCGGCGCGGCCGCGGAGGGCGGCGATGGTGGGCACGGCGGCCTGGGCGCGCCACCAGCCCAGGAAGCGGTCCGCCTCCTCCTGCACAATGGCCTCCGCCTTGCGCGCCTCGCGCTCGCGCTCCCGGAGGTTGGCCTCCGAGACGGCCTGGAGGTCATCGATGTCGAACAGGCGGACGCCGGGCAGGTCCCGCACGGCGGGGTCCACGTCCCGCGGCACCGCCAGGTCGATGAGGAGGAGGGGGCGGTCGCCCCGGCTGCCCATGGCCTCCGCCACGAAGGCCGGGGAGAAGAGGTAGTGGTCCGCGCCGGTGGCCGTGATGACCATGTCCGCCTGGGCCATGGCCCAGGCCAGCCGCTGGAACCGGACCGGCTCGCCGCCCAGGTCCTCCGCCACCTGCACGGCACGGGCGTAGCTGCGGTTGGTGACCAGCACGCGGGAGACGCCGCTGCCCGCCAGGGCACGGGCCGCCAGCTTGCCGGCCTCCCCGGCGCTCACCACCAGCACCGTGCTGGAGGCCAGGTCCCCCAGCACCTGCCGCGCCAGGGAGACCCCGGCGGAGCTCACGGAGACGGCGTAGCGGGCAATGCCCGTCTGGTTGCGGGCGCGCTTGCCGGCGGCCACGGCGGTGTGGAAGAGGCGGGAGAGGGTACGGTCCAGCGCCCCGTGCCGGTGCGCCGCCAGGAACGCCTCCCGCACCTGGCCCAGGATCTGCGCCTCCCCCAGCACCATGGAGTCGATGCCCGCCGCCACGCGGCAGAGGTGCCGGACCGCCTCCGCCTCATGGTGGATGTAGAAGCGGTCCGCGTGCTCGAAGACGGGGACGCCCTTGGCTTCCTCCAGGAACGCCAGGAGGTCTGCCCCGCGTACGGCGCCGTCCCGGCCCGCCACGTAGATCTCCGTGCGGTTGCAGGTGGAGAGCACCACGCCGCCGCCGAACCGCTCCCGCAGCGCCGCCAGCGCTCGGGGCAGCTCCGCGGCGCCGAACGCCAGCCGCTCCCGGATCTCGATGGGGGCCGTCTTGTGGCTGATCCCCGCCAGGACGATGTCCGCCGCCACCGCTCGCGCTAGGCCTCCGCCTCTACTCCAACCATCTCCAGCGGGACGCCCAGCCGCCGCAGCAGGCGGGCCTTGGCCTGCCCGTACTTGCGCTGGGCCACCAGGGCCCGGAACGGCCCATCGATGGCGTACTGCCACGTCTCGGTGTCCGGCCGGATGCCCCGGCTCCGCAGGTCGTTTCGCACCTCGGCCAGGAGGTCCAGCAGGGCGGGGAAGTCGTCCTGATCCAGGTAGACCTCCAGCTCCTCGCGCAGGCGCCGGGCCAGGGCCGGGCTGCCGCCGCCCGTGGAGGCGGCCAGGACCACGTTGCCCCGCCGCACCACCGCCGGGAGGATGAAGTCACAGTTCTTGGTATCGTCCGCGGCGTTGACCCAGACCTTGCGGTCGCGCCCCTCGCGGGCCACCTCGGCGTTCACGGCGCCGTCGTCCGTGGCCACGATGCACAGTTCGAAGGGCTCCAGGTCGCCGTACCGCCACTCCCGCTGGACGTGGCGGATGCGCCCCTCCGCCAGCCACTGCTGGAGGGTCGGGGTCAGGTCCGGGCTGATGACCGTCACGTCGGCCTCGGCCTTCAGCAGGCCCTCCACCTTCTTGGTGGCCTCGTTCCCGCCGCCGATGACCACCGCCGGCCGGCCCTTCATCTCGATGAACACCGGGTAGTAGCCCATACGCCGTCCTCTTCGTCAGGTGCGGGCGGGCCGCCCGCGCAGCCACGTCTGATCCATTAGGCGGAGACCGGCGCGGCCCCGGCGGCGCGGCCCGCCTCGTACCCTTCCGTCAGGGCCACCAGCACCTCGTCCGCCAGGCCGGCCACCTGCTCCCAGACGGCCACCGCCTCCTCCAGGGAGAGGTTCTGCCGCTGGGCGAACTGCTTGGCCGTCTCCTCCAGGGAGCGCCGGAAGAAGGCGTAGGCCTCCACCGCCTCGTGCAGCGGGAGGCCCAGCCCGGCCAGCGCCACGCCGTACTCCCGGCCGATGCGCCGCGCCATCTGGTGCCGCCGGGGCCGGCGGTCCTGCCGCTCCAGGCACTCCGTCACCAGGGCCAAGAGCTGCCGCCCCAGCCCCCGCAGGTGGGTCCGGGCGTCCTGGTCGTCCACGTGGGCGTTCCAGGGGAGGCCGCCGGAGCGGGCCAGCCGGCGCTGGATGCGGTCCGCCACCAGCGTCCGCAGCCCCTCGTAGCGGCCGTCGCCGCCCTGCCGCCGGCCAGCCAGCAGCAGCCGCAGGTCCTCCGCGGAGAAGCGCCGGTGGCCGCCGGGCGTACGGAACGACCGGATGCGCCCCGCGTCCGCCCACCGCCGCAGCGTGGACTCGTTCACGCCCAGCATGCGGCAGGCGCGGCCCAGGCTCACCCAGCCGTCGCTCCCGGCCCCGTTGCTCCCCGGCTCCGTCACCGGATCACCGCCCGCCCGGCCCCCGCGGATGGCCGCGGGAAACCTGGGCAAATCTCGCCAAATCTCGATGGTTCCGCCGTTGCGTGAGGATGGTAGCACCCGGCCCTGCTCGTGTCAATTGTCACAGGCGGCCCGAGGGTGGAGACCGGTGCATCCCCGTGCGCGGGCCGGGCGCCCCGGGGCCCGGCACGGGACGGGCCGGCATGCCGGAGGGCGGGACATGGATCAGCGGGCGCGGATGAAGGCGAAGTTCGTGTGGCGCGTGGGGACGGCCTCCACATCGCTGAAGCCGGCGTCCTTCAGCATCGGCGTCAGCGTGTCGACCGTACTCTCGCCGCGGGACCGGCCGAGGATGGACAGCAGGTGGCCGAGGGGGGAGTGGTTGTACGCGGCGAAGTCCACCGCCACGAAGCGGCCGCCGGGCCGCAGCACGCGCCGCACCTCCGCCAGACCCTTCGCCTTCAAGTCATCTGGGAGGTGGTGGAGCATGAGGCTGCTGGTCACCAGGTCGAAGGAGGCGTCCGGGAACGGGATCGCCTCGATGAGGGCGACGCGGAAGTCGACGTCGGAGCCTGCCCGCGCCGCCTTCTCCCTGGCGACTTCGATCATCTCCGGCGAGGCGTCGATGCCGTGCACCGCGCCGGCCCCCACCCGCTGCTTGACGGCGATAGCCAGCGTGCCCGTGCCGCAGCCCACGTCCAGCACCCGCTCACCAGGCGCCGGCGCGGCGATCTCCATGAACGTCTCCCTGACCGCCCGGTCCCGCCCCAGCGACACGACCCGGCCGAGAAGGTCGTACCAGCGCGCCCCG
>DATCLE010000113.1:0-2796 GCA_036564075.1 Dehalococcoidia bacterium
CTGGGGTACGGCGTGCTCAGCGCGCTGCCGGGCGTGGGGGCGGTGGCCGGGGGGCTCACGGTGGCCTCCCTGAGCGGGGTCCGGCGGCCGGCGTACCTCATGTTCGCCGGGCTGACCGGCTTCGGCGTGGCGCTGGTGGCCTTCTCCGTCTCGGAGTGGGTGGCGGTCTCCGCCGTCGCGCTGCTGGTGGTGGGCTGGTGCCAGACGGCCTACCTCTCCACCAACAACGCCCTCATCCAGCGCCACGTGGCGGACGAGTTCCGCGGCCGCGTCATGAGCACCCTCTTCCTGAACCGGGGCATGGTACCGCTGGGGACCATGATCGGCGGCGTGGGGAGCAGTATCTGGGGCCCGCAGGTAACCGTGGCCGCCATGGCCGCCGTCATTGTGGTGCTGGCGCCGCTGGTGGCGTACCTGAACCCGGAGGTCCGGCGGCTGGACTGAAGGGCGGCGCTACAGCCGGGCGGCCTGGGGCGAGCGCCGGTACCAGATCACGGAGCCCACCACCACCGCCGTCAGGAGCGTCAGCACCACGGCGCCCGCAATGACGCGGCGGCGGCCTGCCGCACCGGCGTTCGCCCACTCCCGTTCGGCCTCCCGGGCCAGTTGCTCCGCCAACGCCGGGTCGTCCGCGGCGAAGGCGCTCCGCGCCCGCTCCAGCTTGGCCTTGGGGTCCGACCCCACCAGGCCGATCCGCTCCCACACGTCCCGCGGGCCCTGCACCCGCTCCTCCGCCCGGGCCATGGCCTGCACCGCCGCGTCCTGCCCGCGCGCGAACTCCAGCGCGGTGGCCGGCTCCTCCGTCTCCCACAGCGTCCGGAAGCGGTCGCCCTCCGTCAGACCGTGGGCCGCCATGGCCTCCAGGTTGGTCGCGTGCTGGGACAGCGCCTGCTCCGCCTGGTCCATGCGGGCGTTGGCGGCCGGGAAGTCCCACGCCCGCAGCAGCCGCTGCACGGCCTCCGGTTCGCCCAGCCCCTGGCCGGCCGCGGCCTCCAGCAGCCGGGCGTAGCGGTCGCGGGCGGCGCGCCGCGCCTGCACCAGCTCCGCCTCCGAAGGCGGGAAGACCCACGTTGTGAACAGGCTGTCCAGCACCTGGCCGGAGGTCTCCTCCAGCACGTCCATGAAGTGGCGGCTATCCGCCGGCTGGCCCTCGGCGGCCAGCGTCGCGTTGGCGGCCTTCAGGGCGTCCAGCCCCACCGTTTCCAGGAGCAGCTTCATGAAGGCGGCGGACTTGATGTAGCCGTACATCTCCGCCTGCTGGTCCCGCGGCGTGGGCAGGGGCACTGTGGCGGGCGCCTCCCAGCGGTCCAGCGGGAGGTCCATGGGGGAGACCTGGGAGAGCTCCGGCAGCCTATCGTCCAGGGGGAGGCCCAGGATGACGGCCGCCCGCTCCGCCAGCGCCTGGGCCACCCCCTCCGAGATCCAGCGCTTCCGGTAGATGTGGGACCAGAGGTGCGCAATCTCGTGCAGCGCCGTGACGTTGCCGCTGGTGGGCAGGAGCTGGATGGTGCAGGCGTTGCCGCAGGAGTCCGTGGCGGTGCCGGCGTAGCCGCCGGTATCGAACCGGCGGGCCTCCACCACCCGGATGGTATCGGCGCGGCTGTAGGGGTGGCCGTTGAGCTGCTCCAAGAGGGGCAGGCCGCGGCGGAACAGCTCCAGCACCTGGCCGGCCCACGCCTCCTCACCGGTGAAGTAGGAGACCTCCACCGTTACCTGCCGGCCGCCCACCTCCACCTGCCCGCTGGTGCTCTCCCGCTGGTCCGGCCGGAAGACCTCCACCCACGCCACGAAGCTCTCAGGATCCGCCACGGGGCAGCGGTACTCCGTGGCGGACTGCTGCTGGCAGTCCGGGTGGTCCACGGAGGCCTGGTAGGGTGAGCCGGGCACGGCGATCTGCACCGTGGAGGTGTCGCCCGCGGGGAGCGCCGGGAACGTGATGTAGCCGGAGGTGACCAGGATATCGCTATCGCGGTCCGTGGTCAGGTCATACTCCAGGGTGAAGTCGTAGGTGCCGCCGTAGTAGAGGGGCTGGGCGAAGAAGACGCTGGCGATGGACCAGAAGGAGGACTCCGTGCCCTTGGGCGTGACCCGGAGCTGGCTGCCCGCGGCGTCCACGGCGCGGATGTTGGTGGCGCCCTGGGGCACCGGGAAGTCCAGCACGTAGTAGTAGGAGGAAGGCCGGTCCTGCTGCCGGCGGGTCTGGGGATCGTTGTTCACCAGGTGGGCGTTCACCCGGACGTGGACGGTCCTGCTCTCCGGCCGGACCTCGTACCGGATGGCGGTCTCCACGCTGAGGGCCTGTTGGGCGTGGCCCGGTGTCAGCAGGAGCAACGCCAGGAGTGCGGCCAGGCCGGCGGCCGCGCTCAGCCGGGACGTGCGGGAACGGGGAGGTGGCGGGGCGTCCTGCCCGAGGCGTAGAATGGCGATCCCTCTCCAGCGCGTACAGCGGGGAACCGGGCCGGGGCCCCGCCCGGGCCGATTCCGGACACAAGAACTCCCCCGTGGTGGCGCCACGGGGGAGACCAGCATAGCGGATTTGCACGGTTTTTTGAAGCCGGGTCTGCGGTCCGGCGTCCGGGCCCCTACGCCAGCACCAGGTTCACCAGCTTCCCCGGTACGTAGACCATCCGGGCAATGCGGCGGCCGTTCACCTGTGCCTGCACCTTGGGGCTGCTCAGGGCCCGCTCCCGGGCCTCGTCCTCGGAGAGGCCGGCGGGGACGGTGATGCGGTCGCGCACCTTGCCGTTCACCTGCACCACCAGCGTCACCTCCTCGGACCGGGCGTACTCCTCCTTG
>DATCLE010000114.1:0-1515 GCA_036564075.1 Dehalococcoidia bacterium
CCTGGAGGCGGAAGGAGCGTAAGGGGAGATCGGCCCCCACCCCTTCCCCCGAGTACGGGGGAGGGGTGCGGGGGCGGCGCCGGCAGCGCCCCGGCTTTGACGCGATGCGGCCCCCTCGCCTAGACTGGGGAGAGCGGCGCCCGCACACGACGTCCCAGGACGGCCCATGCCACCAGCCAGCAGCCGCGGCGAGTTCACCTCGTCCCAGAGCCCCGAGTTCGTCCTCTCCACGCTGCGGAAGGGCGTTGAGGAGTTCAACCAGGGCTACTTCTTCCAGAGCCACGAGACGCTGGAGGAGGCGTGGCAGACGGAGCGGGGCACCGTCCGCGACTTCTACAAGGGCATCATCCACGTCGCGGCTGGGTTCGTGCACCTGATCCGGGGCAACTACCACGGGACGCTGGCCAAGCTGGGCTCCGGCGTCCGCTACCTGGAGCCGTACCAGCCCTCCTGCCTGGGCGTGGACGTGGCCGCCCTAGTGGCGGACGTCCGGCGCGTCCGGGCGGCCATTGAGGCGCTGGGGCCGGAGCGGTTCCGGGAGTTCGACCGCTGGCAGGCGCCGACCATCCGGTTCACCCCCCTGAACGACCAGGGCCGCTGAGGCCGGCCCGCACCACGAGGAGGAGTCCATGCCCCCGAAGGACGGCTTTGCGCGCGTGAACGGCCTGACGCTGCACTACGTGGACTGGGGCGGGGACGGCCCGCCGCTCTTGCTCTCCCACCCCACCGGCTTCCTGGCCCGGGTCTGGGACCCCCTGGCGGAGCGGCTGGCGGAGCGGTTCCACGTGGTGGGCTACGACGTCCGCGGCCACGGCGATAGCGACAAGCCGGAGGGCGGCTACTCCTGGCAGGTGCTCACCTCAGACCTGCGGGGCATGCTGGCGGCGCTGGGCCTGGAGGGACCCGTGGGCATGGGCCACTCCGCCGGCGCCACCGCGCTGGCGCTCCTGGAGGCGGAGCACCCCGGCACCTTCAGCCGGCTGGTCCTCATCGACCCCATCATCGTCAGCCCGGCGCTCCAGACGGGGCCGGGGCCCGGGCCGCAGCCGAACCCCATGGCGGAGCGCGCCCGCAAGCGGCGGATGGTGTGGGACAGCCTGGAGGAGATCCGGGAGTCCTACGCGGGCCGGCCGCCTTTCCGCACCTGGCGGCGCGAGTTCCTGGAGGCGTACGTGGAGCACGGCACGCGGCCCCTGCCCGACGGGCGGCGCGAACTGAAGTGCCCCGGCGCCGTGGAGGCGCAGATGTACCAGATGGTGAGCGGCCATCGGCGCGACCCGCTGGAGGCGCTGGGCGACGTGCGCTGCCCGGTGCTGCTCCTGGCGGGGGAGACCAGCGACGCCTTCCCCCCGGACCGGGCGCGGCGGGTGGCCGCGGCGCTCCCCGCCTGCCGCTTCGTCACGGTCCCGGGCACCACCCACTTCGTGCCCATGGAGCGGCCGGAGGCCGTGCTGGACGAGCTTGACCGGTTCCTGAGCGACTGAACCGCCGCCGTCCGGCCCCGGCGGGCCCGTC
>DATCLE010000115.1:0-7720 GCA_036564075.1 Dehalococcoidia bacterium
GGGATCCCCCGGCGGCGGGTGGCCAAGGCGTACACCGGCGGGGCGTTCACCGTGGCCGCCCTGGTGCCGGCTTGGGGGCCGCTGGTCCAGGACAACGCCCTCTTCTCCCTGCCCCTCTACGCCCACATCCTGCTGGCGGAAGCGCTGGTGGGCGCGGGCCTGTGGTGGGTGTTCGTGGGGCCGTCCCTCACCGCCCCGGCCCGGCGGCACGCCCCGCCCGGGCGCGCACCGGCGCGGCGGAGGCGGCGGACCCGGCTGGGGTGAGGGCCCTCCTCCCGGAGGGCTGCGGCCGGGTGTCTACCCCCGCCAGTCGAACGGGGCGAAGTGGCCGTTGTTCCGCCCGTCGGTCTGGTCCCAGTCGATCCCGAAGGCGTGCACGTGGCTGCGGGTGGCCCTGGCCAGGGCCAGGCGCCGGTTTGCCGGGTGCACGGAGTTCTCCACGGCCAGCGGCTCGTCCGGGTTCGCGCCGGGCACGCCCGCCAGCGCCTCGTCCAGCAGCCCCGGGATCTGGACCGAGCGGGTCATCCCGTCCCGCCGGTACTCGATGGGCCGCGACTCCCGGCCCGCCACCTCGCCGACCAGCGCCGCGATGGCGGCCATGGGCCCGCCGGCCTCCCCGGTGGCGATGGCGGTCAGCGCCTCCGCCTGCTCCGGGCTGGCCCGCTGGTCCAGGATCAGGCCCACCCGGATGTTCCCCTTGGCCATGGCTTCCGGCGCGTGCATGATCAGCGACCAGTTGAGGCCGTCCAGCCGCACGTTGCCGTAGGAGCCCTCCTCCACGTGGAAGACCAGCGCCGCGTCGCAGTAGCCGCGGGTCGGGTCCGCTTCCAGGTTGGAGGGGAGGCACGGGCAGAGGTAGTCACAGGAGCACGTCTCCATGTAGTCGCCCCGGACGTGCCAGGACGGGTGCGCTGTCATGATGCGTTCCTCCTCTCGCGTGGCGGGGCAGGCCGGGGGCGTACGGGGGAGAGCGGGGGGAGATGGTTGGATGCTAGCCCCGGCGCCGGGCACTGTCAAGCGCGCGGCCGGGGGCCGGCCCCGGCGGGCGGCCTACTCCTGCTCCGCCTGCCAGGCATCGATGAGCCGCTTGGCGCGGTCCACCAGCTTCTCGCCGTAGTCCGGCGGCGTCTCCCGGCTCTGGAGGTAGAGCCGCAGGGCGTCCAGCGGCGCCAGCCGCTCCGCCCCGTGGTCGCCCGCTAGGCGGGTCCGGCGCTCCTGCTCCACCTGCTTCTGCACCGCGGAGACGTAGTGCGCGCCGGCCAGCGCTGCGCGCACCTCCGCCTCCCGGAAGCGCGACTCTTGGAGCGAGGTCATGCGCACCTGCACCCGGACCACGGCGTCCTCCACCCCGGCCCGGGCGATGGCTTCCACCACCTCCGGCGTGGGGTCCTCACCCCGCGGCGAGACGCTCACGGTGACGAAGCGGCGGGCGTGCACCTTCCGGAACTCCAGCTCCGTCACCCGGTCGCCGCGGGGGCGGGCGGGGTCCAGGGTCACCAGGCAGAACCCCTTCTCATCCTTCTCCTCACCGAAGTCCACGCGCTGGAGGCTCCCGGCGTAGACGATGGGCGGCCGCTCGTTGAGCACCTGGTGGTGGTGGTGGTGCCCCAGCGCTACGTAGTCGAAGAGGTCCGGACGGAGGGTGCTCTTGAGGATGGTGGGGGCGTGGCCCACGGTCATCCACTGCTCGGAGCCGGCCTGGGCCAGGAACTCGTTCATGGCCACGTGGGCCGTGAGGACGCACGGCAGCGAGGGGTCCAGCGCTTCCCCCTCCTTCTGGATCTCGTGGCTCAGGATCTCCTCCACCCGCTGGTTCACCTGGTCAATGGAAAGGTTGCGGTACTCGTCCCGGGAGAGGAGGAGGCTGACGTTGGGCCACGGCACGCCCACCACCTGCACCGGGCCGTTCGGCGTCTGGATCACGGTGGTGCCCAGTCGGGAGCCCACGTGGGCGCCCTCCACCTCCAGGGTGGCGAAGATCTCCAGCGCGTTGGCGCGGGCGGCGGCGTTGGGCAGGTCATGGTTGCCCACCAGCAGGTAGACGGGGATGCCCGCGTTCAGCAGGCGGCGGATGCGGCGGGCGAACTCCCGCTGGTGCGTCTGGGAGGGCTCCCGCGTCTTGTAGGCGTCCCCGGCGAAGAGCACCAGGTCCACCCGCTCCCGGACGGCGCACTCCACCAGCTCGTCGAAGGCGGCCAGGAAGTCCAGGAGGCGCGTGGAGAGCCCGGTGGCGGGGTCCGGCCGCCCGTAGTTCTCCACGCCGATGTGGAGGTCCGCGAAGTGCAGGATGCGCAGCATGGCGGGGGCTACGGGCTCCGGGAGCCGGGATCGCCGGACTTGAGGATGCGGGCTTCGTACTTGGCCATGGCCTGGAGGAGGGCGCCGTCCAGGTCCACCTCCAGGGCGTTGGCCAGCGCCAGGAGCGCGTACGTGAGGTCGCCCAGCTCCTCCCGGAGGTCGGCGTCGCCGCCGGGCAGGGGCGGGTGGATGCCGTACCCGGTGCGCTTGAGGAGCTCCTTGGCCACCTCTCCCAGCTCCGCCAGGAGGTCCAGCGCCGCCAGCTCCGGCTGCAAGCCCAGCCCGTGCCGCTGCTGGAATGCCCAAACCCGTGCCTGCGCGTCCCTCACAACCGTCCTCCCCTGCTACGCGTTCCGGGCAAACCGCGCGGCCAGCTCCTCCACCAGCGCCTGGATGGGCACCCGCACCTGCTCCATGCTGTCCCGCTCACGGATGGTGACCTGTCGGTCCTCCAGTGACTCGAAGTCGATGGTGACGCAGTACGGCGTGCCGATCTCATCCTGGCGCCGGTACCGCCGGCCGATGGACTGGGAATCGTCGTACTGGCTCATGAAGTGACGCCGCACCAGCGCGTGCACCTCCCTGGCCAGCGGCACCAGCTTCTCGTTGCGGCTGAGGGGCAGCACCGCCACCTTGACGGGCGCCACGGAGGGCTTGAGGCGCAGGACCACCCGCTTTTCGCCCTTGGGGTCCGTCTCCTCGTCGTAGGCGTCCAGCAGGAGCGCCAGGACGATGCGGTCCACGCCCACCGCCGGCTCGATGACGTACGGGACCAGGTGCTCGCCGGACTCCTCGTCGTAGTAGGTCAGGTCCCGGCCGCTGGCCTCCGCGTGGCGGCGGAGGTCGTAGTCAGTCCGGTTGGCAATGCCCTCCAGCTCCGACCAGCCCATGGGGAAGAGGTACTGGATGTCCGTGGTGGCCTTGGAGTAGTGGGCCAGCTCCTCCGGCGGGTACTCGTAGAACCGCAGGTGCTCCGGCCGGATGCCCAGGTCCTCCACGTACCAGGCCAGCCGCTCGTTGCGCCAGTAGTCGTACCAGTGGGCGTCCGTCCCCGGCCGGACGAAGTACTCCATCTCCATCTGCTCGAACTCGCGCGTGCGGAAGATGAAGTTGCCGGGCGTGATCTCGTTGCGGAAGGACTTGCCGATCTGGGCGATGCCGAAGGGCAGCTTCTTGCGCGTGGTGGTGAGGACGTTGGCGAAGTTCACGAACATCCCCTGGGCCGTCTCCGGCCGCAGGTACGCCACGGAGGCCTCGTCCTCCACCGGGCCCACGAAGGTCTTGAACATGAGGTTGAACTGGCGCGGCTCCGTGAAGCGGCCCACGGCGCCGCAGACGGGGCAGCGGTCCTCCGTGAGCTGGTCTGCCCGGAAGCGGGAGCGGCAGTTGAGGCAGTCCACCAGCGGGTCCGTGAAGTGGCTCACGTGGCCGGAGGCCTCCCACACCCGCGGGTTGGTGATGATGGCCGCCTCCAGGCCCACCACGTCGTCCCGCTGCTGCACCATGCGGCGCCACCAGGACTCCCGGACGTTCCGCTTCAACTCCACGCCCAGCGGCCCGTAGTCCCAGGTATTGGCGAAGCCACCGTAGATCTCCGCGCTGGGAAAGACGAAGCCGCGCCGCTTGCACAGCGACACGATGACGTCCATGTCTACGGTCACGGTCTCCTCCGCCACGACAGCCTCCAGGGGGACAACGTCCGGGCCGGCCCCGGCCGGCCATGCGGGGGGCGCAGGCCTTGCTGTGCCGAAAGGTAGCAGCTTACGAAGCTAAAGTAAAGGAGCGGCGGCACCCCTGCGCCCGCCCTCCGGCCCGCTCCCGCCCCGTCGCGGGACCAGGGCGGCCGGGGCAGCCCAGAACGCGCGTTCGCCCTGCCGCGCTGGCGGCGCCCCGCGCACCGTGGTATGCTACGCCCGTCTCCAGACCGGCGCCTCAGGCCCGGCCGCGGGCGCCGGCAACCCCACAGCCGGGGGGCAGCCACGTGACGCAGCAAGGCGAACAGAAGCTCCTGGTCATCATTGTCTCCGACGCCGACGCAGACCGGCTCCTCCAGATCCTCATCGGCCGGGGGTACCCTGCCACCAAGATCGGGAGCACGGGCGGCTTCCTGCGGCGCGGCAACACCACCATCTTCTCCGGCGTGGACGCCGAGGAGGTGGACGAGGTGGTGGCCGCCATCCAGGAGGTCTGCTACGCCCACACGGAGTACGTGCCGGTCCAGTCGCTCCCCTTCGTGGGAGAGGGCAACGTGGTGCTGGACCCCATGGAGGTCCGCGTGGGGGGCGCCGTGATCTTCGTGCTCAATGTGGAGCGGTTCGTGAAGACGTAGCGGCGGCTCAGACCACCGCCTTGAGGGCCTCCACCACCACCGGGTCTAGCTGCGCCCCGGCCAGGCCCTCCACCACCAGCAGCGCCTGGTCCCGGGGCATGGCCGGCCGGTACGGCCGGTCCGCCGTGAGCGCCTCGTACACGTCCGCCGCCGCGACGATGCGCGACTCCAGCGGCACTTGGCCGCCCTCCAGCATCTCCGGGTACCCCTTGCCGTCCGGCCGCTCGTGGTGGGCGGCGATCCACGCCGCCACCGGCTCCAGCCCCGGCAGCCGGGAGACGATCTCCCGCCCCGTGACGGGGTGCTGGTAGAGCAGGTCCCGCTCCTCCAGCGTCAGGATGTCCGGCTTGGCGATGATCCGCTTGGGCACGCCCAGGGAGCCCAGGTTATGCCAGAGGGCCGCCAGCCGCACCAGGTCTGCGTGGCCCTCGTCCAGCCCCAGCCACCCGGCGATGCGGCGGGCCAGGTCCGCCGTCCGGCGGGAGTGACCCCGGGTGAAAGTGTTCCGCGCGTCCACAACGTCCGCCATGGTCTCGGCGAAGCGCACCAGCGCCTTCCGACTGGCGCGCAGGGTGTCCTGGACCATCTCCGGCAGCAGCGCGGGCAGCCGGTCATCGAAGAGGCCCAGCCAGAACTCGTCGCCGCGGGCCAGCTCCGCGAAGATCTCCGCCAGGTCCGGGTCCAAGGCCCGTCCCGCCAGGTACCGTGCCTCGTCCACGGCCACGGCGCGCGCCGCCAGCGGGTTCCCCTCCGCGGCGATCACCGCCTCCAGGGTATCCGCGGCGGCCACCACCCGGGCCACGGCTGGGATGCGGTCCTCCGCCAGTCCCTCCGGGAAGCCGCGGCCGTCCCATCGCTCGTGGTGGTAGCGGATGCCCTCCTGGACGCCCGGCGGCAGCGCCAGCGTGCCCGCGGCCTCCGCCCCGGCCTGGACGTGGAGGCGCACCGCCGTGAGGAGCAGCCCCGCCGTCTCCAGCGTCAGGTCCTTCACCAGCTCCTCCTCCACGGCCAGGGGCAGCCGGGCGAAGACCTGGTCCTCCAGCTTGGGTGGCAACGGCGGCAGCAGGCCGCAGGCCTCCGGCACGCCCAGGTCATGCAGGAGGCAGGCGTAGTAGACCGCCGCCTCCTCGTCCGCCGCCAGGCCGGCCGCCTGTGCCAGCCGGACGCCGATGTAGCACACACGCTGGGCGTGGCCCGCGGCCTTGCCCTCTGCCAGGTCCAGGCCCATGGAGAGAACGGAGGAGAGGTCCCGGGGATGCAGCGCCGGCAGGCGGTACCCCTCCTGCCGCGCGTCCGTCCGTCCCTTCTCGCCGGCTCGCTGTTGTACGCTCGGTCGCATCCAGCACACCCCATGAGCCCCGCGCACGGACATGGGGACAGCGTTGCGGGGCTCCTGTGGGGATCATCGACCGGCAGGCGTGCTCTCCACAGGCCGCGCAGGCCCGGGAGGGGCAGGCGGCGCCGTTCCGGGCGGAAACGGGCCAGGGGGACGGCCGAGGGCCGTCCCCCTGGGGACAGATCGAACGCCGGGCGCGCTAGACGAACAGCGGCGCCATCACCAGCGTGACGGTGGCCAGGAGCTTCACCAGCACGTGGAGGGAGGGGCCCGCCGTGTCCTTGAAGGGGTCGCCCACGGTGTCGCCCACCACCGCCGCGGCGTGGGTGGGCGTGCCCTTGCCCAGGATGTTGCCTTCGTCGTCGCGCAGGTTCCCCGCCTCAATGAACTTCTTGGCGTTGTCCCACGCGCCGCCGCCGTTGTTGAGGAACGTGGCCAGGATAATCCCGCCGATGGTGCCGATCATCAGCAGCCCGGCCACGGACTCCCAGCCGGCATCGCCGCCGCGGGTCACGCGGAAGATGACGCCCACCAGGATGGGCATGCCTACCGCCAGGATGCCCGGCGCCACCATCTCCCGGAGCGCCGCTTTGGTGGTGATGTCCACAGCCCGGCCGTAGTCCGGCCGGTCCTTGCCCTCCATGATGCCGGGGTTCTCCCGGAACTGCCGCCGGACCTCCTCAATGATGCTGCCGGCCGCGCGGCCCACGGCCCGGATGGCCAGCGAGCTGAACAGGAAGACCAGCATCACGCCCAGGAGGCCGCCCACGAAGATATCGATGCTGTCCAGGCTCAGCGCCTCCGGGCTGATCTGGCGGATATCCAGGACAATGGCCTCCCGCAGCTCCAGGCTGGGGTCCAGCCGGGTCTTCACGGCGTCCAGGTAGGCGGAGAAGAGGAGGAACGCCGCCAGGGCGGCGGAGCCCACGGCGTAGCCCTTGGTGAGCGCCTTGGTGGTGTTGCCCACCGCGTCCAGCGCATCCGTGATCTCCCGCGCCTGGGCCGGGGCCCCGGACATCTCCGTGATGCCGCCGGCGTTATCCGTGATGGGGCCGAAGGTGTCCATGGCCAGGATGTAGGCCGCGGACATGAGCATGCCCATGGTGGCCACGGCGGTGCCGAAGATGCCCGCCGTGAAGTCCGGCACGCCCAGGTGGTCCGCCGCCTGGGTGCCGGAGGCGTAGGAGAGGACCAGGGCCAGGCCCACGGAGATGGCCGTGGTGGCGGTGGTCTCAAAGCCCACGGCGGTGCCCATGATGATGTTGGTGGCGGGGCCGGTCTTAGACGCGTCCGCAATCTCCCGCACCGGCCGCCAGTTCCCCGCCGTGTAGTACTGGGTGATGTAGACGAAGGCGATGCCCGTGGCGATGCCCACCAGCCCGCAGAAGAAGAACCAGTGCCAGACGTCGCCCATCATGAGGTAGGTGGAGATGAAGAGCCCCACCACGGAGAGGGCCACGGCCACGTAGTAGCCGCCGTTCAGCGGGGTCATGGGGTCCTGCCGCCCGTCCGCCCGGGTGAACAGCGGCACGGAGAGCAGGCCCGCAATGGTGGCGATGATGCCGAAGGAGCGCAGGACCAGCGGGAAGAGGATCCACGCCAGTTCGTCCGTGGCGACGTAGATGGCGACGCCCAGGATCATGGCGCCGATGTTCTCCGCGGACATGGACTCGAAGAGGTCCGCGCCGCGGCCGGCGCAGTCGCCCACGTTGTCGCCCACCAGGTCCGCCACCACGGCGGCGTTGCGCGGGTCGTCC
>DATCLE010000116.1:0-9694 GCA_036564075.1 Dehalococcoidia bacterium
GCGGGAGGCCGGCTCCGACTGCGGGGGAGGGCGCCAGGGCGGGCGGCCGTGAGGGTCCAGGGGGGCCGCGGCGAACCGTCCGGGGACCGTTCCGACGGAAGGCCGCCGCTGCGCTCCTACGACACTATTGTAAAGAAAAAAGATCGGAATGCGGGCGCCCCCGGGGGAGGGGTCCGGCAGGGGAGAGGCGTGGAGTTCGACATCAGCACGGTTGCGCTGCTTCACCCCGGCGAACGGTCGCCGCCGGTCGGCCGCCACGAAGCCGGCCGCGATGAGTGCTGGTGCCTCCCGGTGGCGGCCTCAAGGCTGCGGAGCCGATCTTCGACGGTGCCGGGCGGGAGGCGTGAGGTCGCGCATCGTCTCGCCGGGGCGCCGGCCTAGCGGCGGCCCCCCGCCGTGACGAAGGGCAGCGGGTTGAAGTCCGTGGCCGTGTCGAAGGCGTCCACGCCTTCCAGCTTCTTGAGGCGGTTCACCACCGTGTAGGTGAGCGGCGTGGCCAGGACCTCGTACCCCGTCTTGAAGACCCAGACGTTCAGCACGCTCTCCCACAGGACGCTCCCCGGCTGCGTCCCGGCGAAGGCGATGAGGATGAAGACGGCGGAGTCCAGCCCCTGCCCCACCACCGTGGAGCCGATGGTGCGCGCCCAGAGGAAGCGGCCGCCGGTGGCCACCTTCATCCGCGCCAGCACGAAGGCGTTGGCGAACTCCCCCACCAGGTACGCGGCGAAGGAGGCGGCCAGCAGGCGCGGCGTGTAGCCCAGGATGGCGTCGTACGCGCCCTGGTCCGCCCAGAAGCCGGCCGCCGGCACCAGCCCGCCGGCCACGGCCGCGGCCACGAACAGGAGGTTCGCCAGGAAGCCGATCCAGATGACCAGGCGGGCGCGGGCGTAGCCGTAGACCTCCGTGAGCACGTCGCCTATGATGTAGCTCACCGGGAAGACGATGACGCCGGCCGGCAGCACCCGCCCCGCCAGCTCCATGGGCTTCACGGCGATAACGTTGGCGGCGATGAGGCAGGCCACGAACAGGTTGCAGATCAGCAGGAAGTAGCCGGAGTACCGCACAGGCACCGTACCTCCCGGGCGGGTCTCGCCGCCATGCTAGGGGCCGCCGCCCCCAAGGTCAACGCCCCGGCACCGTACCATGACGCTGGAACGCAAGACCATCGAGGCCCTGGGCGAGTGGCTGCCCGTGGTGAACGTGGAGCCGCCCGGCCCCCGCTCCCGCGCTCTGGCCGGACGGCTGGCCCGCGCGGAGGCGCCCGCCGCCAGCACCCTGGCCAACGGCGACGTGCCCGTCTTCTGGGAGGCCGCCCGCGGCGCCAACGTAGCCGATGCCGACGGCAACGTCTACGTAGACCTGACGTCCGCCTTCGGGGTGGCCAGCGTGGGCCACGGCAACCCGGCGGTGCTGGCGGCGGCGGAGGAGCAGGCGGCGCGGCTGCTCCACGGTATGGGCGACTTCCAGCCCCCCACGGCCCGCCTGCTGCTGGCGGAGGCACTGGCGGAGGTGACGCCGGACGGCCTCTCCCAGGTCATCTTCGGCAGCACAGGGTCGGAGGCGGTGGAGCTGGCCCTGAAGGCCGCCGCCGTCTACACCGGTAAGCCCGGCGTCGTCGCCTTCCGGGGCGCCTTCCACGGGCAGAGCTACGGCGCCCTGGCCGTCACCTCCCGGCGGTCGTTCCGGGCGCCGTTCCAGGCCCAGTTGAATCCCCACGTGGTCCACGTCCCGTACCCGTACCCCTACCGCTGCCCCTTCGGCCCCGGCTGCGACGACTGCGGTGCGGCGGCGGTGGACCATCTGGAGGGCCTCCTCTCAGACCCCTCCTCCGGCCTGCCGCCGGTGGGGGCGGTCATCGTGGAGCCGTGCCAGGGCCGGGAGGGGGAGATCGTCCCGCCGCCGTCCTTCCTGCTCCGGCTGCGGGAGCTGTGCGACCGTCACGGCCTCCTGCTCATCGCCGATGAAGTGTACACCGGGCTGGGGCGGACCGGGCGCTGGTTCGCCGTGGAGCACGCGGGCGTGGTGCCGGACCTGCTGTGCGTGGGCAAGGCGCTGGGCGGCGGCTACCCCATCAGCGCCGTGGTCGGCCGGCCGGAGGTAATGGCGGCCTGGCGGCCCGTCACGCCGGAGGCGCCCCACTCCAGCACCTTCATGGGGCACCCCGTGGGGTGCGCGGCGGGCCTGGCCGTGCTGGCAGAGCTGCGCGGCGGGCTGCTGGAGCGGGCTGCCCGGATGGGCGCGTGGTTCGGCGAGCGGCTGGGGCGGCTGGCCTCGCACCGGCTGGTGGGGGAGGTGCGCGGCCTGGGCATGATGTGGGGCGTGGAGCTGGTGCGGGACCGGCGGACCAAGGAGCCGGCGGACCGGGAGCTGGCCGGGGTGGTAGCCGCCTGCCTGCGGGAGGGCGTCATCCTGCTGCCGGGCGGCCGCCACGGCAACGTCCTCTCCCTCTCGCCGCCCTTCGTCATCACGGAGGAGCAGGCGGAGCATGCCCTGGGCGTGCTGGACCGGGCGCTGGCCGCCTTCGACTGAGCGGGCCGCTCAGGCCACCGCCCGGTAGTAGTCCACGCCGTCCTCCCCGGCGCGGCGGACCACCGCGCCCTCCGCCTCCAGGGCCGCCAGGTGGGCCAGCGTCTCGTTGAGGGCCATCCACCGCTGCTGGGGGTCCCCCACCCGCCGGGCGAAGATCACGTCGCTCACCGCCAGGGCGTGCCGTTCGCCGCTGCCCAGGGCGTCCAGCACCGCCTGGCGCCGCGCGCGGTGGTGGTGCAGGATCTCGTGCACCCGCTCCACGGGGTCGCGGATGATGGGGCCGTGGGCCGGCAGCCCCAGGCGCGGCGCCAGGCGCTCCACCAGCCGTAGAGACTCCTCGAAGCGGGCCAGGGGGTTCGGATCGCTGTTGCCGGCCAGCCCCACGTGCGGCGTGATCCGCTGGAGGACGTGGTCGCCGGTGAAGAGGATACCGGCCTCCCGGTCCAGCACGCAGAGGTGGCCGTCCGTGTGGCCCGGCGTCCAGACCAGTTCCAGCTGCCGGGTGCCCAGGTCAATGATCTCGCCGCCGCGGGCCATGACATCCGCGTGGATGGCCTGGGGGACGGCGGTGCGCCGGTCCTCCAGGGGCTCCCAGGGCGGACGGTCATCCCGGCCCAGCAGGCGGCTGAGCCGCTGGTAGAGGGCGTCCCCGCCGGCCGGGGAGCGGCGGTGCAGGCGGTCCAGGTGGTCCAGGTCCGCCTCATGGGCGATGACCTGCGCCCCGGCGATGGTCTGGAAGCGGCCGGCCAGGCCGGAGTGGTCCGGGTGGTAGTGGGTGATGATGACGCGGGAGACGTCCACCGGCGCCGCGCCGGCCTGCTGGAGCGCCCGCTCGATGAGGGAGAAGCACTCCTCGCTGGCGAAGCCGGAGTCGATGAGCGTGACGCCGTCGTTGCCCAGCACCAGGTAGACGGTGACCTGCCGCACGGGGAAGGGGATGGGCAGGTCCACGGCGTAGACCCCGTTGGCTACCTCCAAGTACGTACCTCCGGCGGAGCCTGGGCGGCTCTCTACCATTGTACCGGTGATTCGGCGCGAGCGAAACATCCGCGTCCTCCGCAGCGTCGGCCCGGACGGGCCGTTGCAAACCACCCCCGCCCCGGCCTACAGTGGGGGACGGCCACGGCGCCGCCGGCCGCGGCACGCTACCGGGAGGGGCTCCATGGACCTGACAGAGATCCTCTATGAGAAGCACGACGACGGGGTGGCGATCATTACGCTGAACCGGCCGGAAGCCATGAATGCCTTCACCCCTACCATGCTGCGGGAGTGGGAGTGGGCCATCTTCGACGCGCGGGACGATGAGGCCGTCCGCGTGGTGGTGGTGACGGGCGCCGGCCGCGGCTTCTGCGCCGGGATGGACGTGAAGGCGGCGGCCGCCGGCCGGGGCGTGGTGCAGGCCGGCGCGCGCATTGTCCAGGACCGGAACCGGCTGCGGAACACGGCCCAGCGGGTGCCGCGCGCGCTGCTGACCCTGGACAAGCCGTACATCGCCGCGGTGAACGGCCCCGCCGCCGGAGCCGGGATGGACATGGCCAGCATGGCGGACATCCGCATTGCCGCGGACACGGCACGCTTCGGCATGACGTACGTGCGCATGGGCCTGGTCCCGGGCGACGGCGGGGCCTACTTCCTGCCGCGCCTGGTGGGCATGGCCAGGGCGCTGGAGCTCATGTGGACGGGCGACATGATCGACGCGGCGGAGGCGCTGCGCATCGGCTACGTGAGCCGGGTGGTGCCGGCGGACCGGCTCATGGAGGAGACGCTGGCCTTCGCGCGGCGGCTGGCGGAGGGCCCGGCGGTGGCCATGCAGCTCACCAAGCGGCTGGCGTACCGCTCGCAGCAGGTGGACCTGGACCACGCCCTGGAGCTGGCGGAGTCCGCCATGCTGGTGGCCCAGAGCACGGAGGACGCCCAGGAGGGGCCGCGCGCCTTCGTGGAGCGCCGCAAGCCGCAGTTCAAGGGGCGGTAGCCGGAGGACGGAGATGGACTTCCGATTCACCCCGGAGGAGGAGGCGTTCCGCGCGGAGGTGCGGGCCTTCCTGCAGCAGGAGGTGCCGGCGGACTGGGACCGCGCGGGGGGCGAGGAGGCCTTTGCGTTCCAGCGGCGGTTCGTCCGCAAGCTGGCGGAGCGCGGCTGGCTGACGCTGGCGTGGCCCAAGGAGTACGGCGGGATGGGCGCCGGGATCATGACCCAGCTCATCTACAATGAGGAGCTGGCTTCCTACGGTGCGCCCAACCCCGGGATCGGCGTGGACCGGGTGGGGCCCAGTATCATGCTCTACGGCACGGAGGAGCAGAAGCGGCGCTTCCTGCCGCCCATTGTCCGCGGAGAGGTGACCTGGTGCCAGGGGTTCTCCGAGCCGGTCGCCGGCTCAGACCTGGCCTCCCTCCAGACCCGGGCCGTCCGCGACGGCGATAGCTACGTCATCAACGGGCAGAAGATCTGGACCTCCTGGGCCCACCGGGCGGACTGGTGCATCCTGCTGGCCCGCACGGACCCCAGCGCGCCCAAGCACCGGGGCATCTCCTACTTCCTCCTGGACATGAGGCTGCCCGGCGTCACGGTCCGGCCGCTCTACAACATGGCGGGCTCCCACGGGTTCAACGAGGTGTTCCTGGAGGACGTGCGCGTCCCCGCGGACTGCCTGCTGGGGGAGGAGAACCGCGGCTGGTACATTGCGGCGGCCACGCTGGACTTTGAGCGGTCCGGCATCCACCGGCTGGTGGCCGGGGCGCGCGTCCTGGAGCGGGCGCTGGCGGCGGCGCGGGAGTCCGGCGCGGCGCGGCGGAACCCGGCGCTCCGGCGCCGCCTGGCGGACCTGCGCGTGGAGCTGGAGGTGGGCCGGCTGCTGGCGTACCGCGTGGCGTGGATGCAGGACCGCGGCATGATCCCCAACGCGGAGGCGTCCATCTCCAAGCTGTTCGGGACGGAGTGGCAGCAGCGGCTCTCGCGCGTGGGGATGGAGGTGCTGGGGCTGGCGGGCCAGCTCCGGCCCGGCTCGCCGCGGGCGCCGCTGGGCGGCCGCCTCTCCACGTACTACCTGGAGGCGGTCTCCCTGACCATCGCCGCCGGGACCAGCGAGATCAACCGCAACATCATCGCCCAGCGGGGGCTGGGGCTGCCGCGGGCCTGAGGGCGGCGGCCGTCAGGCCAGGCGGGCGCGGAGGTGCTGGTCGTCCTCCCACTCCAGCTCTACCCCGGCGTCCAGCCCCTCCCGGATGGCGCGCTCCAGGCCGTCCGGCGTCAGGTCCGGGCCCTCCACGGTGAGGACCGCCACCCCGCCCAGGTAGCTGATGAGCGCCATCTCCCCCCCGCCCAGCGCCTCGTCCAGGCGGTGGTAGAGGTGGGGGAAATCGGACCGGGTCTCGCCGGTCTCCAGGGTCAGGGTGTACCGGGCAATGGACTCCCGGGCGGGCGGCTCCGGCGGGGCCGGCTCACCGGGCTGTGCGCCGGTCCCCGGAGCCGCTGTCTGGGGTTCCGGCGCGGCGGTCTCCCGGGGCTCGAAGGCGGCGGGCGTCTCCTGGAGCTGGGCCTGGAGGGCGTGGACCCGCTCCAGCAGCGGGCGCAGCCCTTCCAGCGTGGTGCCGATGAAGTCGATGGCAGCCTCGGCCTCGGCGATGGCTTCCTTGACGATGTCCGTCGCCTCTTGCCAGAGGGCAGCCAGCGACTGGCGGGGTTCCGGCGGCCCGTTCTCGGTCGGGTTGGCGTGCATGCGCGGACTTCCTCACAGCCCCATGGTGGTTCTCGCGCCGGGGATCCGATGACCTACTATCTAGAAGCATCGGCACGCCCCCATCATGGCCTGAGCGCGGGTGGCGTACCATTCGGGGAATCCCTAGTCCGGGCCGCCGCTACTCCCCAGCGGCCGTCCTAGGTGCCGACCTATCATGCCGCACCCGGTCCGTTCACGCAAGGCTCCGTTGACGCCTGCACCCCCGTGTGGTACGTACCACTCTGGTAGAGGAACCGACACAACACGAGGCCCGCGGGGCCGTGGAAGGAGCACCAGACGTGGACGTGAGGGGGATCAAGGTCATCGGCGTCATGGGGGGCGGCGTCATGGGTGGGGGCATCGCCCAGACCTGCGCCACCGCCGGGTTCGACGTGCGCGTGCGGGACCTGAATGACGAGCTGCTGGAGCGCACGCGCCGGACCATTGAGGAGGGGCGCTACGGCCTGCGCTCCGGCGTGGAGCGGGGCAAGCTGACCCCGGAACAGGCGGAGCAGGCCAAGGCCCGCATCAGCTACACCACCCGGGTGGAAGACCTGAAGGACGTGGACCTGATCATTGAGGCGGTGCCGGAGAACCTGGACCTGAAGCGACAGGTGTGGGGAGAGCTGGACACGTTGGTGAAGCCGGAGGCCATCTTCGCCAGCAACACCTCCGGGCTGGCCATCTCCGACCTGAACCAGGCGGTGACGCGGAAGGACCGCTTCCTGGGCTACCACTGGTTCAGCCCGGCGCCGGTCATGCGGCTCATCGAGATCGTCTACGCGCCGGAGACCTCAGAGGAGGTCATCCGGACCATGGAGCAGCTGGGCGAGCGGCTGGGGAAGGTCACCATCCGCGTGAAGGACGCGCCCGGCAAGTACGGCTTCGTGGCGAACCGCATCTACTTCGCGGCGGTGGCGGAGGCGCGGCGGGTGCTGGAGGAGGGCATCGCCAGCGTGGAGGACATCAACAAGGCCATGGTCTACGGCTTCAACTGGCCGGTGGGCCCCTTGGCCATGGCGGAGGGCGCCCGCAAGGGCTGGGGCTGAGCGCGTACCGGCGCCACGGACCACGGCGGGGGGCGGGCCATGCGGCCCGCCCCCCGCTGCTGTGCGGGCCCCCGGTGGGCGCGGCGCCCGCCCCGGCCGATGATCTCCTTGGGCCCCCGGCGGCGCTGGTGTCCCCCGCTGAAACGTGCCGGAGGCCGGGACGTTTACTCGGAAGGACCCCCTGGGACCGAGAACCGAGATCAGGACAGCAGGTGGAGCGTGCCCATGTCTCGTGAAGTGCTGACGCTGGTGGTGCACGTGGCCATCCCCGTGGCCGCGACGGCGGCCTGGTGGCTGGCCGCGCTGGCCCGGCGGCTCCGGCGGGAGCCCGCCCTGGGCCACCTTCGCGACCAACTGCCGACGGTGCACGCCGCGCTCCTAGCCCCCGCCGCCGTGGCCGGTGCCCTCTACGGCCTCCACGCCGCCGGGATCCCCCGGCCCTGGGAGCAGGTGGTTGCGGCCCCGGCCGCGTGGGTGGTGTGGTGGTCGTCCTACGTCTTCGTGGCCATGCAGCTCTTCAGCGGCGCCGGCGAGGAGGGCCGGATGGCCCGGCGCCTCCGGCTGGCGGAACGGCGGGTGGACCTCTACCAGGAGATCAGCAGCGTCACGGAGGCTCCCCTGAAGCCGCGGGCCGCCCTCTACGTCATGCTGGAGTACCTGATGAAGGAGTTCGGCATGCAGGTGGGCATGGTCCACCTGGCCAACGAGCGGGGCGAACTCTCCCTGGTCACCTACCGGAACATCGATAGCCTGGCCGCCGGGGTGCTGGGCTACGTCCAGTCCGGCGACGGCTGGCTGGGCCAGGTCCACAGCACCGCCACGCCGGCCCAGGTCACCGGCCGGCAGGACATTGGCCCCGGCGGGCGGGAGGTCCGGCTGGGCCAGGGGATCGAGCACGTGGTGGCGGTGCCGTTGCGGGCCAACGGCGCCACCCTGGGCGTGCTGACGGTGGGGCGCGAGGGCCGCGACCGGCTGGCCGAGGATGACGTGGAGTCGCTCCGGATGGTGGCGGCGCAGATCGGCGGCTTTGTGGAGGGCCGCGGGCTGGCGCAGCGGAACATGGTGGAGCAGGACATCGCCTTCACCCGCGGCTTCGTGGACCCGCATGAGTTCGTGCGGGTCATGGAGACGGAGATGGGGCGCGCCCGCCGGTACGAGCGGCCCCTGACCATCGCCAGCATTGTGGTGGCGGGGTACGACGAGAGCGGCGACCTGGAGGCCGCGGGGCGGGCCATCCGCACCATTGCGGACCTCATCCGGCGGAACCTCCGCATGGCCGACTACTGCGCCTACCACGATAAGGGCCGCTTCAGCCTCCTGCTGCCGGAAACGGACGCGGAGGGCTGCCGCGCCGTGGGGCGGCGGGTGGCGCAGCGGCTGAGCGAGTCCGAGGACCTGCTGGGCCTCCACCTCAGCGTCCAGCTTGCCCATGCCTCGTACCCCAACGACGCCGATACGGTGGACGAGCTGCTCCAGGCCCTGCAGGAGGCTGCGCCGGAGCCGCTCCTGGGCGGCCAGGCGCCGGACCACCTGGCGGTGACCGGCGCCTGGCCGGAGCCACCGGCCGGCTGGCGACACGACCAGGCGCACGGGGAGCACGCCCCGGCGTCCGCGTTCTCCCCGCAGGCCGCCGACGACCCGGCGGAGGGCGCGGCCGCCTGGGGGGCCGCTGAGTCGCCGTGGGCGGCGGAGCGCGGCGGGCAGGAGGAGCTGCCGTGGGCGGCGCCCCAGGAGCCGGGGGAGCCCGCTGCGCCGTGGGCCGCCGGGCAGGAGGAGCCCGCCGCCCCGTCCTGGGAGGCGCAGGAGGCCCGACACGAGGATGAGCCGCCCTCCTGGTCCGCGGCGGCGGAGCCGGAGGAGCCCGCTGCCCCATCCTGGGCCGCCCCGGCCGGGCGCGAGCCGTGGGGGCCCCCTCCCGGACAGGACGGCATGCTGGGGCCCGCGTGGAGCCGGCCGCCGTCCCCGGACGGCGGCGCGGAGGACTCCTCCGCGGACAGCATCCTGGCCGGGCTGTGGCGGCGCCCACCCGGTGGGCCCGCCCCGGCGGAGCCCGGCGGGCCGGACGCTCCGGAGCAGCCATCGCCGCCGTGGGAGGCGCCGCCTGACCCTGCCCGCGGGTGGCTGGCTCCGGGGGAGCAGGACGCCGGCCCTGGAGAGGCGGAGGAGCCATCGCCCCCGGCCGCCCCGCCCTGGGCCTACCCCTCCGGGGCGCCCCGGCCGGCCCCGGAGGAGCCCCTGACGGAACGGGAAGAGCGCTCGGCCTAGGCGGCCGGGCGCTTTCCGCTTATAGTAGGGTGGATACCCGTGTCCTGCCGGTGCATTGGTGCTCATTGACCTGCACGTCCACACAAGGCCCCGCTCCGCCTGTAGCTCCCTCTCCCCGGACGAGCTGATCGAAGC
>DATCLE010000117.1:0-4501 GCA_036564075.1 Dehalococcoidia bacterium
TGGGCCCCAGCTCCGCCTCCACCTGCGCCGCGGCCGCCTCCACCTGGGCGGGGTCCGTCACGTCCACGGGCACCGCCACCGCCCGGCCGCCCGCCGCCTCCACCTCCCGGCGGGCGCCGGCCAGGCCGTCGGGTCCGCGGGCCAGCAGACCCAGGTGCGCCCCCCGCCGGGCGAAGGCCCGCACCGTGGCCCGGCCCACGCCCGCGGAGGCGCCCGTCACCACCACCACCTGCCGTGCGCCGTTGCCGTCCATCCGCGCTCCCTCCTGTACCGATCTTCCAGCGGCACGAAGCACCAGCCCCGCGGAGCGCCGCGCCGCCTTCCGGGGCACAGCCTAGGGCCGCACCCGCCCGGCCGAATCCTCCCGATGGGTAAGATCGGCCGGGGCGGGGTGGGCCGCCGCGGCGCAGCTTGCTAGGATGAGAGGGAACCGATCCCGGGCCAACGGCCCGTAGAGGAGGTCCGCCGTGCTGACCCGTTCGCGCAGCCCCCTGGAACCGCCGCCCGGCTACCGGCCCCTGGGCGCCGCCCGGCGGGTGGAGCGGCTGCCCAACGGACTCCGGCTGCACACGGACGGCGCCGTGGTGGAGGTGGCCGCCCTGGCGCCGGACCTCTTCCGCGTGGGCATGTTCCCGGACGGGCGGCCGCCGCGGTACGGCTCCGAGGCGGTGGCGAAGGCGGCGTGGGACGCTGTGCCCGTGACGGTGTCGGAGGGCGAGGGCCGGTGGCGCGTGGCCACGCCCGCGGCGGCGGCCGTGGTGGCGGCGGACCCGGTCCGCGTGGGCTTCGTGGACGGCGCGGGCCGGGCCTTCGCCCAGGACCACCCGGCGTGGGGCATGGGGGTCATCCCGCGGCGGGATCCCCCGGGCGCCCTGCCGGACCCGTCCGGGCCGGAGGTCCGGCTGTACAAGGCCCGGCCCGCCGGGGAGCGGTACTTCGGCTGCGGCGAGCGGACGGGCGGGCTGGAGAAGACGGACTCCCACCAGGTGTTCTGGAACGTGGACCCGCCGCCGGGCCACACGGCCTCCCTCAGCAACCTCTACACCTCCATCCCTTTCCTGCTGGCGCTGGGGCGCGGGCGGGCCTGGGGCCTGTTCTTCGATAACCCCGGCCGCGTGGAGTTCGACCTGGCGCGGGAGCACCCGGAGCGCACGTGGTTCGGCGCGGCGGGCGGCGACCTGGTCTACTACGTCTTCACCGGACCATCGCCGCGGGACGTGGTGGGGCGCTACACGGAGCTCACCGGCCGGACGCCGCTGCCGCCGCTCTGGTCGCTGGGCTTCCACCACAGCTCCTTCGGCTACGAGCGGGCGGAGGAGTTCCGGGAGCTGGCCCGCCAGTTCCGCCAGCGCGACATCCCGTGCGACGTCCTCTACTTCGACATCGACTACATGGACGGCTACCGCGTGTTCACCTGGAGCCCGGAGCGGTTCCCGGATCCCGCCGGGCTGGTGGAGGAGCTGGGCCGCCAGGGCTTCCGGGTGGTGACCATCGTGGACCCGGGGGTGAAGGTGGACGAGGGGTACGCCCTCTACCGGGAGGGCCGGGACGGCGGCCACTTCTGCCGCACGCTCCACGGCGACGAGTACCACAACGTGGTCTGGCCCGGCCTCTGCGCCTTCCCGGACTTCACCAGCGAGCGCACCCGGGCGTGGTGGGGAGACCAGCTCCCGGCGCTCCTGGACGCGGGCGTGGCCGGCGTCTGGTGCGACATGAACGAGCCGTCCCTCTTCGTCCCCCGCAACTCCACCATGCCGCCGGACGCGGTCCACCCGGGGGACGGGGAGCCCCGGCTCCACGGCCAGGTCCACAACCTGTACGGCATGCTCATGGCCCGCGCCGTCCACGAGGGGCTGCGACGGCTGCGGCCGGACCGGCGCCCCTTCGTCATCTCGCGGTCCGGCTACGCGGGGCTCCAGCGGTACGCCCTCCAGTGGACGGGCGACAACACCTCCTGGTGGGAGCACCTGTGGATGTCCGTGCCCCAGCTCCAGAACATGGGGCTCTCCGGCATGGCGTGGGCCGGGGTGGACGTGGGCGGCTGGGGCGGCCACTGCACCGGTGAGCTGCTGGCCCGCTGGACGGAGTTCGGTGCCTTCCAGCCCTTCTGCCGCAACCACAACGCCAAGGGGACGCGGCCGCAGGAGCCGTGGGCCTTCGGAGAGCCGTGCGAGTCCGTGGTGCGGGCCATGCTGAAGCTGCGCCAGCGGCTCATCCCGTACCTCTACACGCTGTTCGAGGAGTGCCACCGCACCGGCGCGCCTATCCTCCGGCCGCTGCTGTTCGAGTACCCGGACGATGAGACCACCTACACCATGGACGACGAGCTCCTGCTGGGGGAGGCGCTGTTGGTGGCGCCGGTGACCCGGCCGGGGGTGGAGCACCGGTACGTCTACCTGCCCCGCGGCACGTGGTTCCACCTGTGGAGCGGGGAGCGGGTGGACGGCCCCGCCCACGTCCTGGCCCGCGCGCCCTTGGGAGAGCCGCCGGTGTACGTGCGGGCCAGCACCCCCCTGCCCCTCTGGCCGGAGATGGCGTACGTAGGCCAGCGACCGCCGGACCCCCTCACCCTCCTGGCGTTCCCCGCGGAGGGCCGCGGCGCCCTCTCCCTCTACGAGGACGCCGGCGATGGCTACGAGCACGAGCGCGGCGTCTACGCCCGCCGCGAGGTGACGTGCGAGGGTGCCGGCGACCGGGTGACGGTGCGCCTGGGACAGCGGCAGGGCTCCTTCGTGCCGGAGCGGGAGACGGTGGTGCTGGAGCTGCGGGGGCTGGCCGCGCCGCCTGCGGACGTCCGCGCCAACGGCGCCCCCGCCGCCTGGCGGTACGAGGAGGGGCGGCTGCTGGTGACCCTGCGGGAGACGCCGGAGGAGACGGTGGTGGAGGTGCGGCGCTAGGGCTCCCGGCGTGCGGTGCCGTCCCGCTCCCGGGTCAGCGCCCGCAGCAGGGCCAGGTTGTCGCTGATGAGGCCGTCCACGCCCCACGCCGTCAGGCGGCGCGCCTGAGCGTAGGTGGAGACGGGCCAGGTGACCACCGCGGAGGCCCGCTCCCTCAGCGCCCGCACCACGTCCGGCGTCAGCAGGCGCCGGTGGACGGAGACGCCGGGCCCGCCGGGACCGGCCAGCCGGTCCGGCAGGCGACGCAGCTCCCGGCCGTTGCCCGCGGAGTACAGCACGGTCATCCCCTCCCGGCGCCGGAAGGGCTCCAGCAGCGCCCAGTTCCGGGAACAGACCGCCACGCTGCCGCTGTAAGCGGCCAGGGCCTCCGCCAGCGCCGCCGGCAGGCGGCGGTCGGTGCCCTTCAGGTCCAGCAGCAGGCAGGCCTCCGGCCGCATGGCCGCCAGGATCTCCAGCAGCTCCAGCCGCCAGGAGCGCCGGAGGACCAGCCGCCAGCGGTCCCACAGGACGGGCACGGGGCCCAGCGTCTTCAGGTGGCGCACCTCCAGGCGGCCGCCGTAGAGCCAGAGGTCGCCCTCCACTAGGTCCACGCCCGCCGCCAGCGCCTCCCGCAGCGCCGCCGGGTGGTTGGCCGCGCGGTGGGCAATGGTCCAGGGCCGTGCGGCCGGGAGGGCGCCGCTCACGGCCGCGGCCCCGCCCCGGTGGGCAGCGGGCCCGGGGAGGCGCTCGCCCGGTCGTGGGGCGTCCGGTCCGGCCAGAGCCGCGCCGCGAGCCACAGCCCCAGCAGCGCCACGGCCGCGCCCGCCACGCCGTCCACGATGTAGTGGTTGGCCGTGAGCACGATGGCGGCGAACATGGCCAGGGGCGCCAGCAGCCCCAGGAGGCGGGCCCAGAGGGCGCGGGCTTCCCGGACCAGCGCCAGGCCGATGAGCAGGTCCCAGCCGAAGTGGAGGCTGGGGAAGGCGGCGTACTGGTTCACCAGCGAGGGCGGCTGGAGCACCCGGTAGGCGTGGGAGTACTGGCTCACCGTGTCCACCACCGCCACGTCCACCGCCAGCCTCGGCGGCGCCACAGGGAACGTCATGAAGAGCAGCAGGCCCATGGCCCCGGAGACGATGAAGGCGTTCCGGTAGCGCCGGTAGGCGCCGGGACGCCGGAGGAAGAGCCAGACGGCCACCAGGGCGATGAACGGCCAGTGGCCCCAGATGTACACCCAGTTGGCCAGGGTCACCAGCCCGTGGTGGTCCAGGATGGCGTGCTGGAGCGCGGGCTCCCGGAAGATCCCCAGCGCCTCCTCCAGCCGCACCAGCAGCGCGGCGTTGGCCTCCGCGCGCTGGACGCTGCCCTCGGTGAGCTCCCGCACGGCAAAGTAGGTGAAGACGGCCAGCAGCACCAGGGCCGCCTCCCGGCCCAGCCGCATGGTGTTCAGGGAGGCGCGTCCCTGGTAGAGCACCAGCAGGAGCAGGGCGGCCAGGAACAGCCACCGTGCCCACAGGTAGGAGGCCTGGGCCACGTCCCACGTCGGTTCCATGCCGGTCCTCCGACGGCGAGGACGCTCCGCTGACGGGGCCGTCCGGTACGCCGTCATCGTACCGCAACGGGCA
>DATCLE010000118.1:0-4249 GCA_036564075.1 Dehalococcoidia bacterium
GAGAACGGCTGCTTCGCCAAGACCTTCGGGCTCTCCCCGGAAACGGAGCCCATGATCTACCGCGGCGTCACCATGCCCAACGCCTACCTGGAGAACGTCTCCCAGCCCGCGCCCGACGTCATCGACTTCCACGACCGCAGCTACACGGAGAACGGCCGGGCGGTCTTCCCCCTCAGCAACATCGAGTACTATGACCCGGCGCGGCTGGGCCCGGCGGAGTTCTTCCTCATCCTGAACCGAAACGACAACATCGTGCCCGCCGTGGCCCGGCTCACGGGGCCCCAGGCGGCGGCCTACTTCATGCTGGGCGAAACCCAAGGCACCTCCGCCGGCGGCGCCGCGGAGATGGGGAAGGCGCTCCGGGTCCCCGGCACCAACCCCTTCTTCCCGCTGCCCCATGCCCTCCAGGGCAACCGCTTCCTGGAGATCCTCCGGCGGCATCCCATGCAGGTCTTCCTGTTGAACACCGGCTGGGTGGGCGGCGGCGCCGACGACCCCCGCGCCAAGAAGGTGGAGATCCGCCACTCCTCCGCCATCGTCAAGGCCATCGCGGAAGAGACCATCACCTGGGAGGAGGACCCGGACTTCGGGTACCAGGTGGCCGCCCACGTGCCGGGCTTCCCGGAGGAGGACGCGGACCTGCTCCAGCCCCTCCGGCGCTACCGGGCCCAAGGCCGCGAGGGCGAGTACCGCGACCTGGTGGCCCGGCTGAAGGCGGACCGCCGGGCGGCGCTGGAGCGCTTCCCCGGCCTGGATCCGGCCATCCTCCAGGCCACGGGCTGACCCGCGGCCTGCGGGGCTGGGTGGAGCGGCGGCTGGGGCCCCGGCTCCTGCGCCGCCTCTACCCTGACGAACTGGCCCGCCTGGACCGCCACGCCCACGGCCACGTGGGCGGCACGGCCCAAGACGCGGGCCTCGCCCTGGCGAGGGCCCGCGCCTTGGGCCGGATCCAGCATCGGCGCTACGTCTCCCGAACGGCCGCCGGGGGCCACGGCCCCCGCACCGCCGCCGGGGCGGGCAGGGGCAGCGGCCGTCCCGTCACCGGGTCCGGAACGCCGCAGGTCTCCACCCCGAACACGTCCCGTATGAGCTCGGGGCCGGCCACCTCTTCGGGCGGCCCCGCGGCCGCGATCCGGCCGTCCCTCATCGCCACCAGGTAGTCGGCGTAGCGGCAGGCCTGCACCAGGTCGTGCAGCACCATCACCACCGTTCGCCCCTCCTGTCGGTTCAGCTCCCAGACCAGGTCCAGCACCTCCACCTGATGGGCGATGTCCAGGAACGTAGTCGGCTCATCCAGGAGCAGCACCTCCGTCTCCTGGGCCAGGGCCATGGCCAGCCGCACCCGCTGCCGTTGGCCGCCGGAAAGGGTTTCCACCGGCCGTCCGGCCAGGTCTGCCACGCCTGCCGCCTGTATGGCCCGCTCCACCGCCTGCTGGTCCGCCCGGCTCCACTGGCGATACCACCGCTGGTAGGGGTAGCGGCCCAGCGCCACCAGCTCCCCCACCGTCATGCCGGCGGGCGCACCGCCCTCCTGCGCCAGCAGGGCCACCCGCCGGGCAAAGTCGCTGTGGCGCCCCGCCGTCACCGGCCGTCCGTCCAGGGAGACGGTGCCGGCCACCGGCGCCAGCAGGCGGGCAAACGTCCGCAGGAGTGTGGACTTGCCGCAGGCGTTCGGGCCCACAATGGCGGTGATCCGGCCCGGCGGCGGAGCCACCGTCACCCCCTCCAGCACCCCGCGGCGGCCGTACCCGGCGTCCACATCCGCGGCCAGGAGGCGGGGGCCGCCGGACCGGGGAGCGGCGCCCGGCCGCGGCGCCCGACCGCGGGGGAGGGAGAGCGGCGCCGCGTGGTCCGAGAGCGCCACCACGTCACACCGCACGCCGAAGGTCAGCGCCAGGATCTCCGGCGTGAGCACGGCGTCGGGCGGCCCTTCGGCCACCACGCGCCCCTCGCGCATCGCCACCACGTAGTCGCTGCTCCTGGCCGCCTGGTTCACATCGTGGAGGACCAGCACCACGGTGCGGCCCTCTTCCCGGTTCAGCCGCCGGACCAACCCCAACACCTCCTCCTGGTGCGCCGGATCCAGGAAGGTGGTGGGCTCATCCAGAAGCAGAATCGGCGTCTCCTGGGCCAGGACCATGGCCAGCCAGACGCGCTGGCGCTGGCCGCCGGAAAGTTCGTCCACGGCCCGGTCCCGCAGATCCGCCACCCCGGCCAGCGCCAGCGCACGCTCCACCGCGGCCCGGTCGCGGGCCGTGGGGGGCTGGAAGAAAGCCTGGTGGGGGTAGCGACCCCGATGCACCAGATCGGCAACCGTCACCGCCTCCGGAGCCGACGGTTGCTGCAACAGGAGCCCCACCCGCTTGGCCACCCGGCGGGCCGGTTGCCGGTGGACGGCCTCGCCGTCCAGCAGCGCCGCCCCGCCGCGCGGAACCAGGAGCCGTGCCAGTGCCCGCAGCAAGGTGGACTTGCCGCATCCGTTGGGGCCCACCACGGCGGTGATGGCCCCATCGGGGATCTGCAGGGTGAGGTCCCGGACCACGGCCACCGGGCCGCCGTAGGAGAGCGTAAGCGCAGCCGACGCCAGCCGTGTCATGCCCTCATCGCCCCTACAACCGTGCATGGGTCCGGTAGAGCAGGAACAGGAAGTACGGCGCCCCCACGGCGGCCGTGAGCACGCCCGCCGGAAGGTCCACGGGCAGCGCGTGCTGGCCGGCCAGGTCCGCACCCAGAAGAAGCGCGGCACCCAGGGCACCCGCCAGCACCAGCACGCCCCCGCTCGCCGGACCGGCCAGCATCCGGGCCAGGTGGGGGGCCACCAGCGCCACGAAGCCCACGGGTCCCGCCGCCGAGACGGCGACGCCGCTGAGCCCGCAGCCCACCACCACCAGCGCCAGCCTTGTCCGCTCCAGCGGGAGACCCAGGCTGCGGGCCGTCGCGTCGCCGGTGTGCATCAGCCGCAGGGGCCGGGCGAGCCCCACGGCGGCGGGAGCCAGCAGCGCCAGGACGCTGGCCAGGATGCGCACGTCGCCCCAATCGCTGCCGTACACGCTGCCGGTCATCCACAGCACCGCCCGGCTGGCCTCGTGGATCTCCGCGCGGATCACCAGAAAGGTGGTGCAGGCTGTGAGCAGGGCGTTCACGCCGATTCCCACCAGCACCAGCCGCGGCGGCGAAACGTGGCCCCGCCAGCTCAACAGGTAGACGGCCGCCGCGGCGCCCAGGGCACCGGCAAAGGCCGCGGCGGGCAGCAGGGCGGGGGCCCGGCCCGTAACGATCCACAGGGCGGCCGCCACCGAGGCGCCGGCGTTGATGCCGATGACGTCCGGTGAGACCAACGGGTTGCGCACCAGGCCCTGGAACACGGCGCCGGCCAGGGCCAGGAGGCCGCCCACCAGCAGCGCCGTCAGGAGCCGCGGCAGCCGGAGGTCCAGCACGATGAACTCGGCTCCCGCGGGTCCGGCGCCCACCAAGGACCCGACCACGTCGGCCAACGACAGCGGGAAGCTGCCCAGAGTCAGGCCCCAGAGGCCCAGGATCGCAACTCCGGCCAGCACCCCCGCGGTCAGTCCCAGCGTGCGGACGTTCACCAGGAGCGACACCGGGCCCGCCTGCACCCAGCGTACGTGCGGAGGCATGGTGGTGAGCGACGCGGGCGGTTTCTCACTCATAGGTCCGCGATCCGGCGCTGTCGCGCCAGGAAGATCAGGAGCGGCGCACCCACCACGGCGGTGACGATGCCCACCTGTATCTCGGCCGGACGGGCGACCACCCGCCCGACGATGTCGGCGCCCAGGAGCAGGATCGGGCCGCCCACGGCGGAGAACACGAGGAGCCACCGGTAGTCGGGGCCGGAGACCGCCCGCACGATGTGCGGTACCGCCAGCCCCACAAAGCCGATAGGACCGGCTACGGCCACGGCGCCGCCGGCCATGAGCACCACCAGCAGGGCTACGGCCCCGCGCACCAGGGTTGTCCGCATGCCCAGCGCCCGGGCGGTGTCCTCGCCCAGGCTCAAAACGTTGAGCTGATGGCCCAGCAACAGGGTCCCGCCCACGCCCAGGACCAGGAAGGGCAGCACCGGCAGGAAGACGTCCAGACCCCGGCCCGCCAGGGAGCCCGCCAGCCAGAAGCGCACCACGTCCAGCGCCTGCTGGTCCAGCAAGAGCAACGCCGTAAGCCATGAGTTGAGGAGCGAAGCCACCACCACGCCGGCCAGCGCCAGTTTCACCGGCGAAGCACCGCCGCC
>DATCLE010000119.1:0-7156 GCA_036564075.1 Dehalococcoidia bacterium
CTCCACCTCCATCGTGCCGATCCGGTGGCCGGCGACGTTGAGCACGTCGTCGACGCGGCCGAGCAGCCAGAAGAAGCCGTCCTCATCCCGACGCGCGCCGTCGCCCGTGAAGTAGGCCCCGTCGCTCCAGCGGCTCCAGTACGTCTGGCGGAACCGTTCGGGATCGCCGTAGATGCCGCGCAGCATCGCCGGCCACGGACGCGTCAGCGTAAGCAGTCCGCCGCCGGTCTCCACCCGGTTTCCCTTCGCGTCGCGGATCTCGGCGCTGATGCCGGGGAACGGACGCGTCGCCGATCCCGGCTTGGTGCTGGTGATGCCCGGGAGCGGCGTGATCATGATCATGCCGGTCTCGGTCTGCCACCAGGTGTCGACGATGGGGCAGCGTTCGTGGCCGATGACGCGGTGGTACCACATCCAGGCCTCGGGGTTGATGGGCTCGCCGACGGTGCCGAGGAGGCGGAGGGAGTCGAGGCGGTGGCGGTTGGGCCACGCGTCGCCCCAGCGGATGAAGGTGCGGATGGCGGTGGGGGCGGTGTAGAGGATGGTGACCTGGTGGCGGTCGACCAGGTCCCAGAAGCGGTCGGGCTGGGGGAAGTTGGGGGCGCCCTCGTACATGAGGACGGTGGCGCCGTTGGCGAGGGGGCCGTAGACGACGTAGGAGTGGCCGGTGACCCAGCCGATGTCGGCGGTGCACCAGTAGGTGTCGGTCTCCTGGAGGTCGAAGACCCAGCGGGCGGTGAGGGCGGTGCCGAGGAGGTAGCCGGCGGTGGTGTGGACGAGGCCCTTGGGCTTGCCGGTGGTGCCGGAGGTGTAGAGGATGAAGAGCGGGTGCTCGGCGTCCAGGGGTGCGGCGGGGCAGTGGTCGGCGGCGGCGGCCACGAGCTCGTGCCACCAGTGGTCGCGGCCGGGCTGCAGGGAGACGGGGGAGCCGGTGCGGCGGACGACGACGACGTGGCGGACGGTGGGGGCGTGGGCGAGGGCCTGGTCCACGGCGGCCTTGAGGCGGACCTCCTCGCCGCGGCGGAAGCCGCCGTCGGCGGTGACGACGACGGTGGCCTGGGCGTCGGTGACGCGGTCGCGGAGGGCCTCGGCGGAGAAGCCGCCGAAGACGACGGTGTGGGTGGCGCCGAGGCGGGCGCAGGCGAGCATGGCGATGGGGAGCTCGGGGATCATGGGGAGGTAGAGGGCGACGCGGTCGCCGGGCTGGACGCCGAGGGTCTTGAGGGCGTTGGCGAAGCGGCAGACCTCGCGGTGGAGCTGCTGGTAGGTGAGGGTGCGGACCTCGCCGGGCTCGCCCTCCCAGATGAGGGCGGCCTTGTGGCGGCGGGGGGTGGCGAGGTGGCGGTCCAGGCAGTTGTAGGCGGCGTTGGTGGTGCCGCCGACGAACCAGCGGGCGTGGGGGGGCTGCCAGTCCAGGACGCGGTCCCAGGGGCGGAACCAGTGGAGGGACTGGGCCTGGCGGGCCCAGAAGCCGTCGGGGTCGTCCAGGGCCTCCTGGTAGAGGCGCTGGTACTCCGCGAAGCTCTTGATGTGGGCCTGGGCGGCGAAGGCGGGCGGGGGCGGGAAGACGCGCTCCTCCTTGAGGACGGAGGTGATGGTGGTGTCGCCGGCGTCCTGCGGCATCGGGAACCTCCCTTGGCTAGGGTCCAAGTGTGGCAGCGCGGCCGCGGGACGCGCGGGCGCACCCGCGGCGTAGCCCCGTTGTAGCACGAGACCGTGGGCTTGCCAAGGGGCGGTGCCGTCAGCGCACCACCCCGGCGTCCCGCCAGCCTTGGATGGCCTCGTCATCGAAGCCCAGGCTCCGCAGCACCTCGTCGGTGTGCTGGCCCAGGGTGGGGGAGGGGGTGCCCGCCTCCACCGGCGTCTCGCTGAACCGCAGGGGCGGGCCGGCCATCTTGAACGGCCCCAGGGCCGGGTGGTCGAACTCCACTACCAGGTCGTTGGCCAGGATCTGCGGGTCGTCCCAGAGCTCCTCCGGGAACCGCACGGGTCCCACGGGGATGCCCGCAGCCTGGAAGGCTTCGATCCACTCGTCCGTGGTGCGGGTGCGGAAGAGGGCCTCCGCCTCCTCCACCAGCCGGGGCCCCAGCTCATCGAAGGGGATGGTGGGGTCGGCCCGGCCGGGGTCCTGGAAGCGGGGGTCCTGGAGGCCGGTGACCTGGAGGAAGCGGGCCCGCAGCGCGTTGCTGAGGCAGGCCACGGCCACGAAGGAGTCCCTGGTCTGGTAGACGCGGTAGTAGATCTGCCCGCGCAGGACGGCCCGGCGGTTCTGCCGCAGGGCCAGCATCTCCTCGTACGGGCGGCCCTCCCGGCGGAGGCGGTTCAGCTCTTCCAGGAACCCCGGCAGCCACTCCACGTCCACGGCGGCCTGGTAGTTCCACTGGTTGGTGAGGACGGCCAGGGCCGCGCCCAGCAGGCTCACGTCCACCCGCTGGCCCCGGCCGGTCTCCTTGCGGTGGTACAGTGCGGCCGTCACCCCCAGGGCAATGAGGATGCCGGCGGAGAAGTCCGCCACGGCGGGCACCGTGGGGGCCGGGACGCCGTCCCGGGCCTTGCCGTCGGACACCAGCTGGCCGGAGGCCGCCTGGACAATGAGGTCGTACCCGGCTAGGCCTGCCAGCGGCCCGCGGCGGCCGAAGGCGGTGTTCTCGCAGTAGATGAGGCGGGGGTTGAGGCGGGCCAGCGTCTCGTAGTCGATGCCCAGCCGCTCCGCGGTGCCGGGGCGGTAGTTGATGATGGCGGCGTCCGCCCAGCGGGCCAGCCGCTCCACCACGGGCCGGGCCTCCGGCCGGGAGAGGTCCACCACCAGATCCCGTTTGCCGCGGTTGAGGCTGTGGAAGTTGCGGCTCTCGCCCCGGACGGCTGAGGCCTGGTGGCGCCAGGGCTCCCCTTCCGGCGGCTCCACCTTGATGATCTCGGCGCCTAGGTCGGCCAGGAGCATGCCGCCGAAGGGCCCGGCGATGATCTGCGTGAACTCCACGACGCGGACGCCGGCGAGCGGTCCGGGCATGGCGCGTCCTCCTGGAACGATGCCGGCGGCGGGCCTAGGTGCCGCCGCCGTCCGCGACGATGGTCTGGCCGGTGACGAAGCTGGCCGCGTCCGAGCAGAGGTAGACCACGGCGCCGGCCATCTCCTCCGGCTGTCCGATGCGGCCCAGCGCGGAGCCGCTGGTGGCCCGCTGGAGGATGGTCTCGTTGGTCCACAGCGCCCGGGAGAACTCCGTCTTGATGAGGCCGGGGGCCAGGCAGTTGACGCGGATGCCGTCACGGCCCCACTCGGCGGCCAGGACGCGGGTGAGCATGATGAGGGCGGCCTTGCTGACGGAGTAGACGCCCAGGCCGGCGGAGGGCCGGAGCCCGCCGGTGGAGGAGACGTTGATGATGCTGCCGCCGCCGTGCTTGATCATCTGCTCCCGCGCCATCTTGGAGAGCTTGAAGGCGGCCTTCACGTTGGTGTTCATGACCACGTCCCAGGCACGGTCGTCGATGTTCACAATGGGGCCGAAGACGGGGTTGGTGGCGGCGTTGTTCACCAGGATGTCCAGCCGCCCGAAGCGCTCCACCGTCTTGCTGATCAGGCTCTCCAGGGCCGCGTCGTCCCGGATGTTGGTCTCCACGGCCAGGGCTTCACCGCCGCGCTCCTGGATCTGCCGGACGGTCTCCGCCAGGTCCTCCGCCTTACGGGCGGCGGCCACCACCTTGGCGCCGGCCTCGGCGAGCCCCACGGCGATGGCGCGGCCGATGCCGCGACTGCCGCCGGTGACCACGGCGACCTTGCCGTCCAGCCGGAAGTTGGCAATGGGTTCCATGACGCCTCCTGCACGGGACCGGGGCGCTCCGGTCCGGGATGGTGGGGACCGCCCCCTCCGGCGGTGCCCGCCGGTGATGAATAGTACAGGCCGGACGCCCCCGGCGCCAGCCCTGGGGGATGCGAAGGGGCCGGGCGCCAGGCGCCCGGCCCCTTCGCGCCGGTTCCGGCGTTGTCCGTTACCCCCGCACCAGCTGGCGCAGGACGTACTGGAGAATGCCGCCGTGGCGGTAGTACTCCACCTCCACCGGCGTGTCCACCCGCGCCACCACCGTGAACTCCCGGGTTGTGCCGTCCGCCGCCCGGGCGCGGACGGCCAGCCGCTTGCCGGGCGTCAGGCCCTCCGCCACGCCCAGGACCTCGTACTCCTCCTCGCCCGTCAGGCCCAGGCTGGCGGCGGACTGGCCCGCCTCAAACTGAAGCGGCAGGACGCCCATGCCCACCAGGTTGCTCCGGTGGATCCGCTCGAAGCTCTCGGCGATGACGGCCCGCACGCCCAGTAGCGCCGGGCCCTTGGCCGCCCAGTCACGGGAGGAGCCGCTGCCGTACTCCTTCCCGGCCAGGACAATGAGCGGCACCCCCTCCTGCGCGTAGCGGACGGAGGCCTCGTAGATGGTCATCTGCTCGCCGTCGGGCAGGTGGCGGGTCCAGCCGCCCTCCGTCCCGGGCGCCAGGCGGTTGCGCAGCCGGATGTTGGCGAAGGTGCCGCGGATCATCACCTCGTGGTTGCCGCGGCGGGCGCCGTAGGAGTTGAAGTCGCGCGGTTCCACGCCGTGGTCCATGAGGTACCGGCCGGCGGGGCTGTCCTTGGGGATGGAGCCCGCCGGTGAGATATGGTCCGTGGTCACGGAGTCGCCCAGGACGGCCAGCACCCGGGCGCCGCGGATGTCGCCCGGCGTCTCCGGCTCCGGCGGCATGTTCTCGAAGAAGGGCGGCCGGCGGATGTAGGTGGAGGCCGGGTCCCAGGCGAAGAGCTCGCCCGTGGGCACCTCCAGGGCCTTCCACTCCTCCGTCCCCTCGAAGACCTCGCTGTACTCCCGCCGGAACATCTGGGAGTTGATGGTCTCAATGGCCTGGTAGATCTCCTGCTGGGAGGGCCAGATGTCCCGCAGGTACACGGGGTTGCCGTCGCTGCCGGTGCCGATGGGCTGGGTGTAGGGGTCCCAGTCCATGCGGCCGGCCAGGGCGTAGGCCACCACCAGCGGCGGCGAGGCCAGGTAGTTGGCCCGGACGTGCGGGTTGATGCGGCCCTCAAAGTTGCGGTTGCCGGAGAGCACCGCCGCGGCCACCAGCCGCTCCGACTCCACGGCGGCGGCGATGGCGTCCGGCAGGGGCCCGGAGTTGCCGATGCAGGTGGTGCAGCCGTAGCCCACCAGGTAGAAGCCCAGGTGCTCCAGGTACGGCAGGAGGCCGGTGGCGGCCAGGTAGTCCGTCACCACGCGGGAGCCGGGGGCCAGGCTGGTCTTCACCCACGGCTTGCGGGCCAGGCCGCGCTCCACAGCCTTCCGCGCCAGCAGGCCCGCCCCCACCATCACCTCCGGATTGGAGGTGTTGGTGCAACTGGTGATGGCGGCAATGACCACGGAGCCGTGCTCCAGCTCAAAGCTCTGGCCGTCCATGGTCACGGGGACGCGCTTGCGGCACTCCGCCAGTTCGTCCGGGGCGTCCTGGACCTCCTCCACCGGCCCCTCCGCGTTCCCGCCCTCAGAGACCCACCTCTCGATCTTGGCGGGGTCCACGGACGGCTCCGCGCCCAACACCATGGTGACCAGGGAGCGGCGGAACGACTGCCGCGCCTGGGCCAGCGGCACCCGGTCCTGCGGGCGCGTGGGGCCGGCCAGGCTGGGCTCCACGGTGCCCAGGTCCAGCTCCAGCGTATCGGTGAAGATGGGGTCGGGCGTGTCGTCGGTGCGGAAGAGGCCCTGCTCCTTGCAGTAGGCCTCCACCAGCCGCACGTGCGCGTCGTCCCGGCCGGTGAGGCGGAGGTAGGCGAGGGTCTCCTGGTCCACCGGGAAGAAGCCGCAGGTGGCGCCGTACTCCGGCGCCATGTTGGCGATGGTGGCGCGGTTGGCCAGCGGCAGGCTGGAGATGCCGGGCCCGTAGAACTCCACGAACTTGCCCACCACGCCCTTCCGCCGCAGCATCTCCGTGACGGTGAGCACCAGGTCCGTGGCGGTGGCGCCCTCCGGCAGCCGGCCGGTGAGCTTGAAGCCGATGACCTCCGGGATGAGCATGGAGATGGGCTGGCCCAGCATGGCCGCCTCCGCCTCGATGCCGCCCACGCCCCAGCCCAGCACGCCCAGGCCGTTCACCATGGTGGTGTGGGAGTCCGTGCCCACCAGGGTGTCCGGGTAGGCCTGGGCCGTGCCGTCCGTCCCGCGCGTGAAGACCACGCTGGCCAGGTACTCCAGGTTCACCTGGTGCACGATGCCGGTGTCCGGGGGCACCACCCGGAACCCGCGGAAGGCCTGCTGGGCCCAGCGCAGGAGGGCGTACCGCTCCCGGTTGCGCTCCATCTCCAGGCGGGCGTTGAAGGAGAAGGCCATGGGCGTGCCGAACTGGTCCACCTGGACCGAGTGGTCGATGACCAGGTCCGCCGGCTGGAGGGGGTTGATGCGCGTGGGGTCGCCGCCCAGGTCCCGCATGGCATCCCGCATGGCGGCCAGGTCCGCCACAGCGGGGACGCCGGTGAAGTCCTGGAGCAGCACGCGGGCGGGCATGAAGGCGATCTCCCGCTCCTCGGTCTCGCCCGGCGTCCAGGAGGCCAGGGCGCGGACATCGTCCGCGGTGACGGCGACGCCGTCCTCCAGGCGCAGCAGGTTCTCCAACAGGATCTTCAGGGAGAAGGGGAGGCGGGAGGGGTGGCCCACGCCCGCGCGCTCCAGGGCATCCAGGCGGTGGATCTCGTACTCGCCGTCGGCCAGCCGGAGGCGAGTCCGGCTGCCGAAGCTGTTGCGGTAGGAGGATGTCATGGTGGCCTCCTCAGGGACCTGCAGCCGCGTCCGGGGCGGTCAGGGGCGCGGGAGAGGCGTGGATTGGTGCTCAAGCCCAGCCCGTGGCTTGGGGGCAACTCCATCGTACCGCGAAGCGGCGCCGCGCGAAAGGGGCGCAGCACCGGCTTGACAGGCAAGTAACCACTTGCCTATCATGGGGCCGTGGCCGACGTATACGTCGCGCTCGCTGACGCGACGCGGCGGGCGATCCTCGACGAGCTGGTCGAGCGGGACGGGCAAACCCTCTTCGAGCTCTGCACCCGCTTGGCGATGAAGCACGGGCTGGGCTCGTCCCGGCAAGCGATCTCGCAGCACCTCAACGTGCTCGAGTCGGCCGGGCTGGTCAGGACCAAGC
>DATCLE010000120.1:0-4930 GCA_036564075.1 Dehalococcoidia bacterium
TGGCTGCCAGCGCCAGCTCCAGCAGCACCACGCCCACGGCCGGGACCAGCAGGTACGGCGCCAGCTCCCGGTAGCGGGTGAACCGGTCGCGCTCCACCCGGGAGGTCTCCAGCCGGCCGATCTCCTCGTAGATCTCCCGCAGCGCGCCGGCGTCGCCGGCGTGGTAGTAGCGCCCGCCGCTGGTCTCCGCAATGCGCTGGAGCGTCTCTTCGTCCAGGTTGTCCCCCTCCCGCCCGAAGCCGATGGTGTACGTCCGCACCCGCAGGGAGGCCGCCATGGCGGCGGCGTCCTCCGGCTCCACCAGGTGCTCGTTGTTCTCCCCGTCCGTGAGGAGGATCATGATGCGTGACCTGGCCTCGGACTCCCGCAGCGCGTTCAGGCCCTCCGCCATGGCCAGGCCGATGGCGGTGCCGTCCGGCAGGAGCTCACTGTTCAGGTCGTCCACCAGCCGTTGCAGCGCCCGGTAGTCCAGGGTCAGCGGGCTGGCCAGGTACGTCTCCTTCTGGAAGGCCACCAGGCCGATGCGGTCGCTCTCCCGGCCCTGCACGAACTCCTTGAGCACGGCCTTGGCCACGTCCAGCTTGCTCCCCTCGGGGCCCGCGGGCTGGTCCATGCTGCTGGAGATGTCCAGCAGCAGGACGATGTCGATGCCCTGGCCCGGGACCGTGCCCAGCGCTTCGCCGCGCTGGGGGCGGGCCAGCGCCAGGATGACCAGCGCGGCGGCGGCCAGCCGGAGCGCCGGCACCGCCGGGAGGAGCCGTGCGCGCCAGCCCCGCGGTAGGTCCCGGGCCAGCCCGGTGCTGGAGAAGAGGATGGCCGGCCGCGCGGCCCGCGCCCGCCGCAGGGCCAGGACAAGGAGCGGCAGCAGCGCCAGCAGGGCCAACCACGCCGGGTCCGCGAAGCGGAACGTCATACCGCCGCCTCCTGCGGGGCCTCCTCCCGTGCCCTCGTCATCTCCACAATCTCGTACGCCACGGCCAGGTCTCCCTCCGCCCGGGCGGCCGCCGGGACGTACCCGGCGTAGACCACGGCGTCGCACTCCACCAGGAGGCCGTCCACCAGCCGCGCCTGCCACCGGCTCACCCCCGCGGGCTCCATGGAGGCGCGGAGCTCGCTGGTGGTGAGGGCCACGGCCGGGAAGCCGTAGCGCTCCGTGAGGTAGCGGCGGATGCAGTCGGCCAGGAGGAGGTAGAAGGTCTGGAACTCCCGGCGCTCGATGAGGCGCATGCCGGCGATGCGGTCCAGCTCCGCCACGGCGGCGTCCTCCGGGGCGCGCGGCGCCGCGGGCGGCCGGAGGTCCGGCCGCGGACGGGCCCGCCGCCGCCGGACCATGAGGAAGCCGGCGGCCGCGGCTACCAGGACCGCGGCGGCGGCCGGCGCCGCCCACCACAGGGGCCGGGCCGCCGGCAGGGCCAGCTCTGCCTGGGGCTTCAGATCCCGCAGTGCGGCGCCGCCGTCCGGCGGCAGGACGCTGGCGATGGTGACGGCCGTGGCGGGGGCGGTGAGGGTACGGGGCGGCTCCCCCGGGCCCTGGTAGGTGAACCGGAGGGGTGGCAGGGTCAGGGTGCCGGGCTGGTAGGCCGCCACGGTGAACTCGTACGTCAAGACCTCCCCGCCGTCGGCCGGGGCGCGGGACTCCCGCGGCGGCTCCACCACCTCGAACGGGCCCAACGCCGGGTCCAGCGCCGGCGGCGTGACCGTCGCCCCCGGCGGGTACCGCACCTCCACGCGCACGGGGATGGGATCGCCCACGGTGAACGGCCCGTCCGGCACGGAGACCGTCGCCGACGGGCCGGCCTCCTGGGCCGTGGTGGCGGACGGCGCGACACCCAGCAGGAGGAGGACGGCCAGCAACAGGGCCACGGTCCGCAGCGGCATGTCAGACCCTCCGGGCCCGTCTCCGGAAGAACGCCATGAGCGCGTCGCCGTAGGGCAGGGCGGTGGAGAGGTCCACCTGGTCCACACCCACGGAGCGCAAGAGCCGCTGCTGATCCCGCGTCCGCTCCCCTTGGAGCTGGGCGAATCGTTGCCGCACCGCCGGGTCCGCGGCGTCCACCAGGACACGGTCGCCCGTCTCCGCGTCGACCAGCTCCACCGGGCCCACGGGCGGCAGCTCCGCCTCCCGCGGGTCCGTCAGCCGGACCGCGATGACGTCGTGGCGGCGGGCCAGGGTACGGAGCGGCGCCTCGTAGCCGGCGGCCAGGAAGTCGGAGAGGATGAAGACCACGCTGCGCCGCCGCGCCACGCGGGAGACGTAGCGGAGCGGCGCCGTCAGGTCCGTCCCCCGCCCGGCCGGCTCCGCTGCCAGCAGGTCCCGGATGATGCGCAGCGCGTGCTGGGAGCCCTTCCCCGGCGGCACGAAGTGCTCCACCCGGTCCGTGAAGGTGATGAGGCCCGCCCTATCGTTGTTCCGCACCGCCGCCAGGGCCAGCAGGGCGGCCACCTCCGTGGCCAGCTCCACCTTGCTCTGCGCCTGGCTCCCGAAGCGGCTGGAGCCGCTCACGTCCACCGCCAGCAGCACGTTGAGCTCCCGCTCCTCCTGGAACTTCTTCACGTACGGCCGGCCCATGCGCGCCGTCACGTTCCAGTCGATGATGCGGGCGTCGTCCCCCGGGCCGTACTCCCGCACCTCCGAGAACTCGATGCCGCGGCCGCGGAAGACGCTCTGGTAGCCGCCCAGGAAGTGGGTGGTCATGAGCCGGCGGGTCCGCAGCTCCAGGAGCCGCACCCTACGGACCAGCTCCGCCGCGCTGGTGCCGGACGGGTTGATGGGGGGCATCAGGGGACCTCGACGGCCGTGAGCACGCGGTCGATGACCGCCTCCGGGCTGACCTCCTCCGCCTCCGCCTCGTAGGTGAGGATGACGCGGTGCCGCAGGACGTCCGGGGCCATGGCCTTCACGTCCTCCGGCACCACGTAGGTCCGGCCGTGGATGAAGGCGTAGGCCTGCGCCGCCTGGGCCAGGAAGACGGCCGCCCGCGGCGACGCCCCGAAGGCGATGAGCGGCACCAGGTCCGGCATGCCGTAGCGGGCGGGGTCCCGCGTGGCCGTGACCAGGTGGACAATGTAGTCCCGTAGCTCCGGCACCACCCGGACGGCGCGCACCGCCGCCTGCGCCTCCAGGACCGCCTCCGGCGTGGTGACGGGCCGCACGTCCGGCGGCGGCCCCGCCAGGCCGCGCTCCAGGATCTCCCGCTCCTCCTGGAAGCCGGGGTAGCCCACCACCACCTTCAGCATGAACCGGTCCAGCTGCGCCTCCGGCAGCGGGTGGGTCCCCTCGTGCTCGATGGGGTTCTGGGTGGCCATGACCATGAACGGCGAGGGCAGCGGGAACGTCTCCCCGCCAATGGAGACCTGCCGCTCCTGCATGGCCTCCAGCAGCGCGCTCTGCACCTTGGCCGGGGCGCGGTTCACCTCGTCCGCCAGGACCAGGTGGGCGAAGATGGGGCCCTTGTGCACGTCGAAGCGGGCGGTGCGGGCGTCGTAGACCACGGTGCCCGTGAGGTCCGCCGGGAGGAGGTCCGGCGTGAACTGGATGCGCACGAAGCGGGCGGCCGTGGCGCGGGCTAGGGTGGCCACGGTGAGGGTCTTGGCCAGGCCGGGGACGCCCTCCACCAGGATGTGCCCCTGGCAGAGCAGCCCCACCAGCAGGCGGTCGATGAGCGCCTCCTGGCCGACGATGACGCGGGCGATCTCCTGCTTCAGGGCGCCGATGAAACGGCCCTGCTCGCGGGCCCACTGCACGGCCTCAGCGATCTCGCGAGCCATGCACCTGCTCCCGACCCCCTCGCCCTGCGCGAGAGAACGGAGGCCCCTCCGGGCCTCCCCCTGCCGCTCCAGCCCAGTGTACGGGATTGCTCCGCCCGCCCGCAATAAGGCGAGGTCAAGTAGCCGGGCCGGTCAGGACGCCCAGGGCCGCCAGCGCCCGCTCCAGTTGCGGCGCGCCGGTGAAGGGGACGCCGGTGAGCCCCAGCCCTTCCGCCGCGTGCACGTACGGCTCCAGGTCGTCGATGAAGACGGTCTCCCGCGGCTCCGCGCCGGCCAGTTCCAGCGCCAGCCGGAAGGCGGCGGGGTCCGGCTTCCCGCAGCCCGCCTCGCAGGAGGCCACCACGTGGTCGAACGGCGCCAGGATGCGGCCGTGGGCGGCGCGGATGTGCGCCAGGTGGACGGGGTTGGTGTTGGAGAGGATCACGAGCCGGTACCGACCCCGCAGCCGCTCCACCAGCGCCAGGGCCGGCTCGTTGGGGGTGAAGATGCCGTTCCAGAGCCGGACGAAGCCTTCGAACTCCCAGGCGATGCCCAGGCGGCGGCACAGCTCCGCGTGGAAGGCGGCCGGCGTCAGCCGCCCCTCGTCGAAGGCCCGCCAGAGGCCGCCGTCATAGAGGCGCCGCCGGGCCTCCTCCACGGAGCACCCGGCCAGGTCCGCCAGCCCGCGGTGGATGCGGTCGTTGTCGTGGAACAGGAGGACGTTGCCCAGGTCGAAGATGATGGTGGTGTACGTGTGCGGCATGGGAGAACGGTGCACGGCCCCCGCGGCGCCGCGGGGGCCGTGCGGGCAGTATCGGGCTGGCGCCGTCAGCCCGCCGGTGCCCGGGCCTCCTGGGGCGGGGCGGGGTTCTGGAGCCCACGGCACAGGGTCTGGGGGAACCGCTCCGCCAGCTCGTCCACCGTCCAGGTCCCCTGGCTGGTCCAGATGGTCCGCACCTCCTGCGGCTGGGACATGAGGCTGATCATCCCCCCACCCACCAGGAAGTCGTAGCCGTTCACGTTGGCCGCCTCGTCCGTCGCCAGGTAGACCACCAGCGGCGCCACCTGCTCCGGCGCCAACTGCGCCAGTTGGAGCGCCGCCCCCGCCGGCCGCCGCCCCGCCGCCTGCGCCCGCCGGCGCGCCTCCTCCATCTCCGGGCTGAGGGTGAGCCGGGTGCCGGCC
>DATCLE010000121.1:0-2412 GCA_036564075.1 Dehalococcoidia bacterium
CTTCGATACCGTGGGCGGCCTCATCTACCACTCCTTGGGCAAGATGCCCGTGGTGGGCGATGAGATCCAGGTGAACGGCCTCCGGCTGCGGGTGCTCTCCGTGGTGGGCCGCCGCATCAAGAAGGTCCGCGTCACCAAGGAGGCGGCGCCCGCCGAGCCCGCCGCGGACGAACGCCGCGCCTAGGCCCGGCCGCCGCCGTCCGCAGGAGGACGCCGTGCTCCGCTTCCGGCGCCCGCGCCTTGCCCTGGCCGTGGCCTGCCTGGCCCTGCTGGCGGGCGCGGCGTGGCCCGCCGTGGCGCCCCTGCGCACGGCCGCCCGCACCGCCCTGCTGGTCCCCAGCCTCTTCGCCGTGAGCCCCGTGCGCCCGCTGGAGTGGTTCGGTCCGGCCCCGGCCACGGAGACGGTGCCCCTGCGGCCGGAACCGGACGCCGCTTACGGACTCATCGTCCGGCCGCCGGGGGAAGGGCCGTACCCCGGCGTGGTGGTCTCCCTGGGGGTGGAGCCCGCCCCGCCGGACGACCCGCGGGTGGTGACCTTCACCCGGGCGCTGGCCCGCCACGGCTTCGCCGTCCTCCTCGTGGTCTCGGAGGCGCTGGACGAGCGCCGCCTGGAGCCGCACGAGGTGGACGTGCTGGTGGCCGCCGTCCGTACCCTGCAGGAGCGGCCGTACGTGGACCCGGCGCGGGTGGGCCTGGCGGGCTTCTCCGTGGGCGGCTCCCTGGCCCTGCTGGCCGCGGCGGACCCGGCCGTCCGGGACCAGATCCTCTTCGTGAACGCCATGGGGCCGTACTACCGCGTGGAGGACCTGGCGCGCGCGGCCACCACGGCGCGAGCCTGCCTGGACGGCGCGTGCCGGCCGTGGGAGCCGGACCGCCTGACGCGGGACGTGGTGCGCTCCAACCTGCTGGCGACGCTGGAGCCGGCGGACCGCGCCCGCGTGCAGCGCCTGCTGGCGGAGCCGGGCGGCGGGCCGGGCACGGCCCCGCCCCTGCCGGACCCCGCCGGCGCGGTGTACGCCATGCTGGCGGCGCCGGACCCCGCCCGGTTCGACGAGCGGTTCGCCCGGCTGCCGGAGGACCAGGTGCGCAAGTTCCGGGCGCTCTCCCCCGCGGGCCGTCTGGCGGAGGTCCGGGCCCGCGTCTTCCTCATGCACGCCGCCGGCGACCCCTACATCCCCGTCACGGAGTCGCGCCGGATCCTGGCGGAGGCCCGGAGCGCGGGGGTGCGCGTGTACTACTCGGAGACCGCCATCTTCGAGCACGTGGACCTGACCGGCGCGGACCCGCCCCTGCTGCTGCGGGACGCTGTGAAGCTGCTGGCCCACGTCTACTTCCTCCTGCGGCTGGCGGAGCGCGGCGGCTGACCGCCCGGCCACCACGACACCCGGGACGCGCAGCCCCCACCCCCGGCCCCTCCCCCGCGTTCGGGGGAGCGGAGTAGGGGGAGAGGGCGCATGGTCAGGCTGAAGGACCCGCAGGGGCGCGAAGCCGCTGCGGGAACCCCGTCAGATCCTTTGTCCTTTCCAGGGAGGACTCAGGATAACAGCGGGTGGCGACGGTCCCTTCCCTGCACCCCGTCGTGGTCCTCCATCCCCACGCCGGCGCGGCGCCCCCTCCCCCTTGACCGGCGGCGCGCCCATGGTACCCTTGCATGGGCCGGCGGTTTTCGCTACGGTGGCGGGAAGGCGCCGGGCCGGGGATGGCCCGGTGTGGTACAATAACGAGTGAGCTCGATGGCGGACAGCCGCTCCGATCTCAAGTTCTGGCTGGCGTTCCACCGGATACCTGGCATCGGACGTGCCAGGTTTTCCTTCCTGGAGGGCTACTTCCGCTCCCTGTCCGACGCCTGGGCGGCCGACCGCGCGGAGCTCCGCCTGGCCGGGCTGGACGAACGGACCGTCTCCACCATCATCTCCCACCGGCCGAAGATCGATCCGGACGCGGAGCTGGAGCGCCTGGGCAAGCTGGGCATCCAGGCCTATACCTGGAACGACCCCGGCTACCCGGCGCGCCTGCGGGAGGTGTACGAGGCGCCGCCCGTGCTGTACGTGCGCGGCGGCCTCCAGCCGGCGGACGAGTGGTCCATTGCCGTGGTGGGCACCCGCCGCGCCAGCGCCTACGGGCGGCAGGCGGCGGAGCACCTGGCGGGCGACCTGGCGCGCAACAGCATCACGGTGGTGAGCGGGCTGGCCCGCGGCGTGGACGCCGTGGCGCACCGGGCGGCGCTGGCCGCCGGCGGCCGGACGGTGGCGGTGCTGGCATGCGGGCTGGACATGGTCTACCCGCCGGAGCACCGGCAACTGGCCCGGGAGATCATGGAGGCCGGCGCCCTGGTGAGCGACTACCCGCCAGGCACCCAGCCCCGGAGCGACTACTTCCCGCGGCGCAACCGCATCATGAGCGGCATGAGCC
>DATCLE010000122.1:0-2795 GCA_036564075.1 Dehalococcoidia bacterium
GACGTTGCTGCCGGCCATGCGGCGCCGCAGCCCCTCCGCCAGCCGGGCGTCGATCTCGATGGCCGTGAGCCGCTCCACCCGCTGGCGCAGCCACTCCGTGGCAAGGCCCGGGCCCGGTCCGATCTCCAGCACGTCGTCTCCAAGGTCGATCCCCTTGAGCGTCGCCGGCAGGTACGTCCCCTGTAGCTGCCGGCGCCAGCGGCCGGACCCGCAGTACCAGCGGTGGAAACGGTTCATGACACCCTCCTCGCGTCGTGGCTGGTCAGGGGGTGGCGCTCACCGGCCCGCGGGCCGGAAGCCGCGCAGCCGGAGCGAGTTCAGCATCACGCTCACGGAGCTCAGCGCCATGGCGGCCGCGGCCAGGACGGGGTTCAGGAAGCCGTACTCCCCCAGCACCGGCTCCAGGACGCCCGGCACACCCGTGCGCGAGAAGACCGGGTACAGGACGCCCGCCGCCACCGGGATCAGCGCCACGTTGTAGGCAAAGGCCCAGAAGAGGTTCTCCTTGATGGTGCGCATGGTGCGCTGGGACAGCGCGATGGCCGCCGCCACGCCGGCCAGGTCGCCCCGGATCAGCGTGATGTCGGATGCCTCCATGGCCACGTCCGTCCCCGTGCCGATGGCGATGCCCAGGTCCGCCTGCGCCAGGGCGGGGGCGTCGTTGATGCCGTCGCCCACCATGGCCACCACGCGGCCCTCCGCCTGGAGCCGCTGCACCTCCGCCACCTTGCCCTCCGGCAGCACCTCCGCCACCACGCGGTCCACGCCCACCTCCCGGGCGATGGCCTCCGCCGTGCGGCGGTTGTCACCCGTGAGCATCACCACCTGGAGGCCCAGCCGCCGCAGGTGCGCCACGGCCTCCCGGGCGCCGGGCTTCACCGTGTCCGCCACGGCCAGGACGCCCGCCGGCCGTCCGTCCACGGCCACCAGCACCGGCGTCTTGCCGTCGCCGGCCAGGGCCTCCACGGTCCCGGCCAGGCCGTCCGGGCTCAGCCCGTGGTCCTGGAGCAGCTTGAGGTTGCCCAGCAGCACCGCCCGGCCGTCCACCGTAGCGCGGATGCCGTGGCCCGGCACCGCCTGGAACTCCGTGGCGTCCGGCAGGTCCAGGCCGCGGGCCTTCGCCGCCTCCACCACGGCCTCGCCCAGCGGGTGCTCAGAGCCACGCTCCGCCGCCGCGGCCAGCCGCAGCAGCTCATCCGCCGGCACGCCGTCGGCCGGCAGCACGTCCGTCACCCGGGGGCGGCCCTCCGTCACCGTGCCCGTCTTGTCCAGCACCACGGTATCGATCTTGTGGGCCAGCTCCAGCGCCTCGCCGCCGCGGATCAGCACGCCGTGCTCCGCGCCCTTGCCGGTGCCCACCATGATGGCGGCCGGTGTCGCCAGCCCCATGGCGCACGGGCAGGCGATGATCAGCACCGCCACCGCGTTCAGGAGCGCGAAGGTGAGCGCCGGCTCCGGCCCGACAGCCAGCCAGACCAGGAAGGTCAGCGCCGCCACGGCCATGACGGCCGGGACGAAGTACGCCACCACCATGTCCGCCAGCCGCTGGATGGGCGCCTTGGAGCCCTGCGCCTCCTCCACCAGCCGGATGATCTGGGCCAAGGCGCTGTCCTTCCCCACGCGCGTGGCCCGGAAGCGGAAGCTCCCCGTCTTGTTGAGGGTGGCGCCGAAGACCTCGTCCCCCGGCCCCTTCTCCACCGGCAGGCTCTCACCCGTCAGCATGGACTCGTCCACGGCGGAGCGGCCGTCCACCACCACGCCGTCCACCGGGATCTTCTCCCCCGGCCGCACCAGGACCACGTCGCCGGGGATCACGTCCTCCACCGGCACGTCCACCTCCCGGCCGTCCCGCACCACGCGGGCCGTCTTGGCGCGCAGCCCCATGAGCCGGCGGATGGCGGCGGAGGTGCGGCCCTTGGCCCGCGCCTCCAGGTAGCGACCTAGCAGGATGAAGGCGATGATGGCCGACGACGCCTCGAAGTAGGTCTCCGGCATGACGCCGGCCCGCTCCACCAGGCCCGGGAAGAAGGTCACGGCGGCGCTGTAGACGTACGCCGCGCTGGTGCCCAGCGAGACCAGGGTGTTCATGTCCGCCGTCCGGTGGCGCGCGTTCCGCAGGGCAATGCGGTGGAACTGCCCGCCCGCCCAGAACTGCACCGGCGTGGCCAGGAGGAAGAAGAGGATCTGGACCGTCTGCATCTCCAGACCGGAGAGGAGCGGCAGCCGCTCCCACTGCATGCCCAGCATCAGCAGCGCCGCCACGGCCCCGGCGAAGGCGGTCTTGCGCAGGAGGGTCCACTGCTCCCGCTCCCGCGCGGCGGCCTCCCGGTCCGCCGCCTCCTCCGCCTCCCGGGCGGGGGCCGCCTGGTAGCCCGCCGCAACCACGGCGCGGACCAGGTCCTCCGGCGTGACCTCCGCCGGCACGTACTCCACCGTCGCCCGCTCCGTGGCCAGGTTCACGGAGGCGGTGAGCACGCCCGGCACCTTCCGCAGCGCCCGCTCCACCCGGTTCACGCAGGAGGCGCAGGTCATGCCGCCCACCTGGAGCGAGATCCGCTCCCGCCGCGGCTCGTACCCGGCCTCCTCCACGGCCTGGTAGAGGGCGTCCAGCTTCACGGCCGTCGGGTCGAAGGCCACGGTGGCCCGCTCCGTGGCCAGGTTGACGGTTGCCTCCTCCACACCCTCCACCTTCTTGAGGGCGCGCTCCACCCGCCGCACGCACGACGCGCAGGTCATGCCGCCGACGGGGATGGTGATGCGGGTCTGTTCGTGCGTCTGCATGGCGCCTGCCTTCC
>DATCLE010000123.1:0-5072 GCA_036564075.1 Dehalococcoidia bacterium
GCGCTGGCGGCGCTCATCACCATCGGGAACATCATCGGCTTCATCCTGATGCTGGTGGTGGCGGGCATCATCGGCTGGATCGCGGACCGGATCGTGCCGGGGGAGCTGCCGTGGGGCTGGGTGGGCGCCATCCTGGCGGGACTGGTGGGAAGCTGGGTGGGCACCCTCATCCTGGGCGACCTGGGCCCGGAGATCTTCGACATCGCCGTGATCCCGGCGCTGGTGGGCGCCGTCATCCTGGCCGCCATTGTGGAGGTCATCGGCAAGCTCAGCACAGGCACCGTCCGCACCCGCACCTGACGCCCGGAGCGCGGCTTAGAACGTGGCCACGCTCCCGGACCCGGCGATGAGCTCCGCCATCTCCGTTGGATTGGTGAACTTGGCGTTCTTGCCGGCCAGCTCTTCCTTGGTCACCCCACGGGAGACCGCACAGGGCGCTCAGACGTAGACCGGCACGCCCCGCTGCACCACCTGTGACCAGAGGTCCCGGAGCGGCGGGTAGCCCAGGGGGACCAGGCTCTCCGTGACCGCCTCCTTCAGGAGCACCACCGCGTCCCCCAGGAGGGCAATCCGGGGCTCCAGGCCCCGGCGGGACCGGCCGGCGCCCACCGCCAGGACGAAGGGCATCACCGCCTTGGAGGGGTTCTCCGTGCCGGTGGTCCCAATGAAGAGCAACCGCTTGCCGCCCGGCTCGTCCGTCATGGCCGCACCCCCTGGCTGGATGAAGCTGGTGGGGCCACCGTAGCGCCCGGGCGGGCGCCGGTCAAGGGGCGCCGGTGAGGATGCCCGGGCCGGGCGTTGCCTCCATCCGGTATACTAGGCGTGGCGTTTCCGCCACCATCGCGACCGACGGCACCCCGCTGCTGCCCGCTCCGGGCCGGACCCGGCGCCGCATCGTACGGCGCGTCCGGCACCGGGGCACGGCGCTGCCGGACGAGAAGACGGACCATGGAGCAGCTCTCCCGCCTGCTGAGCGATCCCTCCCGCCTTGCCGCCCTCCGCCGCACCACGCTGCTGGACTCCCCTCCGGAAGAGGCCTTCGACCGGCTGACCCGGCTGGCCGCCTCTGCGCTGCGAGCGCCGGTGGCCCTCATCACGCTGCTGGACGAAGACCGCCAGTACGTGAAGAGCGCCGTGGGCCTGCCGGAGCCCTGGCCGGCCGTCCGGGAGCGCCCGCTGGAGCGCTCCTTCTGCCAGCACGCCGTGGCCCAGGCCGCCCCGCTGGTCATCGAAGACGGGCGCTCGCACCCGCTGGTGAACGGCCACCCGGCCCTGGCGGACCTGGACATCCGGGCGTACCTGGGCATCCCCATCTTCACGGCGGAGGGGCACGGGCTGGGCACCTTCGCCGTGGCGGACCGGGAGCCCCGGGCCTGGAGCCGGGAGGACGTGGCGGCGCTGCAAGATCTGGCGGCACTGGTGGTCCGGGAGATCGAGTACCGCAGCCTGGCGCGGGAGCAGGCGGCCCTGTTGGAGAGCACGGACCAGGGCCTCTGGGGCGTGGACCGGGAGGGCCGCTGCACCTTCATCAACGAGACGGCGGTGCGCCTCCTCGGCTGGGACCGGCACGAGGTGCTGGGCCGTCGCCTGCACGACCTGGCCCACCGCCGCCCGGACGGCTCCCCGTACCCGTGGGACGCCTGCCCGGTGGCGGAGGCCATCCATACCGGCCGCGGCGTCACCCGCACGAACGATCTGCTGTTCCGCAAGGACGGCACCTCCATCCCCGTGGAGTACTCCGCCCTGCCGGTGATCCAGGAGGGACGGGTGACGGGCGCCGTGGTGGCGTTCCGCGACGTCACGGAGCGGCGCCATCTGGAGGCGGAGCGGGACCGCCTCCTGACGGCGGAGCAGGCAGCGCGCGCCGCGGCGGAGGCCATGGAGCAGCGCTACCGGGACCTGGTGCAGGGGCTGGACGCCATTGTCTGGGAAGCAGACGCGGAGACGTTCCGGTTCACCTTCGTGAGCCGGCGCGCGGAGGAGATCCTGGGCTACCCTGCGGCGCAGTGGCTGGAGGAACCCACCTTCTGGGCGGACCACATCCACCCGGAGGACCGGGAGTGGGCCGTGCACTTCTGCACGGACTGCACCGCCGCCGGCCAGGACCACGCCTTCGACTACCGCTGCCTGGCGGCGGACGGGCGGGTGGTCTGGCTCCGGGACATGGTGCGCGTCATCAAGGACCAGGAGGGCAAGCCCCGGCAGCTCCGCGGCGTCATGGTGGACATCACGGAGCAGAAGCGGCTGGAGGCGGAGCTCCGGGAGCAGACGGAGACCCTGGAGACCCTGAACGAGGTGGGGCGGGCCCTCTCCGCGGAGCTGGACCTGGGGCAGCTGGTGCAGCGCGTGACGGACGCCGCCACCGCCCTCACGGGCGCCCAGTTCGGCGCGTTCTTCTACAACGTGGTGGACGAGCGCGGCGAACGGTACCAGCTCTACACCATCTCCGGCGCCCCCAAGGAGGCCTTCGCCCAGTTCCCCGCCCCCAGGAACACGGCGCTCTTCGGCCCCACCTTCCGGGGCGAAGGCGTCATCCGCCTGGACGACGTCCGCCGCGACCCGCGCTTCGGCCGGAATCCGCCGTACTACGGGCACCCGCCGGGCCACCTGCCGGTGGCGAGCTACCTGGCGGTGCCGGTGATCTCCCGCTCCGGTGAGGTGCTGGGTGGACTCTTCTTCGGCCATGAGCGGCCGGGCGTGTTCACAGAGCGGGCAGAGCAACTGGCGCTGGGCATCGCCGCGCAGGCGGCCGTGGCGCTGGACAACGCGCGGCTCTACCAGGAGGCGCAGCGGGTGATCCAGCAGCGGGAGGAGTTCCTCTCCATTGCCTCCCATGAGCTGAAGACGCCCCTCACCACCGTCAAGGGCTACGCGCAGCTCCTGGAGCGCCAGTTGCGCTCCACCCAGGCGGAGGACGAACGGCTCCACCGCATGATGGAGCAGCTCAAGAGCCAGATCCGTCGCCTGGAGGTGCTGGTGGCGGACCTGCTGGACATCTCCCGGCTCCAGCAGGGACGGCTGGAGCTGCGGCCGGAGCCCGTGGACCTCCAGCCCCTGGCGGCGGAGGTGCTGGCCCGCTTCGAGCACGCCCCGGACCGCACCCCGGCCCACACGCTGGTGCTGGATGCCCCGGAGGCCGTGGCGGGCGTCTGGGACCGGGACCGCCTGGACCAGGTGCTGACCAACCTCCTCAGCAACGCGCTGAAGTACAGCCCGGAGGGCGGCGAGGTCCGGGTGACCCTCCGCCGGCACGGTGACACGGCCGAGCTGGCCGTCAGCGACCAAGGGATCGGCATCCCGGCGGAGGAGCAGGCCCGGCTGTTCAGCCCCTTCTCGCGCGCCTCCACGGGCGGCCACCACATCGAAGGCGTGGGCCTGGGGCTGTACATCACGCAGCAGATCGTGGCCCGCCACCAGGGCGAGATCACCGTGGAGAGCGCGCCGGGGCGCGGGTCACGGTTCACGGTGCGGCTGCCGCTGCACCCGGCGGTGGACTGACGCCCCGCAGCGGGGCCGGACGTATTGACAGGGACGGAAACGTCCCCCTACCATAGCGACGCATCGCTTCCGCGGACCAGTCTCCGGGCGCCACTCACCCCCGTTCCTCGTGAGGGCGCACCGCGGGCAGCGCGACCGGTTCAGATCAGGCGTAGCACACCCCGACGTTATACCGTCACCAGGCAACGGTCAGGGCCCACCAGGACGGTGCCGGACACCGCTCACGGATACGGGACATGGACCGAACGGACGGTAGTTTGCTGGCGCTGGAAGGGGTCTCCATCCGCTTCGGCGGCCTCATTGCCCTGGACAACGTCTCCTTCTCCGTGGGTGCCGGGCAGATCGCGGGCCTGATTGGGCCCAACGGCGCCGGCAAGACCACGCTCTTCAACTGCGTCACCCGGCTGTACACGCCGGACAGCGGCCGTATCACCTTCGAGGGCCGGGACCTCCTGAAGCTCCGGCCGTACCAGATCATCCAGGTGGGCATTGCCCGCACCTTCCAGAACGTAGAGCTCTTCGGGACCATGTCCGTGCTGGACAACCTCCTGGTGGGCTACCACAGCCACATGCGCGCGGACCTCCTCTCCTGTGCGCTCCGCCTGCCGTGGATGCGGCGGGAGGAGCAGCGGGCGCGCGCCCACGCCATGGACGTGCTGGAGCTGCTGGGGCTGGCGCACCTGGCGCCCCTGCCCGCACGGGCGCTGCCCTTCCCCGTGCAGAAGCGGGTGGAGCTGGGCCGGGCGCTGGTCTCCCGCCCCAAGCTCCTCCTCCTGGACGAGCCGGCTAGCGGCCTGGCCCACGCGGAGTTGGAGGAACTCAAGGACCTCATCCGTCGCATCCGCTCCCAGTTTGACCTGACGGTCCTGCTGGTGGAGCACCACATGGGGCTGGTCATGGACCTCTGTGAGCACGTGGTGGTGCTGGACTTCGGGAAGAAGATCGCGGAGGGGGCGCCGGCGGAGGTGCGGAACAACCCCGCCGTCATCGAAGCCTACCTGGGGGAGCCGGTCTAGATGCTGGACGTGCGAGACCTGGTTGTGGCGTACGGTCCCATCACCGCCCTGCGGGGCATCTCCCTCCGGGTGCCGCAGGGGCAGATCGTCACCATCCTGGGGGCCAACGGCGCCGGCAAGACCACCACGCTCCGGGCCATCTCCGGGCTGGTCCGGCCCGCGGCCGGCGCCATTGAGCTGGACGGGACGCGCATCGAGCGGGCGGCCACGGAGCGCATTGTCAAGCTGGGCATCTCCCAGGTGCCGGAGGGCCGACAGATCTTCACCGGGCTCACCGTGGAGGAGAACCTGCGGCTGGGGGGCTACACCCGGCGGGGCGGCAATGGGTTCCGGCAGGCACTGGACAAGGTCTACAGCTACTTCCCCCGGCTGGCGGAGCGGGCGGGACAGCAGGCGGGCACCCTCTCCGGCGGGGAGCAGCAGATGCTGGCCATCGGCCGGGCGCTCATGGCGTCGCCGCGGCTCCTCCTCCTGGACGAGCCTTCCCTGGGCCTGGCGCCGCTGGTGGTGCGGGACATCTTCCGCATCATCCAGGCCATCAACCAGGAGGAGGGCACC
>DATCLE010000124.1:0-8288 GCA_036564075.1 Dehalococcoidia bacterium
ACATGGCCCGGCAGCTCCTCCGGCGGTGCGCCGGCCCGCTCCAGCCGCGCCGCGCCGGGTGCGCCGGGGCCGCCGCCCTGGAGGCCCCAGGGCCGCGTCCGCCGCCGCTCCGCGATGACGTGGACCGTGGCCTCGCTCAGGAACTCGTACGTGCGGACGGTCCCGTCGCCGCCCGGGTGGGCGCCGGGGCCGCCGGAGCCGCGGCGCACGGCGTACTCCAGGACGCGCATGGGGTAGGCCGCCTCCAGCGCCTCCACGGGCGTGTTCATGGTGTTGGTCATGTGGGTCTGGACGGCGGGCTCGCCGGGCCGCCGGGGGCCGCCGCCCGCGCCCCCGCCGATGGTCTCGTAGTAGGAGAAGGGGCGGTCCCGGAAGGGGTCGTGGCCGCCCACGGTCACGTTGGTCATGGTGCCGGCGGAGGCGGCCGGGATACGGTCCGGCAGGGCTCGGGCCAGGGCGCCCAGCACCACGTCCACAATGCGCTGGGAGGTCTCTACGTTGCCGGCGGAGACCGCCCGCGGCGGCCGGGCGTTCACGATGGTGCCCTCCGGCAGGGTGAAGCTCACGGGCCGGAGGCAGCCGTGGTTGGTGGGGACCTCCGGCTCCAGGAGGCAGCGCACCACGTAGTAGACGGCGGAGCGGGTTACCGCGGCCACGGCGTTGATGGAGCCGGGCTGCTCCGGCGCGCTGCCGGTGAAGTCGCAGTGGAGGGCGCCGTCCGCCACGGTCAGCCGGACGCGGATGGGCACCGGGTCGTCCGTGCCGTCCATGGCGTCCTCGAAGCGGTACTCCCCGGGCGGGATGGCCCGCAGCGCCTCCCGCGTCATGCGTTCCGCGTAGTCCATGAGGGCGGCCATCTGCGCCTCCACGGTGGAGGCGCCGTACCGCTCCACCAGTTGTCGTAGGCGCTCTTCCCCGGTGCGGTGGGCGGCCAGTTGCGCGTCCAGGTCGCCCCGGCGCTCCTCCGGCGTGCGGACGTTGCGGAGGATGAGGGCCAGCACGTCCCGCTGGACCTCCCCGGCACGAACCAGGCGCACCGGCGGGATGATCAGCCCCTCCTGGTAGAGCTCCGTGGCCACGGGCATGGAGCCGGGCGCCATGCCGCCGATGTCCGCGTGGTGGGCGCGGGTGGCCACGTAGCCGGCCAGCCGCCCGGCGGCGAAGACGGGCGAGACCATGGTGACGTCCGGCAGGTGGGTGCCGCCCAGGTACGGGTCGTTGAGGACCACCACGTCGCCGGGGGCGAAGGGCGCCAGGGGGAGGGCGGCCTCCACGGCGGTGGGCATGGCGCCCAGGTGGACGGGGATGTGGGCGGCCTGGGCCACCAGCCGGCCCGCGGGGTCGAAGAGGGCGCAGGAGTAGTCGCGCCGCTCCTTGATGTTGGGGGAGAAGGCGGTGCGGCCCAGGGTGACGCCCATCTCCTCCGCCACGGACGTCAGGAGGGCGTGGAAGACGGACAGGGTGGCCGGATCCGGCGGCTGCGTCATGGCGCGCGAGGGGCGGCGCCCGTCAGTCCACCCGGGCCTCGCGGCGGGCGCGGACGGCGCGGGCCAGCTCCAGGAGGACGGGCACCGTCATCTCCCAACCCATGCAGGCGTCCGTGATGCTCTGCCCGTAGACTAGGCAGGACTTATCCACCAGGTCCTGCCGCCCGTCCACCAGGAAGCTCTCCAGCATGACGCCGATGATCCCCGTCTGCCCCTCCGCCACCTGGGCGGCGATCTCCGCGGCCACCAGCGGCTGCCGGCGGTAGTCCTTGCCGCTGTTGCCGTGGCTGGCGTCGATCATGACGCGCTCCGGCAGGCCGGACTGGCGGAGGGCCGTCAGGGTCTCCTGGACGCTGGCGGCGTCGTGGTTGGGGCCGGTGCGGCCGCCGCGGAGGATGACGTGGCAGTCCGGGTTGCCCCGCGTGCCGACGATGGCGGCCAGCCCCTGCTCCGTGACGCCGAAGAAGCTGTGGGGGCAGGCGGCGGCACGGACGGCGTCGATGGCCACCTGGATGCCGCCCTCCGTGCTGTTCTTGAAGCCCACGGGCATGGAGAGGCCGGAGGCTAGCTGGCGGTGGACCTGGCTCTCCGTGGTGCGCGCGCCGATGGCGCCCCAGGTGACGGCGTCGGCGATGAACTGGGGGGAGATAGGGTCCAGGAACTCGCACCCGGCGGGCAGCCCCAGCTTCACCACCTCCAGGAGGGTCTGGCGCGCCAGCCGCAGCCCCTCGTTGATAGCGAAGCTGCCGTCCAGGTACGGGTCGTTGATGAGGCCTTTCCAGCCCACGGTGGTGCGCGGCTTCTCAAAGTAGACCCGCATGACCAGGTAGAGGTCCGGAGCCAGCTCGTCGGCCAGATCCTTCAGGCGGCGGGCGTAGTCCAGCGCCGCCTCCGGGTCATGGATGGAGCAGGGGCCCACCACCACCATCAGCCGGTCGTCCTGGCCGTTGAGGATGCGGACCACGTCCTCCCGCGCCCGGCTGACGGTCACCGTGCCCTCCTCCGGGAGGGGCAGCTCCTCCAGGAGGAGGGCCGGCGACACGAGGGGCCGGATGCTCTCAATGCGAAGGTCACGAGTTCTCATCACGCCGTTGCACCACCTCTGATGGTCTTGCCGCCGCGCCGCCGGCCCGCACGTGCAGCGAGCCCGCTCCGTCTTGGGAGCGGGCTCGGCGTTCACTGGCTGGGTGGGCCGGGCCGGTTACGGCGCTGAACGTACGATGCCTGCTCCCCACGGTGCTGTGCCATAGGGCTGCGCGGTAAACACGAACATCGGGTAGTAGGTCACGCCGATCATGGCAACCCGCGCTGCAGGCATGATGTGGCACCTATGGTAGCGGCGGCGGGGGAAGGTGTCAAGCAGAACGTGCGCCGGGGCGCCGGCGCGGGCCGGCCGGGGGGTTCCCCGGCCGGCCCGCCTCCGTGCGGCGGCCTGCGCGCCCGCCTTCCGGCGTCCCTTCGTAGAGCCTGCCGTGCGGTGCCACGGTGGTCAGTAGCGCCACAGGAAGAGGGCGTCCAGGTACCAGACCTCGGTCCGTACGGCGTGGTCCACCGGCCAGCCGTTCGCCTCCATGTGCACGTGGGGCCCCGTCCAGCAGCGGGACTGCGGGGCCTCCGTCACCACGCGGCCCAGGTGCATGACCGTGAGGCCGTAGATCTGGCCGGGCCGGTGCCACCCGGGGCTCACCTCCGCGTGGACGTGGCGGTAGACCACCTTGCCGATGGGGTTCACCGCCCCGTCCCACATGTGGACCACCACCACGTTCCCGCCCTCGCAGGACGCGCCCACCTCCACGTAGGTGATGCGCACGTCCGGGCTGGCGCGGAAGACCACCGCTTCGCCACGGTCATAGGGGGCAATATCCACGGGGTTGCCCCACTGCCCCTGGTGGTGGGAGCTGAGGCGGTTCCCGGTGACTTGGCCGTGCACGGCGGGGTACACCGCCGCCAGACGGCCGGTGCTGGCCCCGGCGGCGGACGGGTGCAGCCCGCCGGCCAGGAGCGCGATGCCCAGGATCAGGGCAACCAGGGCGATGGCGGGGAAGCGCCACCGCGCAGGGAGTTGACGGGGATGCATGACACCTCCTTGCGAGTGTGACGCGCAGGCCGGGGATGTTATGGAATGACGCTTCTCTAGGAGGAAGGGGAAGCGGGAGAAGCGGCGGGATTCTCACCAACTTCTAACGGCGGAGGGAGGGAAGGCGGGGGCGGCGTGCGGCTCAGGAGATGGGGACCTGGATGGTGGTGTCGTAGACCAGGTCCAGCTCTTGCCGCGTGCCGAAGAGGTCCAGCACGTAGTGGGTGGTGGAGGTGCCGGGCTGGCGCTGGATGAGCAGGGAGTAGGTGCCCTCCGCGCGCATGCGGGCGACCAGCTCCGGCGGGACGCGGTAGACGAAGGTGATGGTGTGGCGCCCGCCGTTGGCCGGGACGGCCACGATGCCGGTGAACCGGGTCTTGCCCAGTTCGTCCACTACGAAGGGCGGCCGGGGCGCCGTGAGGACGCGGAAGACGGTGCGACCCTCATTGGGGCCGCGCATGGCGCTGCCGCCCTCCAGCCGCACCAGCTCAGCGCCCCGGGGGACGTAGAGGGAAACCAGGGCGCGGTAGGTGCCGTTGAGCCAGCCGTCGGCGGCCGCCGGGTTCTCGTAGTGGACCGTGACGGTGTGGGTGACAGCGCCGTCCGCCTCCAGCCGCGCCGTGTGCTCCACCTGCCGCTCCACGAAGAGGTTGCCCTTGGTGAGGCCCCAGTTGGCCTCCACCAGTTGCAGGTAGTCGCCCTCCGTCTGGGCCATGGTGCCGCCCAGGCCGTGCTCCTCCACCAGCCGCTGCGCCTCCGGGTTGTGGAAGTAGAACAGCAGGTGCTTGCGGCGGGCCTGCTCCCAGACCACCTCCGCCCCGTCCGTCCACTCGGCGGCGGGCATGGCCATGATGCGGTCCACCAGCACGTCCGCCAGGTCACCCAGGATGCTCTTGCGGGTGCGGTGGTCCGTGAAGTTCCGCTCCGTGTGGTGTTCCAGCTCGTACACCACCTGGGGGACCGGCCGGCCGTTCACCTGGATGGGCTCCGCGGTGAAGGGCTCGTCGTAGCCCGGTACGGTAATGGGCCCCGTCCAGCGGATGATCTCCTCCACGAACTTAGTGTCCAGGGCAATGATGCCGTCCACCGGCGGCGAGTTGCTGCGCTGGTAGTACTCCTCAAAGAGGGCCATGGAGACCCGGAAGTCCGGGTAGAGGTTGGCGTCGAAGGCGGGGAGGAGGGAGTAGCGGTCCGGGTAGAAGATGGCCTGGAGCTCCGGCGTGGAAGGCAGGGCGAAGTACTCCACGCCCAGGTACTCCAGGTTGTCGGTGAGGGTGATGTCGAACCGGCCCTGGTCGAACTCGATGAGGGTGTAGGCGCTCAGGAAGCCGCCGGTGGGGCGGAGCTCCTTGTCGTTCTGGAGGAGGATGAGGTAGCGGCGGCTCTCCTCCACCCCCAGCACGTCCGGCAGCACGTGGACCAGGGATCGTGCCAGGTCCATGTGCTCCCGGGCGTCCTCGATGCGCCCCTGCCCCTCCAGGAAGCGGGCCCGCACCGGCTGCCCAGCGAAGGTCTCCGGCAGGGATTCCGCCCGCACCTGCTGGAGCTGTGCCAGCCCGGCGTCCACGTCGTCCAGGGCGCGCTCCAGGTCCGGCCCCGCGTCCGCCAGCACCCGGGCGAAGGTGGCCAGGCGGTCCTGCCCCGGCGGGTGGGCGCCGTCCTCGCCCTCCAGCCCCAGGCCGGCGGCGTGCGGCACGAAGGGCCCGCTGGCACGCAGGGCGCCCCGGCTCAGGAGAAGGCCGCCGCTGACGGCGTGGTCCGCGTCCCGGTAGTAGCCGTCCAGCCCGGGGGTGTGGCGGAGCCAACCGGTGGCGGTCAGGGTAGCGTCCAGGGTCTTGAAGGCGTGGTGGACGGACTCCAGACGGCTGCGGGCGGCGGGCAGGTCCCCCTGGTCCGCGGCGTCTTCCAGGCCGCGCGCTTGGTGGCTGAGGAGGTAGAGGGCCGCGGCGGCGTTGGCCCCGCGCACGGCCAGGTCCGCCGCCAGGACGGCCAGCACGCCCGCCGCCACCGCCAGGCAGAGGACGGCTGTGCGAACCCAGGTGCGACGCCGGACAGCGACCGCCGCTTCCTTGACCGCTTCCGCCTGCACGTCTCCCCCTCGTGGGCGGCGGGCCCACGGCCGTGGCCCGGCCCTCCGCTGCCGGAACGACCCGCCCGCTGCGCGAGGGGTGTCCGCAGGCGGGGTGCCGGCCGGGCCGGCGGGAATGCCGGTGCGCCCGCGCGGCGTCCAGGGGCAGGGCCGCGCGGCCCTGATCGATACGATACGTCCGGTCAGCGCCGGCGGACGTAGGCCACCACCCGCCGGGCCGCCTCTTCCGGGTCCGGGCCCACCACGATCCGTCCCTCCGGCCCGCCGTCCGCCTCACCCGGCTCCGCCAGCTCTACCTGGACGGCCCGGACCCCGAAGGTGCCCGCCAGGTAGACCAGGTCCCGGATCCCCTGCTCCGGGGCGCTCCCCCCGGCCTCCACCACCACGTGGTAGCCGTTCTTGAGGAGCGTGACGGCGTTGAGCTTGAGCAGGTTTGCGCCCAGCGTCCGCTCCGCGAGGGTGTCCCCGGCAGGCGAGGCGATCCAGCGGTCCAGAACGTCTTCGGCGGGAATGACGGCGGACTTGCCGTGGAGGGTAGCGGCCACCAGCCGCCCGATCCCGTCCGGCACGCGGCCGCGGGACCGGAGGACGACCAGCGTGAGCGGCTCCATCATGTCACGATCCCCGCTCCAAAATCAAGTTCCCCTGCCCGTCAACTGTACCACGCCAGCCGGGCGGGATGGCGGTGGTGGCGTCCAGCTGGGTCACCAGGGCGGGGCCAGCCACGGCGTCGCCGGGCCGCAGGCGGTCGCGGTCGTGGACAGCGGCGGCGGTGGGGCCGTCGAACCAGACGGTCGCTTCGCCCACCTGGGAGGGCCCAGCGTCCGCGTCCGGGAAGGCGGGGGCGGGCGCCAGTTCCGGCCCCGGCGCCCAGAGCTTGAGGCGGAGGGCCACCACCTCCAGCGGGCGGCCCGGCGCCGCGTGGCCGTAGCGCTGGCGGTGGGCCTGGTGGAAGGCCGGACCGAAGGCGTCCGGGTGGGGCGCCTCCACGGGGATGGTGAGCTCGTAGGACTGGCCCTGGTACCGGACGTCCAAGGCCCGGGCCGCGCGCCAGCCGCCGGCCTCCCCCGCCGCGGCCATCTCCCGGCGGGCGCGTTCCTCCAGGCCGGCCAGCCGTGCCTCCAGGCGGCGCGCCAGGTCGCCAGCGCCCGCGGGGTCCTCCGGGACGGGCGCCAGGACCGCCTCCGAGAAGTCCCGGGCCACGTCCGCGGCCAGCATGCCGAAGGCGGAGAGGACGCCGGGGAAGCGCGGGACAACCACGCGGGGGATGCGGAGGGCGTCCGCCAGGTCACAGGCGTGGAGGGGGCCGGCACCGCCGAAGGCCACCAGGGCGAACTCCCGCGGGTCGTGCCCCCGCTCCACGGAGACCACGCGGACGGCCCGCTCCATGTTGTGGTTGGCCACGCGGATGACGGCCGCCGCCGCCGCGGCGGGGTCGCCGCCGTACCAGGCGGCCAGGTCCGCGAAGGCGGCGCGGGCGCGGGCCGCGTCCAGGAGCATCCGCCCGCCCAGGAACCGCTCCGGGCGCAGTCGGCCCAGGACCACGTGGGCGTCCGTCACGGTGGGCAACGTGCCGCGGCCGTAGCAGGCGGGGCCGGGGTCCGCCCCGGCGCTCTCCGGCCCCACGCGGAGGGCGCCGCCGGCGTCCACCCGGGCAAGGGAGCCGCCGCCGGCCCCCACGGTGTGCACGTCCACCGCCGGCGTCCGCACCGGCAGGCCGCCGATGACCGTCTCCGTCTGCTCCGGTACAACGCCGGGGCAGAGGGCCACATCCGTGGACGTGCCGCCCATGTCGAAGGTGATGACACGGTCGAAGCCGGCGGCGCGGGCCACCCGCAGTGCCCCCACCACGCCGCCGGCGGGGCCGGAGAGGACGGTGCGCACGGCCAGCCGGCCCGCCGTCTCCGCGGCCATGCTGCCGCCGTTGGACTGCATGACCCGGAGGGAGCGGACGCCGCGGCGGGCCAGCTCCTGCCCCAGGCGGTCCAGGTAGCGGGACATCACGGGGGAGACGTAGGCGTTGACGGCGGTGGTCACGGTGCGCTCGTACTCCCGGTACTCCGGCAGGACCTCGTGGGAGACGGAGACGGGGAGGCCGCGGGCGCGGGCGGCCGCCGCCACCAGCCGTTCGTGCTCCGGGTTGCGGTAGGCGTGGAGGAGGCACACCGCCAGCGACTCGGCGCCGGCGGCGGCCGCGTCGTCCAGCAGCCGGGCCACCTCCTCCGGCGAGGGGGCGGCCAGGACGCGGCCCTGGTGGTCCACGCGCTCGCGCAGCTCCAGCCGCAGGGCGTCCGGGATCAGGGGCGGCGGTCGCTGGGGCTCCAGGTCGTAGAGCCGGGGCCGCGTCCCCCGACCGATGAGCAGCACGTCCCGGAAGCCGGCGGTGGTGATGAGGGCGGCGCGGGCGCCCTTGCGCTCCAGGAGGGCGTTGGTGGCCACGGTGGAGCCGTGGACCACCTCGTCCGGGAGGAGGCCCAGCTCCTCCAGGCCGGCCAGCACCGCCTGGGCCGGGTCCCGGGGGGTGGAGGGGCGCTTGTGGAGGCTGAGCCCGCCCTCCCGGGCCACCAGGAAGTCGGTGAAGGTGCCGCCCACGTCCACGCCGACCAGCGTCCCCATGGCCCCTCCTGCATAACCC
>DATCLE010000125.1:0-6722 GCA_036564075.1 Dehalococcoidia bacterium
TACGTGTAGCGCTGGTTCCCCTGTTTTCGGAAGGCGTTCGCCTGCTTTTTCATCCCTTGTTCCACGGCTTTCTCTACAGTCAGGTTGTTCTGCTGCGCGTACGCGCGGATTTCCTGCGTGATGTTCATGCTGCAAAATTTGGGGCCGCACATCGAGCAGAAGTGCGCTGTTTTCGCCCCTTCCGCCGGGAGTGTCTCGTCGTGGTATTCACGGGCCCGTTCCGGGTCAAGCGACAGGTTGAACTGGTCCCGCCAGCGGAACTCGAACCGCGCCTTGGAGAGGGCGTCGTCCCAGGCCTGCGCCGCCGGGTGGCCCTTGGCCACGTCCGCGGCGTGGGCCGCGATCTTGTAGGCGATGACGCCGTCCTTCACGTCCTGCTTGTTGGGCAGGCCCAGGTGCTCCTTGGGCGTCACGTAGCACAGCATGGCCGTGCCGTACCAGCCGATCATCGCCGCGCCGATGGCGGAGGTGATGTGGTCGTACCCCGGCGCCACGTCCGTGGTCAGGGGGCCCAGGGTGTAGAAGGGTGCCTCATGGCAGAGCGCCAGTTGCAGGTCCATGTTCTCCTTGATCTTGTGCATGGGCACGTGGCCCGGCCCTTCGATCATGACCTGCACGTCGTGCTCCCAGGCCACCTTCGTGAGCTCACCCAGCGTCCGCAGCTCCGCGAACTGCGCCTCGTCGTTGGCGTCGGCGATGGAGCCGGGCCGCAGGCCGTCGCCCAGGGAGAAGGCCACGTCGTACGCCCGCATGATCTCACACAGCTCTGCGAAGTGGGTGTAGAGGAAGTTCTCCTGGTGGTGCGCCAGGCACCAGGCCGCCATGATGGAGCCGCCGCGGGAGACGATGCCGGTGACGCGCCGGGCCGTGAGCGGGATGTACTGGAGGCGGACCCCGGCGTGGATGGTGAAGTAGTCCACCCCCTGCTCCGCCTGCTCAATGACGGTGTCCCGAAAGACCTCCCAGGAGAGCTCCTCCACCTTGCCGCCCACCTTCTCCAGCGCCTGGTAGATGGGGACGCTGCCCACGGGCACCGGCGCGTTACGGATGATCCACTCCCGCGTGGTGTGGATGTTCCGGCCGGTGGAGAGGTCCATGACGGTGTCCGCCCCCCAGCGGATGGCCCACACCATCTTCTCCACCTCCTCGTCAATGGAGGAGGCCACGGCGGAGTTCCCGATGTTGGCGTTCACCTTCACCAGGAAGTTCCGGCCGATGATCATGGGCTCGCTCTCGGGGTGATTGACGTTGGCGGGGATGATGGCCCGCCCGCGCGCCACCTCTGACCGCACGAACTCCGGGTCCACGCCCTCCCGGATGGCCACGAACTCCATCTCCGGCGTGACGATGCCCCGCCGGGCGTAGTGCATCTGGGTCACGGCGCGGCCGGGGCGGGCCCGCAGCGGCCGGCGGCGCAGGCCGGGGAAGACCTGCCCGTTGGCCCGCGGGTCGCCCGGTTTGTAGCCGTCGTCCCGGGGGCTGACGGGGCGTCCCTCGTACTCCTCCACGTCGTCCCGCTCCAGGATCCACGGCCGGCGCAGCGGCGGCAGGCCCTGCCGGACGTCGGTCCGCGCGTCCGGGTCCGTGTAGGGGCCGCTGGTGTCGTAGAGGCGGACGGGCGGGTTCTCCTGCTGCCCGAACCGGCCCGCCGTGGGGGTGAGCACCACCTCCCGCACGGGCACGCGCAGGTCCGGGCGCGACCCCTGCACGTAGGCCTTCCTGCTGCCGGGCAGGGGTGTGCCGGGCCGGGCGTCGGTGGACTCGTGGTACGTCTGGGTCATGACCCTACCTCCTGGCTATCGCCCGCGCTGGGGCGGCTGGCGCTCTGGGGACGCCGCCGGACCTGGGGGAGCCGCACGAGGAGGGCAGGGCGGCCTGGGGAACGAAACGCGGCCGCCACGAGCCGGAATCCGGGACGCGGCAGCCGCCCGTCTCTCCGGTCGCGTTCCCTACGCTCGTGCTAACGAGATCAGGTTCGAGGGGTCGGCGCCCTCCCCGCGGGAAGGCCCCTCTCAGCCTCGCGGCTCCCCCAGCGCACCGGTCTGCCGTCTTCGGTTGTGCCGCCGCCAGCGTAGCAGAAGCCGGGTGGGCTGGCAAGACGGTGCCGCCGCCCTCCCAGCGCACGGTCCGGGCCACGCGGTCTGCTCAGGCGTGGAACTGCCGGCCGGCCGCGCCGTCACGGCGGGCGCGGAGCTACTCCCGGGCCGGCGGCGCGTCGATCTCCACGCGCCGGTGGGTGAACCGCCAGCCGTCCGGCGTCCGCGTCAGGGTATCGTGGTACACGCCGCTCGCCCGGATCTTCACGCCGTCGGCGCGGTCCAGGAGGATGAGGTAGCAGGTCTGCGTGGCGCGGTCGCCGTCCACCTCCACCACGGCGTCGGTGGTGCAGTGGCGGACCTTGAACCGGGAGGAGAACCCGCGCGCAAACTCCACCAGCGCCGCCCGGCCTTCAAAGCGCCCTCCGGCGGACGGCTCGAACACGCCGTCCTCCACGAAGGTCGCCGCCCAGTCCTCCGCCCGGCCCTCATCGATGGCGTGGTTGTACCGCGCCGTCAGCTCGCGGATGGCCAGCACGTCCTCCCAAGCCGTCACAGGCACCCTCCTTCAGCAGCCCCCCGCGGTTCAGGCAAGGCGACGGGACCGCCCCGCCCTCCAGGCTGGGCCGGTCCCAAGCTGCGGCGGCGTCATGCGGGCAGCAGCCACTCGCCCTCGAACACCGCCGTGGCGGGGCCGGTCATGAAGACCTCGCCCCGGCCGTCCCACTCGATGGTGAGGGTGCCGCCGGGCAGCCGCACGTCCACCCGGCCGTCCACCAGGTCGTGGAGGCGGGCGGCCACCACCGCCGCGCAGGCGCCGCTGCCGCAGGCCAGCGTGGCGCCGGCGCCCCGCTCCCACACCCGCAGTTCCATGCGGGCGCGGTCCAGCACCCGCGCCACCCCGAAGTTCACCCGCCGGGGGAAGGCCGGGTGGCGCTCCACCTTGGGCCCTTCCGTCTCCAACGGGAACTCCTCCACGGGCGTCTCCATGAAGTAGACGGCGTGGGGGTTGCCCATGGAGACGCAGGTCACCAGGTAGCTGGCGCCGTCCACCGAGAGCGGCAGATCCTTCACCGGCGGCGGGCCCTCGAAGGCCACGGGGATGCGGGACGGCGCCAGCTCCGGGACGCCCATGGAGACCCGCACCCGCTCCACCCGGCCGCCCTCGCCGAAGAGCTGGCACGCCATGACGCCGGGCGCGGTCTCCACCGTGACGGTCCCGTCCCGCGGCGCGGCCAGCCCCCGCTCCACGGCGAACTTGGCCAGGCAGCGGATGCCGTTGCCGCACATCTCGGACTCGGTGCCGTCCGGGTTGAACATGCGCATGCGCACGTCCGCGCGCTCCGAGGGCAGCGCCAGGAGCAGCCCGTCCGCGCCCACGCCGAAGTGGCGGTCGCAGAGGGCCGTGGCCAGGCGGGCCCAGTCCCGCTCCTCGCCCGCGGCCTGCACCACCACGAAGTCGTTGCCCGCGCCGTGCATCTTGGTGAACTTCACGAAGCGGCTCCTCCCGCCAGCAGGTCCGCGTAGGACCCGGCTATGCAGTCCGCCGGCGTCAGGTCGAACGCGGCCATCAGGCGCTCCACCGTCGCCCGGGCCGCCGCCTCATCGGCCGCCGGCACCTCGAACTCCACGAAGCTGCCCAGGCCCTGGACCGTGTCCACGTGGATGCGGGCGCCGTCCAGGACCCAGAGCCGCCGCTCCTTGGTCACGGTGGCGGCCACGCCCAGCGCCGCCGCCAGCATCCGGCGGAGGGCGCCGGCCTCAGCCACGGAGAGGACCTGGTAGCGGCTCTCCCGCGCGCCGGGCGTATCTTCCCGCTCATAGTAGATCAACTCGCCGCCCCGGACAAACTCCCGCACCTTCAGGCGGCCCCTGGGGACCGGGAAGTAGGTGTCCACGTGCCAGACAGTCTCCCGGAACTCCGCCCCCAGGGCCGCCGCCCGCTCCTCTGCCAGCGACCGGTCGAAGACCGGGGCCTTCACCTCAAGCTGCCGCTCCACGTGCCCCCTCCCGTGTGCGCCCGCGTCCCGGGACCCTGCCGTCGTACCGGCAGCGTACCACGGCGGGCCGCCGGGGCGAAGGGCCCAGCCAGAGCAGAGCCGTGGGGCGGACGTGCTCCGTCCACCCCACGGCCCGCCGGCCCGCCGCCCGAATCCGGGACGGCCCCGCGCCGCCACGCTTCCTCCGTCACCACACCGGGGGCCCGCCCCGGACGGACGGCGGAACCGGGCACAAAGGAGGCGCCTTGGGGGCAGGCCCTCCCTACTAAGAAGGACGACGGCCAGGGCGAAACCTTGCGCGGGAATACGGCGCGGGCGTGGACTGGGGACGGCCCGGCGGGTCAGCCCCGGCGGCGGAGGGCGTCCCGGCCCAGGCGGGCCACGGTGACGCCGAACCACGCCACGGTGCCCAGCACCAGGCCCGCGCCCAGGACCAGTGCCAGCAGCAGCCCCACGTCCGCGGCCAGCCCCAGGGCCGACCAGCCGGCGGCGGCGGCCACGCCCATGAGGATGAGGGAGCCGAAGAAGACGAAGAACAGGGCGATGCCCAGCAGCACCAGGACGCCCAGCGCCTCCACCCGGGCCTCCTCCGGCCCGCCAGCCTCGCGCCCGTTACGCCGTTCGCTCACCGGGTTCGCCCTCCTCCAGGAAGCGCCGCACCAGGGCCTCCGCGCCGTCCGGCCGGCGGCAGTCCAACCAGTGGATGCGGGGGTCGCTCCGCCGGAACCACGCCTCCTGCGTCCGCGCCAGGCGGTGCGTCTCCGTCTTGGTCCGCGCCACCGCCTCCGCGAGCGTCAACTCACCCGCCAGGTAGGCCGCCGCCTCCCGGTAGCCGATGGAGCGCATGGCCGGCAGGTCACGGCCGTAGCCGCGCGCCAGGAGGTCGCGCACCTCCTCCACCAACCCCGCCGCGTACATGGCCTCCACCCGGGCGTCGATGCGGCGGTAGAGCTCCGTCCGGTCGCAGGTCAGGCCCAGGACCAGCGCCCGGAAGCCCGGCGGCCGGCGGGCGCGCTGCCGGGAGGGCGGCTGTCCCGTGGCCCGGTAGACCTCCAGGGCCCGGATCACGCGGTGGACGTTGTGGGGGTGGATGCGGGCGGCCGTCTCCGGGTCCACGGCCGCCAGCTCACGGTGGAGGGCCGCCGCGCCTTCGCGCCGGGCGCGCTCCTCCAGCGCGGCGCGGACCGCCGGGGCCGGGGGCACCCGCGGCACCTGCCACCCCTCCAGCAGCGCCCACACGTACTGCCCGGTGCCGCCCACCAGGAAGGGGACGTGTCCCCGCGCCCAGATCTCCGCCAGCGTCCGGCCCGCCAGGTCCAGGTAGAGGCCCAGGCTGAACGGCTGGTCCGGCTCCACCACGGCGAAGAGGTGGTGCGGCGCGGCCGCCCGCTCCGCTTCCGCGGGCTGTGCCGTGCCGATGGCCATGCCCCGGTAGACCTGCCGGGAGTCCGCGTTGACAACCTCCCCGCCGAAGCGGGCCGCCAGCCGGACGGCCAGCGCCGTCTTGCCCGTGGCCGTGGGGCCCACCACCGCCACCAGCCTGCGCCCGTCCTCCCCGTCAGGGGACCCGTCCGCCGACGGCACCGCCGCCACGGCCGGCGCACCCCCTAGCCGGAGGCGGCCGCCGCCCGCTCCGCGGACCGGGCGATGGCCAGGAACGACTCCGCCTTCAGCGACGCGCCGCCCACCAGCGCGCCGTCGATCCCCGGCTGAGCCAGGAACTCGTCGATGTTCTCGGGCGTGACGGAGCCGCCGTAGAGGATGCGGACGGTGGCGGCCAGGCCCGCCCCCGCGAGCTCCGCCACGCGGCGCCGGATGAGGTCGATGGTCTCCGCCGCCAGCGCGCCGGTGGCGGCGCGACCGGTGCCGATGGCCCACACCGGCTCGTAGGCGATGATGAAGCCCTCCGGAACGTCCACGCCGTCCAGGCCGCGGCGGACCTGGCGCGTTACCACCTCGTCGGTGCGGCCGGACTCGCGCTCCTCCAGCGTCTCGCCCACGCACATGATGGGGATGAGCCCGCGGGCCAGGGCCGCCGCCACCTTGCGCCGCACCGTCTCGTCCGTCTCCGCGAAGTAGGCCCGACGCTCTGAGTGGCCGATGATGACGTACCGGCAGATCTCCGCCAGCATGACGGGGCTGATCTCGCCGGTGTAGGCGCCCTGCTCCTCCCAGTGGACGTTCTGGGCGCCCACGCCCACCGTGGTGCCGGACAGCACGTCCGCCGCCGCCCGCAGGTGCACGTAGGGCGGGCAGACCACCTTCTCGACGCCCTCCACCCGGTCCAGCGGCTCCCGCAGGGCCCGGCAGAGGTCCAGCGCCTGCTGCGTGGTGGTGTGCATCTTCCAGTTGCCGGCAATGACCGGCACCCGCTCCCCTGCCATGCCCCTCACGCTCCGTACTTGGTGAAGCGGCGCGCGTGCGCCATGGCCAGCGGCATCACGTGGACCGCGTGGAAGGTGCCCAGCGCGCCGCGGGCGCACTCCCGCTCGTTGAACTCCTCGGCGTCGTCCGGCCGGGCCCAGCGGGAGTGGAGGAGGAAGGGAACGGGGTGCCAGGAGTGGCCCGCCATGATGGAGGGCGTGGAATGGTCGCCCGCCACCATGAGCACGTCCGGCTCCAGGGCCAGCAGGTCCGGCAGGGCCGCGTCGAACTCCTCCAGCGCGCGGACCTTGGCGTCGAAGTC
>DATCLE010000126.1:0-27166 GCA_036564075.1 Dehalococcoidia bacterium
CTCGCGGGCGTAGCGCGCGTGGGTGCCGGTGCGGGCCGCCAGCTCCGGCGGCGTGAGCGGGCCGTCCTGGGCCAGGGCCTGGTAGAGCCCCAGGCGTTCGCCCAGGTAGACGGTGAGCAGGTCCATCATGGCGATGGCGGAGCCGAAGATCCGCTCCACCAGGGCGTCCCGCCGGCGGGCGAACTCGTCACGGTCCACGGGGGTCGCGTCGGATGTCACGGAAGGTCTCCTTTCAGAGCACCGTGTCTGGCTGAGCTCCCTGCCGTCAGGACGGGCTCGACGGTTTGACCGCCGCCAGCGTGATGCCGCGCGTCTCGAACTCCTTGGCGTCGGACTCGTGCCTGGAGCCGGAGAAGACGTCCACCTCCCTGCCCCACCGCACGTCCACAAAGCCGGTATGGGAGAGGAGCCACCGCCACTCTGCTTCCAGCAGAGCACCGGCAATTCAGCCGGACCAGAGGTCCACGTCCTCCTTGGCCTCCTGGGGCACCGGCCGGTGCACCACCATATCGCCGATCTGGATCCGGCCGCCGGGGCGGAGGACGCGCCAGACCTCCCGCATGACGGCCAGCTTGTCCGGGCAGAGGTTGAGGACGCCGTTGCTGATGACTACGTCCACGGAGCCGTCCTCCACGGGCAGGGCCTCGGCGAAGCCGTGCCGGACCTCTACGTTGGCCAGGCCCGCGGCCCGGACCCCCGCCTGGGCCTTCTCCAGCATGGCCTCCGTCATGTCCACGGCGATGACGCGGCCGGTGGGGCCGACCTGACGGGCGGCGATGAGCGTGTCGGCGCCGGCGCCGCAGCCCAGGTCCAGCACCGTCTCACCGGGGCGCAGGCGGCCCATGGCGAAGGGGTTGCCGGTGCCTGCGAAGGACGCCAGCACGGCAGGCGGCAGCCAATCGATCTCCTCCGGAGGGTAGCCGAGCATTTCGGCCAGGGGGCGGCCCGTGTGGAAGTGGAATCCCGCCTCCGGGGTGTGAGCGACCACCGCGTACTTGTCCTGGATCTGGCGCCTGAGCAGGTCCTGGTCGATGCGGGCCGGTTGGAGTTCCTGGGCCATGGCTCGTCCTCCTGGTGCTACCGTCGGGTGCCGGCGGGACACGGGTCTGCGTTCGCTACTGTGCCACCCCTGTTCTCTCTTTGTCAATAGATCAATTGATACCTTGTCCCTAGCTGCTGTCGGGTCTACCATGGCCCCATGAACCACCCTCCGCTCAAGCGGCAGGCCTACGCCCAGTTCGCGCGGATCGGCCAGGCGCTGGCCAGTGAGCGGCGGCTGGAACTGCTGGACCTGCTGGCACAGGCCCCACGCCACGTGGAGGCGCTGGCGCAGGAGACGGGGCTGTCCGTGGCCAGCGTCTCCCAGCACCTCCAGGTGCTCCGCCACGCCAAGCTGGTGGAGGCGAGCCGCCAGGGGACGAAGGCGGTCTACCGGCTGGCGGACCACGGAGAGACGCTGCGCCTCTGGCTGGCGCTGTGCGCGGTGGCGGAGTCCCGGCTGCCGGAGCTGGAGCAGATCCGGCGGCGCTTCACGGTGGAGGGGGCCGCCCCGGGCGAGCTCTCCCGGGAGGAGCTGCAACGGCGGGTGGAGCGCGGCGACGTCTTGCTCATCGACGTCCGTCCGTCCGTGGAGTACCGGGCCGGCCACCTGCCGGGGGCCGTCTCCCTGCCCCTGGAGGAGCTCCCCGCTCGCCTGGGCGAGCTGCCGCGGGACCGCCAGATTGTGGCGTACTGCCGCGGCCGCTACTGCCTCATGGCGGACGAGGCCGTGGCCCTGCTGCGGCGCCACGGCTTCGATGCGGTCCGCGTGGAGGGCGGCTGGCCGGAGTGGCACGCCGAGGGCCGGCCTGTGGAGCCCTGACCGGCCCTTCGCATCAGCCCGCCCGGCCGCGGGACTCCTCCAGCAACCGCACCACCTCCTCGTCGGGGACCTGGCGGAACTCACGGTAGTACGCCCCCACGGCGCCGAAGTCCGGCGGCGTGTGGAGGCTCACGAAGCGGTCCGCCAGGCGGCGCATGCGGGCGGCGCCCTCCGTGGAGGCCACCGGCACCGCCACCACCACGGCGCCCGCCCCCAGCCGGCGGGCCGTGCGGACGGCTGCCTCCATGGTGGCGCCGGTGGCCAGCCCGTCGTCCACCAGGACGGCGGTGCGGCCCTCCAGCCCCACCGGCGGCCGCGCGCGCCGGAACCGCTGCTCCTGCTCCTGCGCCGCCTGGCTCTGGCGGCGGCGCTCCGCCTCCACGTACTGCTCCGGCACCTCTAGCTCCCGGATGAGGAACGGGTCCAGCACCACGTCGCCGCGGGCCGTGGTGGCGCCGATGGCCAGCTCCGGCTGCCCCGGCGCGCCCAGCTTGCGGGCCACCATCACGTCCAGTGGGGCGTCCAGCGCGCGCGCTACCTCCGCGGCCACGGCCACGCCGCCCCGCGGGACGGCCAGGATGACGGGGCGGGCGTCCCGAAGGTCCGCCAGGGCGGCGGCCAGGCGGCGGCCGGCGTCGGCGCGGTCGCGGAAGTAGGGGAACCAGCCGTCGGGCGTCATGGGCGTCCCTCCCCCGTGTGCCTCCACTGTACGACGGGCCCGCAAGGGCAAGTTCGCCCGAAGAGGGTACGGCGGCCGGGCCCGGCCCGTGGCAGCATGGTGGCACAGCAGCGCGGCGCCGGTGGACGGCCCGCGGGGAGACCGGGAGGACTGCGGCATGGCGATGCGACGGTGGTTGTTGCTGGGGGCGCTGGGCGGCGCGGCGGCGCTGGTGGTGCTGCGACGCCGCCGGGGAGCCCCCATCCGTGAGCTGGACGAGACGCACCCGCCGCTGCGGCAGAAGCTGCTGGGCGAGCAGGTGCGGAGCGAGATGATGCGGGAATGGCCCGGCCTCACGGACGAGGACATCCTGCGGTCCGGGGGGCACCTGGGCCAGATGGTCCGCATCATTGAGACCAAGACGGGGCAGCCGGAGGACCGGGTGCAGCGGCGGCTCATGGAGATCCTGGACCGGGTTCCCTGAGGGACGGCCCGTTGGGCGTCAGGTGAGGAGCACGGCCAGGATGCCGGTGAAGAAGATGCCGTCGAAGATGCCGGCGCCGCCGATGCTGAGGACGGCGTTGGGGAACCGGAGCACGGCCGGAAGGTTCAGGACGTCCGCCCCTATGAGGGTGCCCAGCACGCCCCCCGCGTAGGCGGCCGCCGCCGGGTTGGAGGGCGCGACGATGAGGGCGAAGCCCGCGGCGATGACCGGCGGGATCAGCGCGGGCAGCGTGACGCCCACGCCCGGCCGCGGCTCCGAGAGGAGCTTGGCCGCCACGGTGACAATGGCCCCCACCACCAGCGTGCTCAGGAGGGGCGCCACCGTGGCCAGGAGGTAGGCCGAGAGGCCGATGGGGATGACGGCGCCGCCCACGTTCAGGGCAATGACCTGCTCCCGCACCGGCGGCGGCCGGTAGTAGAGGATGGGGCCGAAGAGGCCGGGCGCCAGGTCCACCCGCGGCGGCCCGGCCTCCACGTTCCGCCGCCAGACGGGGATGTTGACCACGCTCCCCAGGAGGGAGCCCAGCACCAGCAGGACGGCGGTGTCCGCGGAGAGCCCCAGGCGCTCGAAGGAGACGCTGGCCAGGTTCAGGAGCAGCAGCGCCAGGAGGAACGGGAGGAAGAGCAGCAGCAGGAGGACTGCCAGCCAGGGCATGGCTCAAGTATAGCAGGGGCCGCCGCCCGGCCCGGCTCCCCCGTTCGACGTAGGGCGGGCCGGGCGGGTGCCGGCGCGACGGGGGTGACCCATGACGGGCAAGGGGTGGAGGCGCGCGACCGTGCCGGCGGTGGCGGGGCTGGCGCTGCTGGCGGCACTGGCGGGCGCGGCCTGCGACGACGGCGAATCGGGCGCGGCAGCGGGCGCCACGACGGACGGCGTCGAGATCGCCGTGCAGCAGCCGGAGGACGGCCAGGCAGGGCTGGCGGACATCCCGGCGGTAGTGGACCAGGTGCGCCCCTCGGTGGTGCACATCCGGGCGGTGCTGGGCGGCCGGTCCGGCGTGGGGACCGGCTTCATCATCCGGGAGGACGGCTACATTGTCACCAACAACCACGTGGTGACGCTGGACGGCCCGGTGCCGGCGGAGCTGCTGGAGGTGGAGCTGACGGACGGCCGCACCTTCGACGCGGAGGTGGTGGGCCGGGACCCGGAGACGGACATCGCCGTGGTGCGGATCCGGGCGGACGGGCTGGACGCGGTGCCGGTGGGCCGGTCTGAGGACGTGGAGGTGGGCGCGGTGGTGCTGGCCATCGGCCACGCGCTCAACCTGCCGGGCGGGCCCACGGTGACGCAGGGTGTGGTGAGCGCCAAGGACCGGCCGCTGGCAACGGGCGGCGGCCCGGCGCTCCAGGGGCTGATCCAGACGGACGCGGCCATCAACCCCGGCAACTCCGGCGGGCCGCTGGTGACGCTGGACGGGCAGGTGATCGGCGTGAACACGGCGGGCATCCCGCAGGCGCAGAACATCGGCTTTGCCGTGTCGTCGGCGGTGTTCGTGCCGGTGGTGGAGCAGATCATCAGTCGGGGCGGCGTGGTCCAGCGGGCGTACATGGGCGTGGCGGTGACCAGCGTGACGCCGCGGATCGCGCAGGACCGGGGCCTGCCGGTGGAGGAGGGCGTCATTGTGGTGGAAGTGGCGCCGGGGTCGCCGGCGGACCGGGCCGGGCTGGAGCCGGGCGACGTCATGGTGAGCGTGGCGGGGGAGGACGTGACCAGCGTGGCGGACCTCTCCAGCGTGCTGGTGCAGCAGCAGGCGGGGCAGACGGTGGACGTGGTGTACTACCGGGGAGGCGAACGCCGGACGGCCTCGCTCACGCTGGGGCAGCAGCCCTCCTAGGGCTCAGGCGGCGGGCTCCGTGTCCCGCCGGGGGCGGCGGAGCAGCGGCGAGAGGCGGCCGGCCAGGCGGCGGGCGGCGCGTCCCCCCACCTTGCGGGGCGTGGCCCAGAGGCCGCGCCACTGCTGCCGCAGGATGGTCCCGTAACCGATCTCGCCCAGCGTGGGGTAGATCCCCATGCCCGCCCGGGTGGTGCGGGCCAGGATGGCTTCCCGTAGATCCCCGGCCGTGGCACCGGGGAAGAGGGTGTAGGCGCAGCCCACGCACGCCAGGAAGTGGGCGTCGCTGCCGCCCACCTCCGCCAGCCCCCAGAGCTCCCGGTTCAGGCGGTGGACGCGGTTCTTGATGGCGCGCCAGGTGGGGGCACGGCTGTCCAGCTCCAGGCCGTCCAGGTACACCCCGTCCGACCGCCGGTGGACGCGGTGCAGCCCGTTCTCGCCGATGCTGCGGGTAAGGGGGCTCATGGGGTGCGGCACCACGCAGAGGCCGCCCTGCGCGTGCACCAGCTCGATGGTGCGGGCCAGGCTCCGGAAGCTGGGCACCGGCTCCTGGATGAAGAGGGCCAGGAGGTGGCCCTCCAGGGTGGTCACCTCCATGCCGGTGACAAGGTCAAAGCTGTAGCGGCCGCGGGCGTGGCGCTCCCGCGCCTCCTCGGCAGCGGCGAAGTCGTCGTGCTCGGTGATGGCCAGGACGTCCAGGTCCGTGTGGTGCTCCACGAAGTCGAGGACCTCGGCGACGGAGGCCATACCGTCGCCGTGGGAGGTGTGGACGTGGAGGTCCGCCTTACCGTACGGTAGTCCAGAGCGCGTCACGGAGGCATTATAGCAGGTTCGGCGCGTGCTTGCCCGGCCGGGACGTCCGACCCTACAATGCGCCGGGGGGATGGAGCCCCGCACCGAGGGGGAGGGAGTGCTGGACCGGTCGTTCACCGTGGACCTGCGGCTGCTGGACGTGCGGCCCAACGGGTGGCTCCTGGACCTGGGCTGCGGCCAGGCGCGGCACCTCCAGCAGGCGGTGCGCGGTCCGTACCGCACCGTGGGGCTGGACGTAGACCGTCGGGAACTGGAGGGCGCCCGCTACGTGCTGGGCTCCCTCCGGAGCCGGCACCCGGACGGCGTGCTGTGCCTCCTCCAGGGCGACGGCACGGCGCTGCCCTTCCCGGACGCCGCCTTCGACCACGTGATCTGCTCTGAGACGCTGGAGCACGTGCCGGACGACGAGGCGGTGCTGGACGAGATTGTGCGGGTGCTGAAGCCGGGCGGGACGGTGGGGGTGAGCGTGCCGCACCACCGGGTGGAGCGCCTCCTCTGGCGGGTGAACCCGGCCATCCCCACGTACCCGGGCAGCCACGTCCGCATCTACGGGCCGGGGGAGCTCCGGCGGAAGCTGGAGCAGCGGGGCCTGGCCCTCTACGCGGAGGACCGACGGGAGGCGTTCGAGTCGGTGTACTGGGGGTGGATCCACGTCCTCATCCGGCTGGGGCGCAACCCGCACCCCTCGCCCGCCCTCTACGAGTGGATGCGGCGGTTCCTGGACCGGGAGGCCACCCGTCGCTCCCGCTTCTGGAACCGGCTGGAGGAGTGGCTGGGCGCGGCCGTCCCCAAGAGCCTGGTGCTGTACGCCCGCAAGCCCGTGGCGCCCAGCCGGCGCAGGGGCGCCGCGGCGGGCACGGCGGTCTAGGCGGCGCGGCTCAGCGCGGCGGGTCCGAGTAGCAGCCGGTTGCCTCCAGGATGCCGGTGATGGCGTCCATGCCGCGGAGGGCGGCGCGGTTGCCGGGGTCCAACAGGAGCTGGATGGCCAGCCCCACGTGCATCCCCACCAGGGCCGTCGCCAGTACCCGGGGGTTGAACTCCGGGTGCGCCCGCACCCCCAGCTCCTCCACGGCCCGGCGGCACTCCACCGTGACCGCCTCCAGCAGCTCCCCGTACAGCTCCCGCAGCTTCTCGGCGATGGCCGGCTTCCGGAGGGCCAGGACCACCAGCTCCAGCAGGAGGACGTGGTCGTCCCGGTTGCGCTCCAGGTCCCGCCGGATCCCCTGGAGGCCAAGGTGCAGGTGCTCCGTGGAGGAGCGCGCGGCGCCCAGGGCGTTGTGGAGGGAGTCGATGTTGCGGCGGATGGTGCGGGAGACCAGGGCCAGGAGGAGGTCGTCCTTGGAGCGGAAGTAGTAGTGGAGAAGGCCCAGGGCCACGCCCGCCTCCGCCGCAATCTGGCGGAGCGAGGTGCCGGCGTAGCCCTTGCTCACCAGGCACCGGGCGGCGGCGTCCAGGATCCGTTGCTCCGGCGAGGCGGTGGCGTCCACGAGCTGTCTCCCGGTTGTACACAGGGCGGGCGTCCCACTAGTAGCAGACGGGGGCCCTAGGGTCAAGGCGGCGCGGCCGCCCCCGGCTACCGCCGCCGCAGGAGGAGCACGCCGCCCGCAGCCACCAGCACCAGCGGCACCAGGTACCGCCAGTCGATCCACCAGAAGGCGCCGGCGTTGGCCAGGAAGATGATGACCCCCAGGCAGACCAGGATCCAGCCCATGGTGGAGCTCTGACGGGAGCGGGCGGCGTCGCCGCCGGTCCCGTGGAGCGCCGCCCTGGCCCGGCGCGCCAGGTCCTGGGTGCGGTCCCACATCTCCCGCAGGTTCTCCTCAATCTGGCGGCTCTGGCTCAGCTCCGGTCGGCCGGAGCGGGGCATGAAGACCGCCAGGGTGAGGTAGAGCACCACCCCAATGCCGCTGGCCGCCGCCAGCACCACGAAGGCCACCCGTACCAGCGTGGGGTCCACGTCCAGGTACTCGGCAATGCCGCCGCACACCCCGAAGATGACGCGGTCCGTGGTGCTGCGGTGCAGGCGCTCCTCCGTGGCCATGGCTCTTCCCCTCCCGGCCGTGACTGAACGGGAACGACGGTGCTCGTCTTCAGTATCGGGTCGGGCGCGGCGCCTGTCCAGGGACGGCCCGGCACCGGGTGCTGCGCCGGGTCCCGCCCTGGCGTACACTGGGGGCGCGGGAGGAGGTGACGTAGGTGCCGACGATCCGGCTCAACGGCTTCGACGCGTACTACGAGGACCACGGCGGCGGGGGCGAGCCGCTGGTGCTGGTCCACGGCTACACGGGCGACCTGACGGACTGGGAGCACCAGATCCGGGCCTTCGCGCCGCAGTTCCGCGTGGTGGCCATGGACAACCGCGGGCACGGCCGCTCGTCCGCGCCGCCGGCGGGGGACGGCTACACCATAGAGGAGATGGCGACAGACGTGCGGGCGCTGCTGGACGGCCTGGGGCTGGACCGCGTGCACCTGGCGGGCCACTCCTTGGGCGGCATGGTGGCGCAGGCCTTCGCGGTGACGTGGCCGGAGCGGCTGCGCAGCCTGGTCCTGGTGGACTCGCCGCCGTTCTCCAACATGCCGGAGGCGGTGGCGTACCGGGAACGATGCTTCCAGGTGGCCCGGACGCAGGGGATGGCGGCGGTGGTGGAGTTCCAGGAGGCCAACGCGCCGTTCCGGCCGCCCATCCCCGTGCCGCCGGAGGAGCGGGAGCGCGGCCGCAGGCGGCTGGCGGCCATGTCCGTGGAGGGCTACGTGGGGGCCGGGCTGGCGCTCTGCCGCTGGCCGGGCGTGGTGGACCGGCTGGGGGAGGTGACGGCTCCGACGCTGATCATCGTGGGCGAGCACGAGAGCCCGGCCATGCACCGCGGCGTGGCGCTGCTGGCGGAGCGCCTGCCCGGCGCGCGGCTGGTGACCATCCCGGGCGCCGGGCATACGCCCCAGCGGGAGGCGACGGCGGCGTTCAACGAGGCGCTGTCCGCGTTCCTGGCCGCGGTGGCGGCGCCGCCGGGGGAGCGGTGATGGAGGTGGAGCCATGGAGTACCGCAGTCTGGGACGGACGGGGTTGAAGGTCTCGGAGCTGTGCCTGGGAACCATGACCTTCGGCGGGCAGGCGGATGAAGACGCCTCCGTGCGCATCATCCAGCGGGCGCTGGACGCGGGGGTGAACTTCATCGACACGGCGGACATCTACCCCATGGGCGGGACCATGGAGACCGCCGGGCGCACCGAGGAGATTGTGGGGAAGGCGCTGCGGGGCCGCCGGGATCAGGTGGTGCTGGCGACGAAGGTGCGGGGCGCCACGGGGCCCGGCCCCAACGACCAGGGCCTCTCCCGCCGCCATATCATGCAGGCGGTGGAGGCCAGCCTGCGCCGCCTGGGGACGGACTACATCGACCTCTACCAGCCCCACTGGCCGGACGTGGAGACGCCGCTGGAGGAGACGCTGCGGGCGCTGGACGATCTGGTGCGCCAGGGGAAGGTCCGCTACATTGGCTGCTCCAACTTCGAGGCGTGGCGGCTGTGCAAGGGGCTGTGGATCAGCGACAAGCTGGGCCTGGCACGGTTCGAGTCGCTCCAGCCGCGGTACAACCTGCTGGACCGTCGCGTGGAGCGGGAGCACCTGCCCCTCTGCCTGGAGGAGGGGGTGGGCGTGATCCCGTACAGCCCGCTGGGCGGTGGGCTGCTCACGGGCAAGTACCGGGCGGGGGAGGCGCCGCCGGCCGGGACGCGGGGCGCCGTGTACCCCCGCTTCGGGCGGATGCTGACGGAGGGGAACCTGCGGGCGGTGCAGGCGGCGGACGATCTGGCCCGGGCGCGGGGCGTGACGGTGGCGCAGTTCGCGCTGGGGTGGCTGTTGAGCCAGCCGGGCGTCACCGCGCCCATCATCGGCGTGACGCGGGAGGAGCAACTGGACGAGCTGCTGGGTGCGGCGGGCCTGCGGCTGACGCCGGAGGAGCTGGCGGCGGCGGACCGGCTGTGGGAGCTGAGCCGCGGCGCAGCCTGAGGGACGCGCGCCCTAGCTAGCGGAGGGCGATGACGCCGGCGAAGCGGCCCGTGGCGGGGCCTTCCCGCCGGTGGGAGTAGAACAGGTCCGTGCGGCAGGCGGTGCAGAGGCCCGCCACCTCGATGCGCTCCGCCGGGATGCCCGCCGCCAGCAGCAGCCGGCGGTTGGCCTCCCAGAGGTCCAAGTGGGCGTGGGCGGCGTCCACGGGCCGGAGCAGGTCCGCCGCCGCTTCGCCGAAGGTCCGCCGCACCGCCTGGATGACCGGCGTGTCCACCTCGTAGCAGCACGGGCCGATGGCCGGTCCCACGCCCGCCAGCAGGTCCCCCGGCCGCGTGCCGAAGGCCTCCTCCATGGCGCGGACGGCGGCCCGGACGGCGCCGGCAACGGTGCCGCGCCAGCCGGCGTGGACGGCGCCCGCCGCCCGCCGGGCGGGGTCGTACAGGAGGACGGGGACGCAGTCCGCCACCCGCACCACCAGCGCCACGCCGGGGACGTCCGTCACCAGCGCGTCGTAGTCGCCCAGGAAGCCGCCGGGCGGGAAGTCGGCGGCGCGGCGGATCACCGCCACGTCCGCGCCGTGCACCTGCCGCTGGCGGGTCAGCCGCTCCGTGTCCAGGCCCAGGGCTCGGGCCAGGATGGCCTGGTTGGCGCGGACGCGCTCCGGCGTGTCGCCGCTCCCCAGGCCCAGGTTGAGGGTGTGGTACGGCGGCGGGCTGACCCCGCCGTGCCGGGCGGAGACGGCGTGCACCACGCCCTCCGCGCGGCCCAGGGCCTGGAAGGCCAGCCAGCGGATGCCGTCCTTCCCGTGCTCCCGCATGAGGCGAGTAGAGCCGATGGCGCCGCCGCCGTCAAGGCCCGCCGGTTGCGCTGCCGGCCGTTTGGCGCGACACTGGGGGCACTCCACGTAGCGGGGAGCGCCGCCGTGCCGCTGCCGTCCGAGCCCGTCCGCCCGCTGGAGCCGCCCCCGTCCCGTCGGGTGGCCGGTGTGGAGCGGGACATCTTCGTCCTGGGCCTGGTCAGCTTCTTCGCCGACGTTGCCGGTGAGATGCTGTACCCCATTGTGCCGGTGTTCCTGACGGCCACGCTGGGCGCGCCGGTGTTCGCGGTAGGGCTGGTGGAGGGCGTTGCGGAGAGCACGGCCGCCCTGGTGCGCACGGCCTCCGGCTGGCTCTCGGACCGGGTGGGACGGCGGAAGCCGCTGGTGGCGCTGGGGTACGGGCTCTCGGCGGTGGCCAAGCCGCTGCTGGCGCTGGCGTTCGGGTGGCCGCTGGTCCTGCTGGCGCGGTTCCTGGACCGCACGGGCAAGGGCCTGCGAGGCGCGCCGCGGGACGCCCTCATTGCGGAGTGGGCCCCGCCGGCGGAGCGGGGTCGGGCCTTCGGGTTCCACCGGAGCATGGACACGGCGGGGGCAGTGGTGGGCCCGCTGACGGCGCTGCTGGTGCTGTGGCTGCTGGCGGAGCGGCTGCGGCTGGCCTTCCTGGTGGCCTTCGCGCCGGCCGCGGCGGCGGTGCTGCTGGTGGCCCTGGTGCGGGAGCGCCGGCCCGCGGCAACGGCCGGGGCGCCGCCCCTCTCCCTCCGGCTGGACGGCTACGACCGCGGGTTCAAGGCGCTGCTGCTGGTCACCGTGGTCTTTGCCATGGGCAACAGCAGTGATGCCTTCCTCATCCTGCGGGCGCAGGATCTGGGCCTGAGCGCCACCATGGTGGTGCTGGCCTACACCCTCTACAACGCCGTGTACGCGGCGCTCTCGCTGCCCGCCGGCATGGCTTCCGACACCGTAGGACGGCGCAACGTCATGCTGGCGGGCCTGGCGATCTTCGCCGCGGTCTACCTGGGGTTCGCGCTGGCCGGCAGCGGGACGCTGGTCTGGCCCCTCTTCGCCGTGTACGGCGCCTACATTGCCCTGACGGACGGCGTGGCGCGGGCGCTGGTGGCGGACCTGGTGCCCGCCGACCGCCGGGCCACGGCGCTGGGCCTCTACAGCACCGTGCTGGGTGTCACGGTGCTGGCGGCCAGCGTCATCGCCGGGGCGCTGTGGGACCTCCTGGGGCCGGCAGCGCCGTTCCTCTACGGGGCCGCCACCGCCGCCGCGGCGGCGCTGCTCCTGGTCCTCCTCCTCCCCGCCCGGCCGCAGCCTGCGGCCGTCCTCCAGTCCTAGCGCGCCGGCCGTTACTCCAATTGGGTCATCCGCATTTGTGAAGAGTTGATCAAAATGCGGGTGGGGCGGTACAGTGGTGGGTGTGGACGTGGGAGGGAATGAGAGAGACATGGCAGAGTACGCAGCAACTGGGAACCGACTGGACCTGATCCGGTCCGCCGCCATTGACCACTTCAGCCGGAAGGGGTACCACGGCGCGAACCTGCGGGAGATCGCCGCGGACGCGGGCATCCAGGCCGGCAGCATGTACTACCACTACGAGAGCAAGGAGCACCTGCTGTTCGATGCCCTGTGGGTGTCCATGGAGCGGCTGATCCGGGAGGTGAACGGCGCGGTGACCTGGTCCGCCCCACCCTCGGTGCGGCTGGAGCAGGCGGTGCGCCAGCACGTGCTGTGCCACGCGGAGCACCAGGCGGAGGCGCGCGTCCTCCACAATGACATGGACGTGCTGACGGGGACCTACCGCCAGCGCATGGCGGAGCGGCGCGACGAGTACGAGCGCATCTTCTCCCGGATCCTGCTGGACGGCGTGACGTCCGGCGAGTTCCGGCCTCTGGACGTGAAGCTGGCGGTCTTCGCCATCATCGCCATCGGGCAGGGGGTGAGCCGTTGGTACCGGCCGGACGGCCGGCTGACGGCGCGGGAGATCGCGGAGTACTACGCACAGATGGTGGTGCGGGCGGCCCAGGCGGGCGCGCCGGTGGCCGTGGGGGCGTAGCGCCCCGGCCCGCGGGACCTACAGAGCAGGCCCCTCCGGGAGACCGGAGGGGCCTTGGCGTGTCCGGTGTCTACCCCTGCACGGCGGACGTGTCCGGCAGGATGGACCGCTCCAGCAGCGACCGGGCTGTGTCCGGGATGGGGGCGGAGCGGCCGTCCGGGCCCAGCCAGACCTGGGTGCTGTCGCCCTCGGCGATGCGGGCGCCGTCGGCCTGGCGGACGATCTCGTAGCTGAGGACGAAGCTGCGGTTCCGGACCTCCCGCGTGCGGGTGCGGACCTCCAGGGTATCGCCGTAGACGGCGGAGATCAGGAAGCGGCAGCGGGCCTCGCCCACCACCATGCCGCCGCGCTGCTCGGTCCCGGTGCGGGGGTGCTTATCGAAGACGCCCAGGCGGCGCAGGTGGTGGATGCGGCCCTGCTCGCAGTATTGGAAGTAGACGGCGTTGTTCACGTGGCGGGACGCGTCCATGTCCGTGGAGCGCACCACAATGGGGGTGACCGTGATCCGTTCGTCCAGCTCCATGCGATGACAAACCTCCTCGCTCATCGTCTTCCCGGGCAGCCCGGACCGGCGGCAGCGCCGCCTGCGCCGCCACCGTGCCGCCCGCCAGGGCGAACATGGCGTAGGTGGAGCGGTGGGGCGCCGACCAGGAGTCCCCAAGGGGGTGGGAGGCGTGCCGCCGCCGGTCCCAGCGCCGGCCAGACGAGCCGGCGGGCGAGGGCCGGGGCCGGCGGAACGGCGGCCGCGACGGCCACGACGGGGGACCTCCGGGCACGCTGCGGGCTGCCGGCTCAGGAGGAGACACGCTCCTCCGGGGGTGCCGCCTCTCAGCAGCCGGCGGAGCCCGGGTGGTCGCAGCAGACCTGGGCGTACCGGAGCCGGACCCAGAGGTGGCGGCGGATGAGCGCCAGGCGCTCGCCGCGGGGCACGGCGGTCCGCAGGTTGTCGATGATGGCCCGCAGGGACGGCATAGGGCGCCTCCGGCGGGGCGTGTGGGTCAGGGTACCGCCTGAGGCGGCGCCCCGCAAGGGGCGGGGTCGCCTAGTACCGGATGATGGTGCGGCGGACGCGGGCCACCACGCGGCCGGTCTCGGCGTTGGTGAAGGTCTGCTCCGTCTGGATGAAGACCATCCGGCCAATGCTGCCGGTCCGCTCCCGGATGTCCGTCACCCGGTTCCGCATGATCAGGCGGTCGCCGGCGCAGGGCACCTCTTCGTAGACGTGCTCCACGCCGCCGTCCAGGACGCGGGCCAGCGGCAGGTCGATGCGGGGGTTGGCGCTGCGGGGCTGGGTGAAGGTGGGATCGCACGCCTCGGGGTCGAAGACGGGGTAGCCCAGGAAGGCGGGCGGCGCCGGCAGGCTGCGGTAGCCCTGGGCCCGGGCCTCCTCCTCGTCGTAGTAGACACGGTCCGTGTAGCCCACAGCGCGGGCGAACTGGCGGATGCCCTGGGTGGTGAGCTCAAAGACCCACGGCTCCGACTCCTGCCCGATGATGGCCCGGACCTGGTCCGTGATCAAGGCGTCTCCCGCCACGGGCGCCCTCCTCCGGGGAATGGGATCGGGCTCCACTATAGCGGAGGCGTCGGGGCCGTTCAACGGTCGCGCGGCGGGCCCCGGCCGCCGGGGTGGCGGGCCGCAGGTGGGGGGCTTATGATGGGGGTGCGGGCCTTACCGGTTGGTAGCCCGGCAATCCACCGCTGGAAGGAGAACGGCCGTGAGAGACGTGGTCATTGTAGAGGCGGTGCGGACGCCCATCGGGCGGCGCGGCGGCAAGCTGAGCGGCGTCCACGCCGTGGACCTGGCGGCGCACGTGCTGCGGGAGGTCGTCCGCCGGGCGGGCATCGAGCCGGGCACGGTGGAGGACGTGGTCATGGGCTGCGTCTCCCAGGCCGGGGAGCAGTCCACCAACATCGGGCGGAACGCCGTGCTGGCGGCGGGCTTCCCCTACACGGTGCCCGGCACCACCGTGGACCGGCAGTGCGGCTCCGGCCAGCAAGCCGTCCACTTCGCGGCGAACCTCATCCAGGCCGGCGTCTGCGACGTGGCCATCGGCGCCGGGGTGGAGATGATGTCCCGCGTGCCGCTGGGCATCAACGCCGCCAACGGGCCGGGCTTCCCCTTCAACGAGACCATCCGCGCCCAGTACGAGCTGACCTCCCAGGGCATCGCCGCGGAGAACATCGCGCTGAAGTGGGGCATCAGCCGCCGCGACGCCGACGAGTTCGGCGCGTGGAGCCAGCAGAAGGCGGCGCGGGCCCGGGACGAGGGCCGGTTCGACCGGGAGATCGTCCCGGTGGAGGTGGAGCTGGAGGGGGTCCGCACCACCGTCACCCAGGACGAGGGGATCCGGCCCGGCACCACGCCGGAGATCCTGGCCACGCTGAAGCCCTCCTTCAAGGAGGACGGGGTGCACACGGCGGGCACCTCCTCCCAGATTTCGGACGGTGCGGCGGCGGTGCTGCTCATGGCCGCGGAGCGGGCGCAAGCGCTGGGGCTGCGGCCGCGGGCGCGCATCGTGGCGCAGGCGGTGGTGGGGTCGGACCCGGAGCTCATGCTGACGGGCCCCATCACGGCGACGCCGAAGGTGCTGGAGCGGGCCGGGCTGGCGCTGGCCGACCTGGACCTCATCGAGATCAACGAGGCGTTCGCCTCGGTGGTGCTGGCGTGGGAGCGGGAGCTGCGGCCGGACATGGCGAAGGTGAACGTGAACGGCGGCGCCATCGCCCTGGGCCATCCCACCGGCTGCACTGGTGCCCGCCTGGTGACCACGCTCCTGCACGAGCTGGAGCGGCGGGGCGGGCGGTACGGGCTGGTGACCATGTGCTGCGGCGGCGGGCTGGGCACCGCCACCGTCATCGAGCGGCTGGACTAGGCGCGGGGCCGGTCCGGGATGTGGCAGTGCCCTGCCACACTACCCGCTCGCGGCGGGGTTCAACCCGGGCCGCGAGCGGGCTGCATCCTTCCCCCAGGGCTTGGGGCCGGGCTGCGCCGTTCCCGGGCGCCTGCCCTGTGAGGCATGGCGACGCATCTGCCGGGACCGAGGGAGGGGCGGCCCGTCTGTAGAGACAGGCCGCCCCTCTTGGCGCAAGGTTCCGGCGCTTAGGCGTTCTTCTCCGCCAGGTCGCCCAGGACCGGCAGCTTGAACTGCTGGCCCTGGTACGCCGTGTACATGAGGTAGATCCAGAGTCCCAGGGAGCCCAGCCAGAAGATCACCGTGAGGAAGAATCCCAGGAAACCCAGGGGGATGGCGATGATGGTCAGTACGAACCACAGCACCACGTCAGCGATGCCGAAGAAGATGGCCTGGAGGGCGTGGAAGCGGACGAACTTGTTCTCCTTCTCCGTGAGGATGAAGAAGAGGCCGGTGAGGAATGTGAGCACATAACACAAGAGTCCCGCGACGTTGGGGCTGAGGCCGCTCTGGGTGGTGCCGGACGTGGACATACGCTCCTCCAAACGTTAGGTATGAAGTGTACTGCGCGTATTGTACACGCCCGCGCAAGAGGGGGAGGGAAGCTTTCTCACGCCCGTTGCGGGTCCTCATCCCAGAGAACTAGAAGAACTCCGGCATGAAGGGCGGCGTGCGGGTGGCGAAGAGGCGGTCCGCCAGCTCCAGCGCCTCCGGCGAGCGGGCGCCGATCAGGCCCGCCAGGGCCAGGGCGGAGGCGGTCCAGTAGCCGTCGTAGAGGGGCGCCAGGTCGGCGGCGTCCAGGGCCAGGTCCGGCTCGCCGCCCCCCGGCTCCACCGTAGCGCGACCCTCCCGGACCGCCAGCCGCCAGCGCCCCTGGTTCCAGGGCGCCGTCGCGTCCCGGACCTCCAGTACCAGGGTCCCGTCCACGGTGTACGGCCGGGCGGCCAGCGCGGCGGGCACGTCCACCAGCCGCAGCATGAAGCCGGGAAGGTGGGTGGGCTGCACCCTGGACGGGTCCGTCACCAGCGCAAGGAAGGCGTCGTCCGGCGGGGCAAGCCAGCGCGCGTCCGTCACCCTGTCGTGGTGCAGGAGGAAGTGGACCAGCCCCTGGTAGGCCTCCGGCGTGCAGGCGGCGAGTTCCCGCACCAGCAGGTGCTGGCCCGATGCCAGGATGTCCGGCTGCCACGCGCGGTACAGGACGTAGCCGTCCCAGCCCCCTGATCCGTTCTCCCAGACGGCGATGTCGAACTCCGGATCCCAGGCGTTGAGGACGCCCTGCTGCCACCGCTCTGGCGTGCGCTCCAGCGGACCCGTGCGGCCCGCCGACCAGCGGGCGTACACCTCGGCCAGCTTGGGGATGGCGCCGGCATCAGCGCGGCGCACGCGGCCGCCCTCCGGTGGCGCGCTCCGGAGGGAGAGGTCCTTGCAGGCGAACCGGTACTCCCGGTTGGCGGAGGCGTAGGCCCACCCAAAGCGCCGGTAGAGCGGCGGATGGGGTGTGTAGAGGGCGGAGAGGACCTGGCCCCGCTCCCGCATGTCCGCCAGGGCCTGCCGGAGCAGCCGCCCTACGTGTCCCTTTCGACGGTGCTCCGGCAGCGTCGCCACAGAGGCGACACCGCCCATGGGCACCGGCCGGCCTTCGATGCCCATGGCGAAGGGGATCACCACCAGGCTCGCCACCATCTCGCCGCCGTCGATGGCGACCAGCGTCCACTCGGCGCGGTACTCGCGCCGCAGCCGCTCCACCGCCGCCGGCCCGCGGTCACCGCCGAAGGCGTAGCTATCGATGAAGGCGCGCTGCTCCCACTCGTCGTCACGGAGGGGGCGGATCTGGACGGACACGGGACACCTCTGGGCCGGGTGAGGCCAGTATAGGGCGCCGGGTCCGGCGCGGCCAGCCCCTCCGGGCGGGCGCCGCGTGGTATGATGGCGGCCGGAAGCAGGCTTGCACGGAGGAGGGACCGGGCCATGGCGGAGCAACCCATCCTGGTGGACGTGACGGACGGCGTGGGCCTCATCACGCTGAACCGGCCGGACCGGCTGAACGCGCTGACGGGACCCATGTGGGGCGAACTGGCGGACGCGGCGGAGCGGCTGGCGGCGGACGCCGCCGTGCGCTGCGTGGTGCTGACGGGCGCGGGCCGGGCCTTCTGCGCCGGCGGCGACGTGAAGGCGATGGCGGAGGGCGAGGGCGCCGGCGGCGGCTTCAGCAGCTTTGAGGAGGGGGTAGCGGCGCAGCGTCGCTGGCACCGGGTCTCGGCGCTGCTGCACACCATGCCCAAGCCCACCATCGCCATGGTGAACGGCGCGGCGGCCGGCGCCGGGCTGAGCGTGGCGCTGGCGTGTGACCTGCGCATTGCGGGGGAGAGCGCGCGCCTGGGGACGGCCTTCGCGCGCGTGGGGCTGGCGGGCGACTTCGGCGGGACGTACTTCCTGACCAAGCTGGCCGGCCCGGCCCGGGCGCGGGAGCTCTACTTCACGGCGGAGATCCTGGACGCCCGGCGGGCGCTGGAGCTGGGGCTGGTGAACCGCGTGGTGCCGGACGAGCAGCTGCGGGAGGTCACCCTGGAGCTGGCGCGGCAACTGGCCGCGGGCCCCACGGTGGCGTACGCCTCCATGAAGCACAACCTGACGCTGGCGGAGTCCGGGACGCTCCAGGAGGTGCTGGACAGCGAGGCGGAGCTGCACCGGAGGTCCGGCCTCACGCGGGACCACCGGGAGGCGGCGCGGGCCTTTGCGGAGAAGCGGCAGCCCACCTTTGAGGGGCGGTGAGGCCGCGGCGTCCGTTATGCTGACGCAGGCCGAACGGGTGCGGTACAATGGCGGCACGAGGACCGCCGCACCCGCCGGAGGCCTGCATGACCGCACCGCACCCCGAGGACACGGGCCCGCTGCTGGACCGCCTGGGCCGCCCGCTGCGGGACCTCCGCGTCTCCGTGACGGACCGCTGCAACTTCCGCTGTCGCTACTGCATGCCCCGGGAGGTCTTCGGCCCGGGGTACGCCTTCCTCCCGCGCAGCGAGGTCCTGACCTTCGAGGAGATCGCCCGGCTGGCCCGCATCTTCGTCTCCCTGGGCGTGCGGAAGGTGCGGCTCACCGGCGGCGAGCCGCTGCTGCGGGCGGAGCTGCCCACGCTGGTGCGGATGCTGGCGGAGATCCCGGGCCTGGACATTGCCCTCACCACCAACGGCTCGCTGCTGGCGTCGCTGGCGCGGCCGCTGGCGGAGGCCGGGCTGAAGCGGGTCACCGTCTCCCTGGACTCCCTGGATGACGCCGTCTTCCGCGCCATGAACGACGTGGACGTCCCCGTGGCCCGCGTCCTGGAGGGCATCGAGGCGGCGGCCGCCGCCGGGCTGCGGCCGGTGAAGGTGAACGCCGTGGTCCGCCGCGGCATGAACGACCACACGCTGGTGGACCTGGCCCGCTTCATGAAGGAGCGGGGCCACATCCTCCGGTTCATCGAGTACATGGACGTGGGCACCGCCAACGGCTGGCGCCTGGATGACGTGGTCCCCGGCGCCGAGATCGTCCGGCGGATCGGTGAGGTGCTGCCCCTGGAGCCCGCGGAGCCCAACTACCGCGGGGAGGTGGCCCGGCGCTACCGGTACCGGGACGGGAGCGGCGAGATCGGCGTCATTACGTCTGTGACGCAGCCGTTCTGCGGCGACTGCACCCGCGCCCGCCTCTCCGCGGACGGCAAGCTGTACACCTGCCTCTTCGCCGCGGCCGGGACGGACCTGCGGGGGCCGCTGCGGGCGGGCGCCGGCGACGGCGAGATCGCGGCGCTCCTGCGGCGCGTCTGGTCCGCCCGGGCGGACCGCTACTCCGAGCTTCGCTCCGAGGCGACGGCCCTGCTGCCGAAGGTGGAGATGTCCTACATCGGCGGGTAGCGCGCTCCGCCGGGCCTCGCGGGGAGGCAAACCATGGGCGGCATCGAGATCTGGGACCTCTGGTACCCCAACGCCGCGGCGCAGGGGCTCCCCTTTGCCCGGGGCCGGCTGCGGGCCACGGACGTGCTGCTGGTGCACGCGGCTCCGGACACCCTCCGCGTGGAGGTGCGGGACGACGCGGGCGCCCTCCTGGCCTTCGGCGACCAGCTCCGGGCCACGGCGGACCGTCCCATAACCCGGCTCCGGCGGGAAGGCGACCGGGTGGTGCGGGAGGACCTGTGGCCGGGGCCGGAGGACCTAGGCCGGCCCGTGATCCTGCCGGGCGGCGAGGTAGGCATCCTGCAATCGTGGTGGAACGCCCCGGACGGGCAGGAGTGGCGCTGGACGGCGGAGTTCTACAACCACCGCTGAGCGGCGCCGGCCAGGAGGTGGGCATGGCCCTGCGGCTCTCCAGCACCCTGGGACGCCGGGTGGACGCGTTCGTGCCGCTGACACCCGGCGTCGTTCGCATGTACGTCTGCGGCATCACGCCGTACGACGTCACCCACCTGGGCCACGCCTTCTCCTACGTGCAGTTCGACGCGCTCCGCCGCCTGCTGGAGTGGCAGGGGCTGGAGGTCCGCTACGTCCAGAACCTCACGGACATCGACGACGACATGATCATGGTGTCGCGGCGGGAGGGCCGGCCCATCCCGGAGATCGCCGCGGAGAACGACGCGGTCTTCCGGGAGGACCTGGACCGGCTGAACGTGCTGCGCCCCACGGCGTACCCCCGGGCCAGCGAGCACATCCCGCGGATCATCCAGATGATCGACGCCATCATGGCGCGGGGCTGCGCCTACGCCGTGGACGGCGACGTGTTCTTCGAGGTGGCGTCCTTCCCGGCCTATGGGGAGCTGAACGGTGTCTCCCGGGAGGAGCTGGCCAAGCGGGAGAACCCGGAGTCCAAGCGGGAGCACAAGAAGCGCGGGCCGCTGGACTTCCTGCTGTGGCAGCGCACGGAGCCGGGCGAGCCCAGTTGGGACAGCCCGTGGGGGCCGGGGCGGCCGGGCTGGAGCATCGAGTGCAGCGCCATGTCCACCGAGATCCTGGGCGACCAGATCGATATCCACGGCGGAGGACGCGACCTGACGTACCCCCACCATGAGAATGAGATCGCCCAGAGCGAGTGCGCCACGGGCGCCCGGCCCTTCTGCCGCTGGTGGCTGCACAACGGCATGGTCCAGCTGGACGGCGTGAAGATGAGCAAGTCCCTGGGAAACCTCGTGCTGGTGCGGGACCTGCTGCGGGAGGCGGAGCCGGACCACCTACGCCTCTACCTGCTGAGCACCCACTACCGGGCCGACGCGGACTACCGCTCCGGCGCGCTCCGGGCGCTGGGGGAGCGGTACGGGCGGCTGAAGGCGGCGGCCGCGACGGCCCCCGGGCCCGGGACAGGCCCCGGGGCGGAGCGGCTGGAGCGGGCGTTCCTGGCGGCCGTGGAGGAGGACTTCGATGCGCCGGCGGCGCTGGACGTGCTGGACGCCGCGGCGGCGCGGGTCCTGGCCGGGACGGGGGAGCCGGGCGAAGCGGCCAAGCTGCGGGAGCTGCTGGCGGTCCTGGGGTTCGCCTTCGCCGGGGCGGCGGGCCCGGCCACGGGCCACCTGGCGCCCACCAGCCGGCGGGAGTAGGGGCGCCCGCCGGGCGCTACAGCCGCCGGTCCACGTACCCCTGCCGGGCCAGCTGCTGCCAGATCTCGCTGCTCTCCGCGTAGCGCTCCATGAGGTAGTCGTACGCGGGCTTCTCCCGCATGAGGGCGTCCAGGCACTCGTGGGAGAGGAAGCGGTCAAAGACCTTGGGCGCCTGGTTGAAGTCCACCGTCGCCGGGTCCCGGCGCGGCGGCTCCTGGGGCGCGCCGGCCAGCGGCACCACCGCCGCGGGCGGCCCGCCGAAGCCGATGACGCCCTTCCGCTCCAGCTCCACGGCCGCTTCCCGCAGCGCCCGCTCAAAGGCGGGGTCCGCGGCGGTGCCATCGGGCGCCAGGTAGGCGGTGGGGTTCCGCCCCTCCCGCAGGGCCTGGCAGACGGCGGTGACATGGTCCAGGCGGAAGGCGGGGTCGCCGCCGGCCAGGCCGCTGGGCACCAGGCCCGCGGCCACCACGGCCAGGAAGGTCTGCTCCAGGGCGGAGAGGTCCGCCGGCTTGAGGGCCATGGCTGCTCCGTTCCCTTGGGCTGGGGTGGGCGGGGGCCCGGATCCAGTCTACCAGAGCGCCCCAGCGGGCGGAACCGTAGGCGGGAGGGGCGCTGTTGAAGTCAGGGGGTGGATAGGGTATGTTCGGGGGGCTGGAGCCCCGTCGTAGAACCCCTTGGGGAACCCTGTGGAACGTTACCGGAGGTGGGAGGATGAAGCTGGATCTAGGCGTGGTGCCGGAGGCGCTGGGCTGGACACCGGAGAAGATGAAGGCGGTGGTGATCCGGCCGGAGCGTGAGGGCCCGCCGTCCCAGGCCATGCAGATCGAAGAGGTGGACGTCCCGGAGCCGGGGCCCAACGAGGCGCTGGTGCTGGTGATGGCGGCGGGCGTCAACTACAACGGCGTCTGGGCGTCCCGCGGCGAGCCGGTCTCCGTGATGCGGATCACCAAGGACAACTTCCACATTGCGGGGAGCGATGCGTCCGGCATTGTCTGGAAGGTGGGGCCGGGCGTCACCCGCTGGAAGCCGGGGGACGAGGTCATTGTCCACTGCAACATCTCGTGCGGGGAGTGCCCGGCCTGCAACGGCCTGGACCCCATGGCGTGCGAGCAGCAGCGGATCTGGGGGTATGAGACCAACTACGGCTCCTTCGCCCAGTTCACCAAGGTGCAGTCACAGCAGCTCCTGCCCAAGCCCAAGAACCTCTCCTGGGAGGAGGCGGCCTCCTACGCCCTGACCTACTTCACGGCGTACCGCATGCTGGTGCACCAGGGCAACCTCCGCGCCGGGCAGAACGTGCTCATCTGGGGCGCGGCGGGTGGCCTGGGCGTCTTCGCCGTGCAGATCTGCAAGGTGTACAACGCCACCCCCATCTGCGTGGTCTCCTCTGAGGAGAAGGCGGATCTCCTGCGGAGCCTGGGCGCGGAGTACATCATCGACCGGCGGGAGTACGGCTTCGCGTGGAAGCCGGACGAGACGCCGGAGGAGACGCAGAACCGCCTGCGGGAGATGCGCCGGTTCGGCTCCAAGATCCGGGAGTTCACCGGCGGCCAGGACCCGGACATCGTGTTCGAGCACGTGGGGGCCTCTACCTTCCCCACCAGCGTCTTCGTCTGCAAGCGGTTCGGGAAGGTGATCATCTGCGGCGCCACCTCCGGCTACGAGCTGGAGTTCGACGTGCGGTACCTGTGGATGCGGCAGAAGCAGATCATCGGCTCGCACTTCGCCAACGCGTTCCAGGCGGACGAGGCGAACAACCTGATCGTGAAGGGCCTGGTCAAGCCGGTGGTGGCGGACGTGCTGCCCTTTGAGGAGACGGCCAAGGCGCACGAGCTCATGGCGGCCAACGAGCACCGGGGCAAGATGGTGATTCGCGTGCAGGCCCCGGCCCGGTAGCGCGCCGGGACGGACGGCGGGAACGGAAGCGGCCCACCCTTCCCAAGAAGGGTGGGCCGCTGCGATCCATGGCTGGCCCGCCGGGGCACCGTGCCTCCGGCGGCCTTTGCGGGGTTGGGGGTTGCTCAGGCGGGCTTCAGCTCCGCCACCTTGGCCCGGGCCGCCGCCTTGTCCTGGTACCAGAGCGCGTTGATCTCCGTGTACGGCTTCCACTCATCCGGCACGTCGTCCTCGGCGAAGATGGCCGTCACCGGGCACGCCGGCTCGCATGCGCCGCAGTCGATGCACTCCTGCGGGTCGATGTAGAGCATGCGGTCCTCGTCCTCGTCGAAGTGGATGCAGTCGACGGGGCAGACCTCCACGCAGGACTGGTCGCGGACATCGATGCAGGGCTCGGTGATCACGTAGGCCATAGCTTCCCCTCTTTCGTTCAGGATGCTGCCGGAGCGCCGTTCCGGCGGCCCTAGGGTCCGCCTGCCCCGGCTACCGGCCCGCTCCCGGCGTGGGAGGTCCGGCGTACCGGCCGGGACGTGCGTCTCCCGCCACTACTATAGTCGGCAGGTCCGCTTGCTGCAACAATATGGCCACTTTTAGACACTATCAGCTTACTAAATTCGATCAACCGGACCTCCCCCAATCGGGGGAGTTTTGAGGCGCGGCCCCCTCAGCCGCCCTCCGCCGCGCGGCCGGACGGCCGGACCTCCGCTGCCTCCGCCTGTGCCTCCAGTGTCCGCTGGAGGGAGACCAGCCGCTCCGAGTACCGCACGGGGTACGGCGCCGCGTCCCGCAGCCGGCGGACCTCCGCCGGCAGGGCCGCTACCTGGGCGGCGCACCGGTCGCGCACCTCGGTCAGGGGTGGGTGAGGGGCCAGGAGCCGGCCGTCCTCCATGACGGTCTGGAGCAGCGGCTCCGCGCCGGGTGGGGGCGGCTCGTCCGCCAGGGCGATGACGTCGCCTGCCAGGCGGCCGCCGGCGTCCCGGAGGCGGTACACCTGCTTGGCGCCGGTCCAGGTCTCCTTGCCGGTGCTCAGCTTCAGCACCGGCCGCCCCTGGTACTCCACCAGCTTGTAGGCCATGTCCAGGTACGGCGCGTCGGCGGAGGTGTCCATGCGGGTCCCCACGCCGAAGGCGTCGATGGGCGCCCCCGCGTCCAGCCACGCCTGGATGCTGTGCTCGTCCACGCCGCCGCTCACGAAGATGCGGACGTAGTCCAGGCCGGCCCCGTCCAGCATGCGGCGGGCGGCCTTGGCCAGGGCGGGGATGTCGCCGCTGTCCAGCCGGATGCCGCCCAGCCGGTGCCCGGCCGCCTCCAGCTCCCGGGCCACCTCCACCGCCTTCCGGACGCCGGCCAGCGTGTCGTAGGTGTCCACCAGCAGGGTGGTGCCGTCCGGGAAGGCGGCAGCGAAGGCGCGGAAGGCGTCGATCTCCCGGGGGAAGGCAGTGACGTAGGAGTGGGCCATGGTGCCGGTGGGTGGGATGCCGTAGGCCAGGCCGGCCAGGACGTTGCTGCTCATGACGGCGCCGGCGATGAAGGAGCAGCGGGCGGCCTTCATGCCGGCGTCCACGCCGTGGGCCCGCCGCAGGCCGAAGTCCACCACCGGCCGGCCCCGCGCCGCCAGGACGGCCCGCGCAGCCTTGCTGGCCAGGGTGGTCTGGAGGTGGCAGATGTTCAGCACCGCCGTCTCCACCAACTGGGCCTGGATGATGGGCGCGGTGATCTCCAGCAGCGGCTCATCGGCGAAGAGGACGGTGCCCTCCGGCACGGCCCGCACCCGGCCGGTGAAGCGCAGGTCCCGCAGGAGGTCCAGGAACGCCGGGCCGAACCGGTTCAGGGACCGCAGGTAGTCGATGGACTCCGGCGTGAAGCGGAAGTCCCGCAGGTAGTTCAGCACGTCCTCCAGCCCGGCGGCCACCAGGAAGGCGCGCTCCTCCGGCAGCTTGCGGACGAAGAGGCTGAAGGTGGCGGTGCCTTCCATGCCCTCCCGCTGGTAGGAGGCGGCCATGGTGAGCTCGTAGAGGTCCGTGAAGAGCGCGGCGTGGCGCGTGACCACGGGCCCGGAGACGAAGTCGCCGCCCGGTTCCTCCGCTGTCATGGGATCCCTCTCCCGCGTGGTTTGTCCCATTCTACCGTGTTTGCTGCTCAGGGTCCTTGCCGCAGCGCGCCGGTGGCGCATACTGGAAGGGGCGGCCCGGCGGCGCAGCAGCGGGTGGGAGGTGCGAAGGTGATCGGCATCGACGAGGAGACGCTGGCGGACGACTTGCGGTCCCTGGGGGTACCGCGCGGCGGCGTCCTGCTGGTCCACATGTCGCTACGGGAGGTGGGCTGGGTGGACGGCGGCCCCATGGCGGTCATCCAGGCCTTCCGCAAGGCACTGGGGCCGGAGGGGACGCTGGTGATGCCCGCCGCCACGGGCGCGCGCCGGGACGAGCCGTTTGACCCGCGCTTCACCCCCACGCGCGGCATGGGCGCCGTGGCGGAGCGGTTCTGGCGGGAGCCGGGGGCGCTGCGCAGCAACCACCCCACCAGCTCCATGGCGGCAGAGGGCCCGCGGGCGGAGGAGATCGTCCGGGAGCATCCGCTGAACGAGCCGGCGGGCCCCCACAGCCCCGTGGGCAAGGTGTACGACCTGGACGGCTGGGTGCTCCTGCTGGGGGTGGACCAGACGGCCAACGTGACCGTCCACTTGGGGGAGCACCTGGGCGGGGCGCCGTACCGGGTGAAGCAGTGGGCCACGGTCTGGCAGGGCGATAAGACGGCGCACCGGACGCTGGAGGTGATCGAGCACTGCCACCGGGGCTTCGCCCGCGTTGAGGAGCCGCTGCGGGACCGGGCGCCGGTCTACGAAGGGCTGGTGGGGCAGGCCCGCGCGGTGCTGGTGCGGAGCCGGGACGTGGCGGAGACGGCGGCGGAGCTGGTACGGGAGAACCCCACGGTTTTCCTGTGCGCCCGCGGCAGCGGCTGCGTGGAGTGCGACGAGGCATGGGCCAGCATCCGGTGAGCGGCGGCCGGGCGGCGCCGGGGCTGCTGTTCCTCTTCCTGGCGCTGTGGGCGTTGGCGGCGTGCGGCCGGGGCGCGGGGCCGGAGGCCGGGCCCATGGCCGGCGACGGCGTCATCCGCTACGTGGCGCTGGGCGATTCCCTGGCGACGGGCAGCGGCGCGGAGCAGGGGTACGTGGAGCGCTACGCGGCGGCGCTGGTGGCCGGGACAGACGCAGAGGTGACGGTGGCCAACCTGGGAGTGCCCGGCTGGACCAGTGACGACCTGCTGGCGGCGCTGCGGACGGACCCGGCGTTCCAGGAGGCGGTGCAGGGGGCGGACGTGGTCACGTGGGACATCGGCGGGAACGACGCGCTCATCACCCGCGCCCGCTACCGCCTGGGGCTCTGCGGCGGGCCGGACAACCAGGCGTGCCTGCGCTCCGGGCTGGAGCGGTTCCGCCGCAACTGGGACGCCATCCTGGCGGAGCTGCTGCGGCTGCGGCCGGAGGGCGCGGTGCTGCTCACCATGGACCTGTACAACCCCTTCGCGGCGCAGGACCGCCGGGCCGATAGCTGGCCGAACGACGGCGGGGCCACGGACTTGGAGGTCTTTGCGCCGTACCTAGAGGCGATGAACCGCCACATCCAGACCACGGCGGAGGCCGCGGGGGTGCGGGCGGTCCGGCTCTCCCGGGCGTTCAACGGCGACGGGGACGGCGGGGCGCCGGCCACGGACCGCTACCTGGCACCGGACGGCATCCACCCCAACGACGCCGGGCACGCCGTCATCGCCCGGCTGCTGGCGGAGGCGGCGGCCGCCCCTACGGCGTAAGGGGTGGGGCGACTACGTGCGTCCAGCCCGCGCCTGGTGGCGGTGCTGTGGTGAGGGCCGTTGCAGTGGCGCTGCCCCGCCCGGCAGCGCAAGCGGGCCCCCGCCCCTGCACCCCTCCCCCAAGTTGAGGGGAGGGGCCGGGATGGGGGCGCATGGTCATCCTGCGTCCTTCCACTGCTGCGGAGGAGAGGGGGCGAAGGATCTCGCGGGGCGCCCCAACCGCAGGCTTGTCAGATCCTTCGCCCTTCTGGCGAAGGGCTCAGGATGGCAGGGGGGCGAGGCCCGTAGCCGCCGGGCCGCCCGGCTCTACGCTCGTTGGTGTGGATTCGGTTGAGGAGACTACGCAGATCGAAGGCACCTGCCGGTCCTGGTAGCCTTGGGGTGAACAAAACCACAGGCGGAACCAGGAGGGCAGGTGCGGATGGATCGTATCACGGTGGC
>DATCLE010000127.1:0-16405 GCA_036564075.1 Dehalococcoidia bacterium
TTCCTGGAGGGGCTGGGGCCGGGCGCCTCCGTCATCCTCAAGGCCGTGGCGGGCGGCGGCGGCCGCGGCATGCGCGTGGTCTCGGACCCGGCGGGGCTGGCGTCCGCCTACCGCCGCTGCCAGTCGGAGGCGCAGCGGGCCTTCGGCAACGGCGCGGTGTACGTGGAGGAGTACCTGCCGCGCGCCCGCCACGTGGAGGTGCAGGTGGCGGGCGACGGCACCGGCGCCGTGAGCCACCTGTGGGAGCGGGACTGCTCCATCCAGCGCCGCCACCAGAAGGTGGTGGAGATCGCCCCCTGCCCCGCCCTGGCACCCGAGCTGCGCGAGCGCCTCACCGCCGACGCCGTGCGCATGGCATCGGCCCTGCGGTACGCGGGCCTGGGCACCTTCGAGTTCCTGGTGGACGCCGGGAGCGCGGAGCGCCCGGACGGCCGCTACGCCTTCATTGAGGCGAACCCGCGCCTCCAGGTGGAGCACACCGTCACGGAGGAGGTGCTGGGCCTGGACCTGGTCCGCGTCCAGCTCCTGCTGGCCGGAGGCGAGACGCTGGCCGCGCTGGGGCTGGAGCAGGAGCGCGTGCCCGCACCACGCGGCATGGCCATGCAGCTCCGGGTGAACACGGAGGAGCTGGGGCCGGACGGCCAGGTGCGGCCGTCCATCGGCACCCTCACCGTCTTCCAGCCGCCGGCGGGGCCCGGCGTGCGGACGGACACCCTGGCCTACCCCGGCTACGCCGCCAGCCCCTCCTTCGACTCCCTCCTGGCCAAGGTCATTGTCCACGCGCCGTCCGGCCGGTTCCAGGACCTGGTGGCGCGGGCGGGGCGGGCGCTGCGGGAGCTCCGCGTGGGCGGCGTGGCCACCAACGTCCCGTTCCTGCGGAACCTGCTGGAACACCCGGAGTTCAGCCCGCAGCGCCTCCACACCACCTTCGTGGATGAGCACCTGACGGAGCTGGCGCGGCCCCGGGAGGAGGGCACGGGCGGGCCGCCGGAGCCCAGCGGCCACCGCATGGGGGCGCGCATCGACACCAGCGACCCCTTAGCGGTCCTGGTCTACGGGAAGCGCCGCCGGGAGGAGGCGCCGCCCGCCGCGCCCACGGGGCTGGAGGCGGAGCCCGGCGCGGTGCTGGCCCCCATGACGGCCACGGTGGTGAGCGTGGAGGTGCAGGTGGGCCAGGCCGTCCGCCAGGGCCAGGAGGTGGCGGTGCTCAACGCCATGAAAATGGAGCACGTGCTGCGGGCCCCCGTGGGCGGCACCGTGCGGCGGGTGGCCGCCGCGCCGGGCGATACCGTGGCGGCGGGCCAGCTCCTGGTCTTCATTGAACCGGCGGAGGCGGGCGCGGCGGAGGCGGACGCGGAGCAGGAGGTGGACCTGGACCGCATCCGGCCGGACCTGGCGGAGGTGCTGGAGCGCCGCGCCCGCACGCGGGACGAGGCGCGGCCGGAGGCGGTAGCGGAACGGCGCCGCACCGGGCACCGGACGGCGCGGGAGAACATTGCGGACCTGTGCGACCCCGGCACCTTCGTGGAGTACGGGGCGCTGGCGCTGGCGGCCCAGCGGCAGCGCCGCTCCCTGGAGGAGCTCATCCGGAAGAGCCCGGCGGACGGCATGATCGTCGGCGTGGGCTCCGTCAACGGCCACCTCTTCCCGGAGCCGGTCAACCGCTGCGTGGTGATGGCGTACGACTACACGGTCTTCGCCGGGACGCAGGGGAACCGCAACCACGCCAAGACGGACCGGATGATCGACGTGGCGGAGAAGGGGCGAATGCCGGTGGTGCTGTTCGCCGAGGGCGGCGGCGGCCGCGCCGGCGACACCGATAACGTGGGCACCGGCGCCGGCAGCACCCGCACGTTCCACCGCTTCGCCCGGCTCAGCGGGCTGGTGCCGCTGGTGGGCATCACCACGGGCCGCTGCTTCGCCGGGAACGCCTCCCTGCTGGGCTGCTGCGACGTGATCATCGCCACGGCCGGCTCCAACATCGGCATGGGCGGCCCCGCCATGATCGAGGGCGGCGGGCTGGGGATCTACGCGCCGGAGGAGATCGGGCCCATGGCGGTGCAGGTGCCCAACGGCGTGGTGGACGTGGCCGTGGCGGACGAGGCGGAGGCCGTCCGCACCGCCAAGCAGTACCTCTCCTACTTCCAGGGGCCGCTGGCGGCCTGGGAGGCCCCGGACCAGCGGCGGCTGCGCCACGTGGTGCCGGAGAACCGCCTGCGCGTCTACGACGTGCGGGACGTCATCCACACGCTGGCGGACACCGGCAGCGTGCTGGAGCTGCGGCGGGAGTTCGGCCCCGGCATGGTGACGGCGCTGGCGCGGGTGGAGGGGCGGCCGCTGGGGATCATCGCCAACAACCCCGTCCACCTGGGCGGCGCCATCACCTCCGACGGCGCGGACAAGGCGGCCCGGTTCATGCAGCTCTGCGACGCCTTCGACATCCCCCTCCTCTTTCTCTGCGACACGCCCGGCATCATGGTGGGCCCGGAGGTGGAGAAGACGGCCCTGGTCCGGCACTCCAGCCGCATGTTCGTCATCGGCGCCAACCTGACGGTGCCGTGCATGACCATCGTGCTGCGGAAGGCGTACGGGCTGGGGGCCATCGCCATGGCGGGCGGCTCGTTCAAGACGCCGTTCTTCACCGTCTCCTGGCCCACGGGGGAGTTCGGCGGCATGGGGCTGGAGGGCCAGGTGAAGCTGGGCTACCGCAACGAGCTGGCCGCCATCCAGGACCCGGAGGAGCGCCGGCGGGCGTTCGAGGAGATGGTGGCCCGCGCCTACGAGCGCGGCAAGGCGCTGAACGAGGCCGCCATCTTCGGCGTGGACGACACCATCGACCCCGCCGAGTCCCGCGCGTGGGTCGCCAGCCTCCTGCGGTCCGTCCGCCCGGCCCCGCCGCGGGAGGGCAAGAAGCGCCCCGCCGTGGACGCCTGGTAGCGCCACCCCGGCCCGCCGTCAGAGGCTGTTCCGGTTGGGGGCGTCAGGCGCCAGCCACTGGTTCCAGCCGGGCCAGGCGGTGTTGCGCAGCCAGGGGTAGCGGAAGTAGAAGCCGTCCGCGGAGCCGTCCACCGTGATGGTGTACATCCCTGCTCCTCTCCGTGGCGGGCCACCTCGTCCGCCCGTTCACCGCCGTCGCCGTCGCACGCCGTGAGCCCTGCCACCGCCGCACCCAGCCCCAACGCCGCCCCCAGGGCACGCCGCCGCGACACCCGTGCCGTCGTGATCCGCTGCCGGGATGCGCGCTCCATCGCCTGCCCCCCGTCCTGCCTCCGTGCGGGGTCCCGCCGCCCCCACCACGGCCATACCAGGCCCGGCGGCTCATGGTGGCGGGTAGTATAGTCCGGCCGGCAGGCGTGCCAAGCCTCTCGGGGGAGCAATCGCGCCTGCCCGGGGCGGCGGCGCGGCTGGGCGTAGCACGGCGGGGGTGAGGAGGCGGACGCCTGCCTCCTCACCCCCGCCGGAGACCGCAGACCGCGGCCCTCAGTCCACGATGGCCGAGTAGACGATGCTCTTGAGCTGGCCGCGGAAGTTGAAGGTGGCCGAAGGCATGAGCTGGGTCATGAAGATGACCACCAGGTCCTCCTTGGGGTCCACCCAGAAGATCGTGGACGCGGCGCCGCCCCAGTAGTAGTCGCCTTCGCCCACGGTGCCCGCCGCCACCTCGCTCAGCGTCATGGCGAAGCCCAGGCCGAAGCCCACCCCGCCGTACGGCGTCTCCGAGAAGGCGCCGATGGCCATCTGCGTCAGGTCCGCGCCGCCGGGGAGGTGGTTCTGGGTCATGAGCCGGATGGTGCGGGAGCCCAGGATCCGCTGGCCGTCCAGTTCGCCGCCGCGGCGGAGCATCTCACAGAAGCGCAGGTAGTCCGCCGTGGTGCCGGTCAGACCGCCGCCGCCGGAGAAGAAGGTGGGCTCCGTCAGGTACGGGCTGGTCTCCGGGTCATCTACCAGGGCCAGCGTCTTGTCCGGCCGCCGCTGGTAGTTGGCCGCGAACCGGCCGACCTTCTCCGGCGGCACCACGAAGGACGTGTCCTTCATGCCTAGGGGATCGAAGATGGTCTCCTGGAGGTACTGGTCGAACCGCTTGCCGGAGAGCGCCTCCACCAGGTAGCCGCAGACGTCCGTGGAGTAGGAGTACATCCAGCGGGTGCCGGGCTCGTAGCGCAGCGGCACCCGGCCCAGCTTCTCCACGAAGGTCCTGAGGGTCTCCCCCCGGCGGTTGCGGCCCGCGCCCACCGCCCGGTAGGCCTGGTCCACCGGATGGTCCGTGGCGCCGTAGGTGAGGCCGCCGGTGTGGCTGAGCAGGTGGCGGAAGGTCACGGGCGACTTGGGTGGGCGGGTCTCCATGGCCTCGCCCTCGCCGGAGACGTAGACCTGGAGGTCACGCCACTCCGGGATGACGCGGTGGACGGGGTCGTTGAGCTGGAAGTAGCCCCGCTCGTACAGCGTCATGAGTGCCACGGAGGTGATGGGCTTGGTCATGGAGTAGATGCGGAAGATGGTATCGTCCGCCATGGGCTTGGCGCGCTCACGGTCCATGTAGCCCAGGGACTTGAAGTAGGCCACGTAGCCGTGCCGGGCCACCAGCGTCTGGCAGCCGGCGATCTTCCCCGGCTCCACGTAGTTCCTGGACAGGTGCTCCGTGATCCGCTCCAGCCGCTCCGCCGAAAACCCTGCCTTCTCAGGCGCCAGATCCATGGTCTCCTCCCCCTCTTCTACGATCTCCCCCGCGGGCAGCGCCCGCCTATCGGCCCTCCCGAATGGGCTCCTTGGCGGAGCCCAGGTGACGGACGAAGAACAGCTCCCAGTACTCCCGCTCGAAGGGCGGGATGCCCAGGTGCCCGCCGGGGTTGACGTGCATGGACTTCTCCTGGGAGCCGAAGGCCTCGAACAGGGCCAGGCAGGAGTCCCGGGGCGCCACCTCGTCGTCCCACTGGCACATGAACAGGATGGGGATGGTGATGCGGCGGGCCGTCTCCCGGAACTCCTCGCTGCGACTGCCCGCCAGCCCCAGCACGGCGGCCCGGACCCGCGGCTCCGCGGCGATGAACGGCACGCCGATGGCGGTGCCCATGGAAACGCCCCAATAGCCCACGGGGCCGGTGCCCACGTAGTCCAGCGCCTGCACGGCGTCCAGGGTGGCCTTCCACTCCCGCACCGCCTGGGCGTTGCGGGCGGCCATCTCCCGCAGGCGCTCCGGCGTCATCTGGAGCCTTCCCTCCCGGCGCGCCGCCCGCATGCGCTCCGCCTCCTCCGGGCTGATGCGGTCGCCGTGGCCCGGCGCGTCGATGGCCACCACGGCGTAGGCGTGGTGGCGCACGAAGGTGCGGGCACGGCTGAGGATGGTATCGATGCGCTTGTGCTGGGTGCCGCCGTGGCCGATGAGCAGCAGCGGCCGCGCGCCCTGCGCCCCCTCCGGCGACCAGATGATGCCCGGCACCCGCTCCCCATCCACGGTGAGCTCGAAGCCGCGCTCCGTCACGCCCTTCTCGGTGGTCTCGTAGGTGTACTGCACGGTACTCCCCCTCCCGCGCTCGCCGGGTCCGTCCCCGGGGCCCTGCCCGGGCGCGCTGCCGCGTTCCCCCGCGCGGCGGCATAGCCCCATCCCATACCGGCCGGTATCGTACACCCGCGGGCCGCCGCCCGGCAACGGGGCTTCCGGCGACCGCTACGCCCGGCGGACGGTGAGCCCGCCGTCCACCGCCAGCGCCACGCCCGTCACGAAGGAGGCGGCGGGGAGGGCCAGGCTGAGGATCACGTGGGCCACCTCCTCCGGCTCGCCGTAGCGCCGGAGGGCGGTGCGGCGGTGGGCGTACTGCTGCTTGGCCTCTTCCGGGATGCCCGCCGTCATGGCGGTGCGGATGGGCCCGGGGCAGACGCAGTTCACGGTGATGCCCTCCCGGCCCAGCTCCACGGCCAGGCTCCGGGTTAGGCCCACCACGCCGTGCTTGGCGGCGGTGTACGGGCTGAGGCCCGCCGTGGCACCCAGCCCCTCCGTGGACGCCACGTTGATGATGCGCGGGCTCTCCGACCGCCGCAGGTACGGCAGCGCCGCCCGGATGGTGGAGGTCAGGGCCGTGAGGTCCACCGCCAGGCAGCGGGCCCAGGCCTCCGGGTAGTCCGCGGCGTCGATGGGCGCACCGGCGGAGATGCCGGCGTTGTTCACCAGGACGTCCAGCCCGCCGAACGCCTGCGCCACCTCCGCCACCACGGCGCCCACCGCCGCCGCGTCCGTCACGTCCAGCGCCCACGCCCGCGCCGTCCCGCCGGCGTCCCGGATGGCCGCCGCCACGGCCTCCGCACCCGCCGCGTTGACGTCGGTGACGGCCACCCGCGCCCCTTCGTCGGCGAACAGGCAGGCGGTCGCCCGCCCCATGCCGCTGGCCGCTCCCGTCACCAGCACCACCTTCCCCTCCACCGACCGGCTGAGCTTGCTGATGCGCGCCACGTCCCTGCACCCCTGTCGTCGTTGGTCTTCCCCTACCGGGGCTGCGCGCATGGTACCAGAGGCGGCGCCCCACCGCACCCCGGCCGTTGACATGGGTGTCGGAACGGCGCTATGGTGGCGCCGCCGGCCCCTGGCGGGTTCGCCGCGGGGCCGGACTCCAGCAGGAGGGGAGCCGTGGAGCTTGCGGAGCTGCGGGAGCGGCTGACCCGCTTCCTGCGGGCGCACCTGGACGACCCGGCGGCGGAGGTCACGTACCTGGAGCCGGGCCCCGGCCACGCCGGCTTCTCCTACCTCTTCGACGCCATCGCCGGCGGCGAGACGCGGCGCTACTTCCTCCGCCTGCCGCCGCCCAACGTCCGCTGGGAGGGGACGGCCGACGTCCTGCGCCAGGTGGCCGCGCTCCGGGCGCTCCGCGGCACCGGCGTCCCCCACGCGCCGGTCCTCTGGGCCGGCGACGACCTCCAGTGGTTCGACCGGCCGTACTTCATCCAGCCGCGGGTGGCGGGCGATGTCCTCCGGCCGGCCGAGATCGCCCGGCTGACGCCGGCGGAGCGGCGGGACCGGGCACGGCAGGCCATGGCGGCGCTGGCGGGGATCCACCGGGCGGACTGGCAGGAGGCGGCGGGCTACCTGGGCCCGTTCTGGGGCTTCGAGACCGACGTCACCCGCTGGGACCGCTTCGCCGAGCGGGCGGCGGAGCCGGAGCGCCTGGCGCTCCAGCCGGAGGTGCGGCGGCTGCTGCTGGCGCAGGCCCCCACGGACGCCCGCCTGGGGCTCTGCCACGGCGACTTCCAGTGGGCCAACCTCATGTACACGCCGGACGGCCGGCTGGCCGCGGTCATCGACTGGGAGCTCACGGGCATCGGCCCCGTCCTCAGCGACCTGGGCTGGATCTGCTTCTTCAACGACCCGCAGGCCTGGCCACCGGGGGAGGCGGCGGCGCGGATGCCGGGGCCGGAGGATCTGGCGGCGTTCTACCGGGAGGCGTCCGGGGAGGACCTGGGGGCGCTCCGCTGGTTCCAGGCGCTGGCGGCGTACAAGTTCGCCGTCATCACCGGCTTCAACCTCATGCTCCACCGGCGCGGCAAGCGGGTGGACCCCCACTGGGAGGAGCGCGTCCCCGGCATGGAGACGAACCTGGCGTACGCCCACGCCCTCCTCACCGGCTGACCCCCACCGCCCTGCCGCGCTCCCCGCCGTCCCGGCCCCTTGCCATGGCGTCGCAGCCGTCCTATCGTGCTACGTACGCCGGGGCGCACCCGGCCGGGGGGAGGGAGCGCCGTGCAGCAGACCGGCACCGACATCGAGTCGCGCATCGAAGCCCTCCTGCGGCAGCTCACGCTGGAGGAGAAGCTGGCCCTCACCGCGGGCACGGACGCCTGGCACACCGCCGCCGTCCCGCGCCTGGGCATCCCCGCCCTCAAGCTCACCGACGGCCCCCACGGGGCCCGCGGCGCCGGGCTGGGCGGCGTCACCTCCGCCTGCTTCCCCTGCGGGACCGCCCTGGGCGCCACCTGGGACCCGGACCTGGTGCGGGAGGTGGGCGCCGCCCTGGCCCAGGAGGCCCGCAGCAAGGGGGCGCGGGTGCTCCTGGCCCCTACCGTCAACATCCACCGGCACCCCCTGGCCGGCCGCAACTTCGAGTGCTTCTCGGAGGACCCGCACCTCTCGGCCCGCATGGCGGCGGCCTACGTGGCGGGCGTGCAGAGCCGCGGCGTGGCGGCCACCGTCAAGCACTTCGTCTGCAACGACTCCGAGTACCAGCGCATGACCATCAGCTCCCAGGTGGGCGAACGCGCCCTGCGGGAGATCTACCTGGCACCCTTCGAAGCGGCGGTCCGGGAAGCCGGCGCCTGGGCCGTCATGGCCGCCTACAACCGCCTCAACGGCACCTACTGTAGCGAGCACCGGGATCTCCTCCTGGGCATCCTCAAGGGCGAGTGGGGGTTCGATGGCCTGGCCATGTCGGACTGGGGCGGGACCCGGAGCCCGGCCGCCGCGGCGGCGGGGCTGGACCTGGAGATGCCCGGCCCCGCCGTCCACCTGGGCGCGAAGCTGCACGACGCCGTGACCTCCGGCGCGCTGGACGAGGCCGTCATCGACGATAAGGTCCGGCGCCTGCTCCGCCTGGCGGCCCGCACCGGCGCCCTGGACGACCCCACGGAGCCGCCGGAGCAGGCCGTGGACGACCCCGCCCACCGCGAGCTCATCCGCCGGGCGGCGCGGGACGCCGCGGTCCTCCTCCACAACCGCGGCGGCGTCTTGCCGCTGGACCCCGGCGGCGCCGGCCTGCTGGCGGTCATCGGGCCCAACGCGGACCGGACGGCCGTGAACGGCGGCGGCAGCGCCGCCGTGGCGCCCCACCGCGCCGTCTCCGTGCTGGAGGCCCTGGCCGCCCGGTGCGGCCCGGGCCGGGAGGTCCGCTTCGAGCCCGGCTGCCGGATCTCCCGCCGCCCGCCGCCGCTGGAGCAGGGGCTGTGGACGGAGGGACCCCAGGGGCCCCTGCCCGGTGCCACGGTGGCCTACTTCGCCAACCCGGACCTCCGGGGCCGGCCCGCCCTCACCCAGACGGTCCGGCGGCTGGAGCTGGCCTGGATGGGCGCCGCGCCGGGAGGCCTCGGCGGCCGGTTCTCGGCCCGCATCGAGGCCGCCTTCATCCCCCAGGAGACGGGGCTGCACCGCCTGAGCCTGGCCAGCGCCGGGAAGAGCCGGCTGCTCCTCAACGGGGAGCTGGTGGCGGACAACTGGACGCGGCAGAGGCCGGGCCGCTCCTTCTTCGGCCGGGGCAGCGCCCCCGTGGAGGCGGAGGTCCCCCTCACGGCCGGCCAGCGGTACCGGCTGGCCGTGGAGTACCAGGCGCCGGAGGAGCCGGGGCTCTGCGGCGTCATGGCCGGCTGCCTGGCGCCGGAGCCGCCGGACCTGCTGGAGCGCGCGGTGGCGCTGGCCGCCCGGGCGGAGGCGGCCGTGCTGGTGGTGGGCCTCACGCCGGAGTGGGAGACGGAGGGCCGGGACCGCGCGAGCATGGACCTGCCCGGCCGCCAGGACGAGCTCATCCGCCGCGTGGCCGCCGTCAACCCGCGCACCGTGGTGGTGGTGAACGCCGGCTCCCCCGTGAGCATGCCGTGGGCGGATGAGGTCGCCGCCGTGCTCCAGGCCTGGTACCCCGGCCAGGAGGCCGGCGACGCCGTGGCCGACGTGCTGTTCGGCGTCACGGACCCCGGCGGCCGGCTGCCCACCACGTTCCCCGTGCGGGTGGAGGACGCCCCCTCCCACCTGACGTACCCCGGCGAGGCGGGCACCGTCGCCTACGGGGAGGGCGTGTTCGTGGGCTACCGGGGGTACGAGAGGCGCCGCGTGACGCCGCGCTTCCCCTTCGGCCACGGCCTCTCCTACACCACCTTCGCCTACGGGCCTGTGACGCTGGACCGCAACGCCGCCGGCCCCGGCGAGCCGGTGACGGTGACCGTCACCGTCCGCAACACGGGGGACCGCCCCGGCCGTGAGGTGGTGCAGGTCTACGTGCGGGACGTGGAGTCCAGCCTGCTGCGGCCGGAGAAGGAGCTGAAAGGCTTCGCCAAGGTGGCCCTCCGGCCGGGGGAGGAGCGGGAGGTGCGGATCGTGCTGCCGCCCCGGGCCTTCGCCGCGTGGGACCCCGCCCGGCACGACTGGGTTGCCGAACCCGGCGAGTTCGAGATCCTGGTGGGGGCCTCCGCGGCGGACCTGCGCGGCCGCGCCGTCCTCCACCTGCGGGAGGCCGCGGGCTGACCGCCCGGGGTCAGGCCGCCTGGACGGCGTCGCCGGCGCGGGCGCGCAGCAGGGCCGTGGCCTCCGCGGCGGGCAGGGGCGGGCTGAACAGGTAGCCCTGGAAGGCGTCGCAGCCCAGGGCGCGCAGCGTCTCGCGCTGGGCCTCCGTCTCCACCCCTTCCGCCACCACCAGCAGCCCCAGCCGGTGCGCCAATGCCACCACGGCCTCCAGGATGGCCGTACTCCGCGGCTCCTCCGGGACCGACCGGACGAACCGCGCGTCGATCTTCAGCGTCGTCACAGGGAGCGACCGCAGGTGGGCCAGCGAGGCGTAGCCGGTGCCGAAGTCGTCCAGCGCCAGGTGGACGCCCAGCTGCCGGAGGCGGGTCAGCGTCTCCACGGCGCCGGAGGCCTCCTCCAGCACGGCGCCCTCGGTGATCTCCAGCTCCAGGGCGTCCGGCTCCAGCCCCGCGTGCGCCAGCGCCCGCTCCACCAGCGGCAGCAGATCGCCGCCCTGGAGCTGCCGGGGGGACAGGTTCACCGCCACGCGCACCGGCGGGAGGCCGGCCTCCCGCCAGGCCGCGGCCTGCGCACACGCCTGGTGCAGCACCTGCCCGCCCAGCCGGTGGATGAGGCCCAGGTCCTCCGCCAGCGGGATGAAGGCGGCCGGACCCAGCACGCGCCCGTCCGGCTGCGGCCAGCGGGCCAGCGCCTCCATGGTCAGGATGCGGCTGCCGGCCAGCCCCACCACCGGCTGGTAGTGGGCCGTGAGTTCACCGCGGTCCAGGGCAGTGCGCAGCAGCTTCTCGTCCTCCAGGCGTGCCGCCACCCGCGCCGCCATGGCGCTGGTGTACCGGCGGTACGTGTTGCGGCCCACCGCCTTGGCGGCGTACATGGCCACGTCCGCGTTGCGGAGGATGGTGGTGGCGTCCGCGCCGTCGCTGGGGAAGAGGCTGATGCCGATGCTGGCCGTCACAGGCAGCCGCACCCCCTCCAGGGCCACCGGTTCCCGGAGCGCGGCCAGGATCCGCCGCGCTGCCGCCTCCGCCGTCCGGCCCGGCGTGGGCCGGGGCCCCGCCGGCAGCAGGACCGCGAACTCGTCGCCGCCCAGGCGCGCGGCCAAGGCGTCCGCCGGCAGGCTGGCGCGCAGGCGCCCCGCCAGCGTCCGCAGCACCGCGTCGCCCACGTCGTGGCCCAGCGCGTCGTTGATGCGCTTGAACCCGTCCAGGTCCAGGAAGAGCACGGCGCCGCCACGGCCGCCCGCCAGCGCCCCGGAGACCGCCGCCGTCAGCCGCTCCATGAAGAGGGCGCGGTTCGGGAGGCCGGTGAGCACGTCGTGCGTCGCCAGGTGGGCCAGGGAGTCGTTGGCGCGGCGTAGCTCCTCGTGCAGGCGCAGCCCGCCGATGCTGGCCGCCGCCTGGGCCACCAGCGCCGTGAGGAACTCCACCTCCTCGGCGTCGAAGGCGTGGCGTGTGGAGGCGGAGAAGAACATGCTCCCCAGGAGCCGGTCCTGGAACCAGACCGGGAAGACGCCGGTAGAGAGGATATGGGCCCGTTCGTAGTAGCGGCGGAGGCCCTCCGCAAAGGTCTCGCTGTACCGCTTACGGTCACTGCCGGGGCTCCGGTCCTCGTCCGCGGCGAAGACATCCGGGATGAGGATGGGGCGGCCCGTCTCCCGCATCCAGCGCGCGTCCACCAGCCACTGCTCCAGCGCCTCGCTGCGGGTGGCCAGCGCGGCCGCCGTCTCCGTATCGGAGTACCGGGCAATGTTCTGGACGTGGGCCACCACGCGCTCCAGGTTCTCGTCAAACAAGACGATGGTGACCCAATCGAAGCCGGAGGCCTTGGCCACCGCCGTGGCGATGGCCGTCAGCACGGTGTCCGTCTGGCGTGCCTCGCTGAAGGCGCTGGCCACGTCCACCAGCACGCGTAGCTGGCGCCGCTGCCGCTCCTGGCGCTCGGCGTCCAGGAGGCGGTTGAGGAGCGCCGCCAGCAGCGGCCGCGCCACGGTGACGAAGGTGATGTGGTCCGCGCTGATCCCCTGGGGCCAGGCGCCGCTGACGATGAGCAGGTCCGAGTTGCTCTCGTAGCCGGGGAGGATGCAGGCCAGGTGCGTGGGCCGCGCGCCCGGCCGGAGGTCCACCGGCCCCTGCACCAGACGGCCGCGCACGCGGACGCCGCCCACGGCCACCTGCGGGTTGGCAGCCAACTCCCGCCAGATGAGGTAGTAGCCCTTCTGCTTGATCTCGTACTCGGTGGGCGGGACGTCCGAGCCCAAACGGACGAAGTAGGGGTCCCCGGCGCGGACCACGTAGGCGTCATCGGCCCCCAGCGTGTCCCGGACCAGGGCGCAGGCGCGCAGGACGTGCTGGACCGTGACCGCCGACGTGGGGTCCGTTGCCAGGGCGGCGAGTTCCGCAAGCTGCTTCATGGGCCACGGCCTCCCCACCGTGCCGTGGATGGACCAGCCGCTGCGGCCGCGCTCCGCAGCGGGGACGGCTGGGTGGCCCCCCTACCCTAGAGTATCGTCCCGGGTCCACGGGACCTGAAGGCGGCGCCGCGAACGGTTTCCGGGGAGAACGGAGAGAAGCCGCGCCGGGGGCCGGGCGTCGCGCTGATGCGTCAGTGCGGCGGCCGGTCGCCGATGACGCCCTGCTCCACCAGCCGGTCGTACTCCTGGTCCGAAAGTCCGGCCAGCCCCTTGAAGACCTCTTCGTTGTGTTCCCCCAGCCGCGGGGCGTCGGTGCGGAAGACCGCGGGCGTGGCGGAGAGGCGGATGGGCTGACCGGGGTAGGGATGGGTGCCTGCGTCCGGGTGCGTGAGGCGGGGAAAGAAGCCGCGGGCCTCCAGGTGCTCGTTGGTGGCCAGGTCCCGCGCGTCCAGCACCGCGCCGGCCGGCACGCCCGCCGCCTGGAGCCGGTGCATGGCGTCCAGCATCTCCTGATCCTGGGTCCAGGAGCGGATGGCGGTGTCGATCTCCTCCTGGTGCTCCCAGCGTCCCTGCGGGGTGGCCAGGCGCGGGTCCGCCGCCAGGTCCGGCCGCCCCAGCACGCGGCAGAGGCCCTGCCACGCCGCGTCGTCCCCTACGGCGATGGTGATCCACCGGTCCTCGCCGCGGCACGGGTAGCAGCCGTGGGGCGCCATCCAGGGGTGGCGGTTCCCCAGCCGCGCCGGCCGCCGGCCGTTGAGTTGATACCCCACCACGTACTCGCCGATGACGTTGACGGCCGTCTCCACCTGCGCCAGGTCAACGTACTGGCCGCGGCCGGTGCGGCGGCGGTGCCACAGCGCCATGAGCACCGCCCCGGCGGCGTGGATCCCCGCCACGGGGTCCGGGTACGCCACCCCCAGCCGCTGTGGACCACGGTCCGGGTAGCCCATGAGGCTGGAGAGGCCGGCCTCCGGCTCCAGGGTCGTACCGTAGGAGACGCGGTCGCGGTAGGGGCCCGTCATCCCGTAGCCCGGCATGGAGACCATAATGATGTCCGGCCGGACCTCCCGCAGCCGCGGGTAGTCCAGACCGAAGTTGGCCATCACCCGCGGGCTGTAGTTCTCGATCACCACGTCGCTGACCGCCACCAAGCGGCGGAACAGCGCAACGCCGTCCTCCGTGTTCAGCTCAATGGTCACGGAGCGCTTGTTGCGGTTCATCTTGTTGTGGAAGCCGTTGCGGTTCCACGGCCGCTCGCCCGCCTCCCCGTTCGGGTAGAAGCCGCTGCGGCGGGCGTACTCCGCGGGCACGGAGGCCGGGCCGCGGGCACTCCGGCTCTCCACCTTGATGACCTCCGCGCCGAAGTCCGCCAGGATCCGGGTGGCCAGCGGCCCGGCCCAGACACGGGTGAGATCCAGGACGCGCACGCCCTCCAAGGGAAGCCCTGTCATGGCACGTTCCCATCCTTCCGGGCCGCGGCGCGGCGGGCCGCTAGATCACACCCGCCCGGCGCAGCAGGGTGAGGCGTTGCCGGTCGTAGCCCAGCCACACGCCGTAGACCTCCTCGTTATGTTCTCCCAGCAGCGGCGCCCGGCCCGGGCGGCCCGGCGTCTCGCTCATGCGGAACGGCGGGCCCGGGTAATGCAGCGTCCCTGCCGCCGGGTGCGGAACCTCCTGCCAGAACCCCCGGGCCGCCAGGTGCTCGTTGGCCAGGAGCTCGTCCACCTCCGTCACCGGCGAGCAGGGGACGCGGAGCTCCTGGCAGAGGCGGGTGATCTCCTCCTTGCCCCGCGCCCGGAACCACGGCAGGACGATCTCGTCGAACTCGTCGGCGTGGAGGAGCCGGGCCAGGTTCGTGCCGAAGCGGGGGTCGGCCAGGAGCTCCGGCCGGCCGATGAGCACGAAGAACCGCTCCGCCTGCTCGTCCGTGGAGATGCCGATGCCGACATAGCCGTCGGCGCACGGGTAGATGGTGATGGGATGGCCGAAGTCATACCGGTTGCCGATGCGCCGTTGGACGGTGCCGGAGTAGTTGTAGCGGGTGATGGTCCATTGGTGGGCGGCCGCCACCGACTCCAGCTCCGAGACCTCCACGCGCTGCCCCCCGGCGCCGGCCTCCCGGGCCAGGAGGGCCAGCATGACGCCGGTCAGCGCGTGCGCCCCGGCCAGGTAGGCGGGCTGGCTGCCGGGGCCCTGGAGCGGCTCCCGGTCCGGGTCACCGGTGAGGTACATGTAGCCGCCCAGCGCGTAGAGGGTGAGCTGGGTGGCCCGGTACGTTGCGTACGGGCCCGTGGCGCCGAAGGGCGAGAGCGAGACGTAGATCAGGGCTGGGTTGACGCGGGCCAGATCCTCCCAGCCCAAACCGCGACCGTCCATCACGCCGGGCCCCGCATCCTCCAGGAGGACATCCGCGGCGGCCGCCAGCTCCCGCAGGACGGCCTGCCCCCCGGCCGCCTCCAGGTTCAGCGTGATGCCCTTCTTCCCCGCGTTGAGGTAGAGGAAAGCGGCGCTGGCCTCCGGGTCCGGCCGGTCCTCCGGGAAGGGGCCGGCACGCCGGGCCGGGTCGCCGGTGCCCGGCGGCTCCACCTTGATCACCTCCGCGCCGTAGCATGCCAGCAGCCTGCCGCAGTAGGCACCGGAGGCCGATTCGCTCACGTCCAGGACCCGGACGCCGTCCAGCACGCCCTCCACCGGCAGCACTCCGTCCGCTCAGCCCTGGGCGCCGCGCAGCCGCGGGTCCAGCACGTCCCGCAGGGCGTCGCCCAGCAGGTTGAAGGAGAGGACCAGCAGGAAGATGGCGGCGCCGGGCGCGAGGGCCAGGAGCGGGTAGCCGGCCAGCAACCCGTAGGAGGACCGCACCATGGCCCCCCAATCCGGTGTGGGCGGGGGGACGCCGGCCCCCAGGAAGCTGAGGCCCGCCGCCGCCAGCACGGCGTAGCCCATACCCAGCGTGCTCTGCACGATGATGGGCGCCAGGGAGTTGGGCAGGATGTAGCGGGTCAGGATCCGGCCGGGGCCCGCGCCCAGCGCCCGGGCCGCCGTCACGTACTCCATCTCCCGCACGCCCAGCGCCTGGCTCCGCGCCACGCGGGCGATCCACGGCACGTTGGCCACGGCGATGGCGATGATCACGGTCTGGAGGCTGGGCCGCAGGGCGGAGGCCAGCGCCAGCGCCAGGATCAGCCCCGGGAAGGCCACCAGCGCGTCCATGGCGCGCATGGTCACCTCGTCCAGGATCCCGCGGACGTAGCCGCTCAGGATGCCCAGGGAGCCGCCCACCACGGTCCCCAGGAGGACCGCGCCGGTGCTGACGGCCAGCGCAATGCGGGAGCCGTAGATGATCTGGCTCAGCATGTCGCGGCCCAGCTGGTCCGTGCCCAGCGGGTGCTCCAGGGAGGGGGAGGCCAGCGGCTCTGGGCCGGTGAAGGTGGGATCGTGCGGGGCCAGCCAGCGCGCGAAGAGCGCCATGATCACGGTGATGAGGACCACCGCCAGGGCAAAGCCGGCCATGCGAACCCGCAGGAGCCGGCCCAGGAACGCCAGCGCACCGCTCCCCGGCAGTGCCGCGCGCCCGCGGAGCCCCTCGGCAACGGTGACCGTCCTATCGTCGAACTGCATGTCGCGCTCCGTCTCAGTACCGGATCCGCGGGTCCAGTACCGCGTACGCCACGTCCGTGATGAGGTTCGCCACAATGACCATGACGGCCGTGATGAGCACGGTGGTCTGCACCACCGGGAAGTCCCGCGCCAGGATGGCGCCCACGAACACCCGCCCCATGCCGGGG
>DATCLE010000128.1:0-8225 GCA_036564075.1 Dehalococcoidia bacterium
ACCGTGGGCAACCCCTCCATGGCGCTGAGCCAGCCTGGCAACCACGCCTTCGTCCTCGCGCCGGGGCAGCGGGGGCCGGACCGCGCCGTGGAGGTACGCAACACGGGGACGGGCCTCCTCTCCTGGGCCGCCACCAGCAACCGGGGCTGGCTCAAGCTCATCGCCAACAGCGGCCTCTCCTTGGGCAGCGACCAGGGCTCCCAGAGCAGCAGCTTCACCTTCTACGTCGATGCCACGGGGCTGTCCCCTGGGACCTACCAGGGCACTATCACCATCACCGCCTCCAGCGCGGGCGGCTCGCCCCAGACTATCAACGTGACCCTGGTGGTGGCGGACCCGGTGCGGCAGGGGTCGGTGCCGGGCACAGCGCGCTGAGGCGCCCGGCGGCCCCCCGTGGTATACTGGGCGTGAGGCGCCCCGCGCCCCCTGAAGGTGGTGACAGCATGGTTGGTCCACTCCTGGAACGGGTCCGCCGCAACCACGCCCTGGAGCACGCCACCGTCTCCGTGCTCCTCAGCCGGCTGGGCCCCACCGTCCGCCTGGTGGGGCGCGCCACGCCGGACGGCTTCTACATCTACGGCAACGTGCCCACGGAGGAGCTCACCGCCGCCGTGCAGGAGGGGCTGGCGCGCATGCGCCGGGGCGAATCCCACCTGGCGGTGACGCCCCTCTGCGGCACCAACATCGCCGTGGCCGGTCTCCTGGCAGGGCTGGCCTCCGTCCTGGCCATGGGCGGCGGCAACCGGGCCAACCGACTGCCCAACGCCATGACCGCGGCCATGTTGGCGGTGGTGGCCGCCCAGCCCCTGGGGCGGCTGGTGCAGAAGTACGTCACCACCTCGCCGGACCTGGCGGACGTGGAGGTGGCGGAGATCCGGCGCGGCCCGTCCCCGGAAGGGCGCGGCGGCTTCGGGCTGGGGCCGTACCACAAGGTCAGGACCCGCTGGACCACGTCCCGGGCGTAACCCATCCGTCCCCGTAGCTCAACGGACAGAGCGGTGGCCTTCTAAGCCATTGGTTGGGGGTTCGAATCCCTCCGGGGACGCCACACCCTCCTGCACGCGGGCCTGCCCTCCCCCGGCAAAGGCGGCGCGGGTTGGCCCGCCGGACCCCATGGGCTACAATGCCGCCAGGAGGTCCCACCCATGTCCCAGGAACCCACCACGCCCGCGCCCCGCGGCCCGGAGCCCGGCCCCGCCCGAGAGGTGACGCTGGGCCAGGAGCAGTGCCCGCGCTGCCACCTCTACTTCACCCTCAGCTACCGGGAGAACGGCAGCCTGGTCATGGCCCGCTGCCTGAGCTGTGACCTGCGCTGGCCGCGGCCGGACGTGGTCTGACGGCCGGGGGCTGTCGCGTCAGGGGAACGCCCGGGCGGAATCCGGGGTTCCCCCAATTCATGCCCCGCCCGCCGCTGCCGTAGCATGCGCCCAAGTCGGAGCGCAGCACAGGACAGCCCATGGAGACCCTGCCCGTTCAACCCCCGTCCCCGGCCGGCTCCCCGCGCCGCGCCGTGCCCAACACCCTCTTCGGCGCCGTCTCCGCCGCCCAATCCTTCCAGGCGCTCCTCAGCGCGCTGAACGCGGACGCGGAGGGGCGCGGCTCCCAGGACCTCTCCCTGGGCACCCTCCTGGGCCTGGTGGGGGGCGGCCGCCTCTCCGCGGGAGAGACGGGCCTCTCCCGGCTGGACCCGCTGGTCCGCGCCGCCCTCTACGCCAGCGTGCTGGGCGACCGCATGGGGCTGGGCGAACCGGGCGGGCTGGCCGGGCTGCGGGGCCTGCCCGGCGCCGGGGCGGCGGCGCAGCCGGACCCCTACGGCTGGCGGGCCCTGGCCCGCGCCATCGGCGAGCAGGTCATCGGGCCCGGCTTCGGCCGTGTGTTCGAGGCGCAGATCGACCAAGAGTCCGGCTTCGACCCGGCGGTGGTCTTCGGGCAGCGGCGGAGCCCGGCGGGGGCGGAGGGCATTGCCCAGCTCATGCCGCAGTTCTACCCCCACGTGAACCGCCTGGACCCCTATGAGAGCCTCCAGGCGGCGGCCCAGACCATGCGCCGGAACCTCCAGACCTTCGGCGGCGACGTGGAGAAGGCCCTGGCCGCCTACAACGCCGGCGTCGGCCGGGTGACGGAGGCCGTGCGGACCTACGGCGCCGGCTGGAAGCTGGGCCTGCCGGAGGAGACCCGCGTCTACCTGGACCGCATCTTCCAGCGGCTCTCGGCCCCGGCCCCCGCGGCCGGCGGCCTGGTCTGGCCCGCCCGGGGCGCCCTCACCACCGACTTCGGCGCGGTGGACGACCTGCACAGCACGCCCCACACCGGCATCGACATCGCCGCACCCATGGGCTCCCCCATCGTCGCCGCCGCCGACGGCACGGTGAGCCACGTGGAGCGGTGCGAGCACGGCTACGGCTGGCACGTCATTGTGGACCACGGCAACGGGCTCCAGACCCTCTACGGCCACCTCTCCCGCATCGACGTGGTGCCGGGGCAGCAGGTGCGGGCCGGCCAGGTCATTGCGGGCATGGGCAGCACCGGCTACAGCACGGGGCCCCACCTGCACTTCGAGGTGCGGCGGAACGGGGTCCCCGTGAACCCGTTCGACGTGCTGCCGTAGCGCCGCGGGGCGTGCGGCGAAGCCGTTGACGGAGACCCGGCGTAGTGGTAGGCTGGCGCGGATGCCGCAAGGTCGGCGGCGGGAGGGATCCCGCGCGGCGGACGACCTCGAGGTCGAACGGCACGTCAGGATCATCGGTCATCGTGGTATGGAAAGCCCCGGAGTGCTTCCGGGGTATTCCCATATAGAGCACCAGAGGGAGAGGAGAGCCACCCCGTCATGAACCGTCTGAGACTCATGCTGGTACTGCTGGCAGTCGTCGTCGTGGGGGGCGCAGCGCTCGCCTGCGGCGGCGGCGGCAGCGGCGAGGATGCCGCCGAGGACCTGGTGGAGCAGGCCATCAAGGAGAGCGGCGGCGGAGACGTCGACATCGAGGTCGACAATGCCAAGCTGCCGGACAACTTCCCCAAGGAGTTCCCGATCTACGAGGGCGCCAAGGTAACCTTCACCTTGACGAGTTCGGCAGGCAGCGGCCAGAGCGGCAATGCCTGGACCGTGAGCTGGGAGACCAAGGACAGCGTCGAGAAGGTGACCAAGTTCTACCAGGACAACCTGAGCAAGAACCAGTGGACCATCAGCGCCACGTCCACCGACTCCAGCGGCGCTTCGTTCTTCATCGACCGCGACGCCGGCGGCAAGTCCGTGGGCGGCATGGTCACCATCACCCGGGACGGTGACGTCACCGCCATCACCGCCATCCTCGGTGAGGACAGCAACTAGCACCACCCCGGAGTGCGGGCTACACGGGCCGGGGGTTCGGAGGCGTCTCCAACCCCCGGCCCGTGTTCCGGCGCCTCACTGGAGCCGGTCCAGGAACAGCGTGCCCAGGCCCAGCAGGAGCAGGAAGCCCATCACGTCCGTGAAGGTGGTCAGCCAGATGGCGGAGGCCAGCGCGGGGTCCACCTTCAGCGCCCGGAGCGCCATGGGGATCAGCGCCCCCGCCAGCCCGGCCACGATGATGTTCCCCACCATGGCGGCCAGCACCACGGCAGCCAGCCAGGCGTTCCCGGAGAGCACGTAGGCCAGGGCGGCGGTGATGACCCCCGCCATGACCCCGTGGACCACGCCGAAGGCCAGCTCCTTGGCGGCAATGCGCATGGCGTCCCGCTGGGTCACCTCCCCCAGCGCAATGCCGCGCACCACCAGCGTCACCGCCTGCGTCCCCGTATTTCCGCCGTGCCCGGCAATGATGGGCATGAAGGCCGCCAGCACCGCCGCACGGGAGATGGTGGGCTCGAAGGCGTCCACGGTGAGGGCCGCCAGGAACGCCGTCATCAGGTTGATGAGCAGCCAGGGGACCCGGCGGCGCAGCGCCGTGCTCACCGGGCTCAGCACGGACTCCTGCACGTCCAGCCCGGCAATGCGGTACATGTCCTCCGTGGCCTCCTCCGTGGCCACGTCCAGCAGGTCGTCGATGGTCACCACGCCGATGAGCCGGTCCGTCTCGTCCACCACCGGCAGCGCCAGCAGGTTGTAGTGACGGATCAGCCGGGCGCACTCCTCCTGATCCGTGCCCGCGCGGACGGAGACCACGTCGCGGCTCATGACCTCGGAGACCGGGGTCCGCGGCGGCGCCACCACCAGGTGGCGGAGGCTGACCACACCCTCCAGGCGGCCTTCGGCGTCCACCACGTAGAGGTAGTACGCCTCCTCCGTGTCCGGCTTCACCAGCCGCAGGTACGTGATGGCCTCGTCCACCGTCATGTCCGCCCGCAGCGCCACGAAGCCGCGGGTCATACGGCCGCCGGCGGACTCGTCCTTGTGGGCCAAGAGCGGCGCCACGTCGGCGGCGCCGGTCATGGTGGCCAGGACGCGGGCGGCCTCCTCCGGCTGCAGGGTGTGGAGGATATCCGCCGCCACGTCGTCGTCCACGGAGTCCAGGACCTGGCTCAGCTTCTTGAGGGGGAGTTCCTCCACCACGGCGGCCCGGTCCTCGCCGTCCAGGTGGGTGAGGACCGCGCCCAGGGAGGGGGGATCCATGCGGAGGATGAGAGGAACACGCCACTCCGGCGGCAGGCCCGCCAGGGCTTCCGCCTGGTCCGCGGGGTGGAGCACGGCCAGCTCCGCCAGGGCGGCATCCGTCTCGCCCTGCCGGACCCGCTCTTCCAGGCTCTCGGACACCGTCCGGACATCGCCCTCCACGGCGCCACCTCCCCCGCAGGCTGGGCCCGAGGCATGAAGAAAGGTCCTTCCGATGGGTGAACCGGGAAGGACCTGGTCCGGCAGGCGTGGAGCGACGCGCCACGTCAGAGCATGGGCCGGACCACCTCACGGTTCGTTGCGGTACGGTCTGTGTCCATGGCGTCTCTTCCCACTGTACGGGCCGCCAGCCCCCGGCGTCAACGCCTACCGGGCCAGGAGCAGCACCAGCACCGCCACGGCGCTCAGCAGGTTCAGCAGGAGCGAACCGGCCAGCGCCACCGCCAAGCAGCCCACCACCCGCGCCGCCGCCACTGCCCGCTCCGACTGCTCCCGCACGTACGCCCGCGCGGAGGCGGGGTTGCGGAAGTGACGGACGTCCCGCGCCAGCCGCAGCAGCGCGAACCGCAGCAACCACCGCCCGATGAACGCCAGCATGCCCCTGCCCCCGTTCCACGGCCTCCCCACCCCAGACGCAGCCTAGCACAGCCGGCCACGACCCCACCACCGGGCCGGGGACGGCTCCCTCCACAGCCGCCGCCGGATGCTATACTGCAAGCACCCGCCTGGGAGGGGGAACAGCGCGTGATCCGGCTGTCATGGCAGCGGATCCTCCTGGCGGGCCTCATCGCACTGCACCTGGCGATCCTCTCGTCGCACGGCACCGGCTGGCTGGATCCGCTCTTCCACGACGCCGTCTACACCGAAGGCCGCGGCGTCGATTTCTTCAGCATCTACGAAGGCGGCGCCCGGCTCCGCCAGGGCGAGAACGCCTACGATCCCTCCGCCACAGGCCGCACGCCCTACGCGTACCCGTACCGCTACGTCCCGGCCTTCCTCCCGCTGGCCATGGCCTTCACGCTGCTCCCGGCCTGGACCGTCTACTGGCTCTGGGCTGGCGTCCTGGAGGCCCTCCTGGTGGCCAACGTGGTGGGGACCTGGCGGCTGGCCCGCGGGCCCGGGCCACGCCTGGCCGCAACCGCCCTCTGGCTCCTCCCCGCCCCCTACTACCTGGAGCTGTACATGGGGCAGTTCTCCCTGCTCATGGGCACCCTCATCTTCTGGTCCGGCGTGGCCTTCTCCCGCGGCCGCGGGCGCGCCGCCGGCCTGGCGTGGGCGGCCTCGCTCTTCGTGAAGAGCTGCACCCTCCTGGCCGTGCCCGGGCTGTGGCGCCTGGGCCGGCGGCGCCTGGTGGCCGGCGCCCTGCTGGCGCTGCTGGTACTGAACGCGCCCTACTTCCTCCTCATGGACGGCGCCTGGGCCCGGTTCAGTGAGGTGAACGGCGGCTCCTTCGCCACCGTGGAGGTGGACCACGCCCACGCGGGCAACCTGGGGTTCCAGGCGCTGCTCCGGCAGGCCGCCCGCTACGGCGAGGCATACGGCGCCTGGCACCCTGCCGTGGCGGACCACGCCCTCCCCCTGCTGTGGGCGGCGGCCACCGGCGCGGTGGTCACGGCCGTCTCTCTCCTCCAGGGACGGCGTGACGCGGTCCTGACCCTGGCCTTGGCGGTGAGCGGCTACTTCCTCATGTTCCGGGATGTCTGGGAGCACCAGTACGTGATGCTCCTGGCGGTCTGCGCCCTCCTGGTCCTGGAGCGGCCCTCGCTCCGGCGCTGGGCCTGGTGGTGCGGCGTGGCCCTGGCCCTGCCCACGCCCTTCCTGGCCCTGGAGGTCCTGTACGGGACCGGCCCCGACCTCCCGCCGGACCAGGGCTGGCCCCTGGCGGCGGTGCTGGCCTACCACAGCGTGAAGGCGGTGCCGGCGCTGGCCCTGTTCTGCCGCGTGGCGTGGGAGCTCCGCCCCGTGGCCCTGGCCAGGCGGAGCCTCCGGGGGCTGCCGGAGGGGCTGCGGGCCGGCGGCCGGGAGCCGGCGGTGGCGCCGGAGCCGTCCGGCGGGGTGACGGAGGCCGCACCGCCCCGAGACCGCGCCCCGGACCCCGGGCCCTGGGCCCGGCGACCGGAGGGCCGTTGGGACCTGGCGGATGAGGAGCCGTAGCATGGGTGACGCCCGTTCCATCACGGGGGCATTATGGGCGGAAGCGCCGCGGCCCTTGCCGCCGCGGCCCCACGGTGCGACCATGGAGGGCGCCCGCCGCCCGTCACCGGTCCGCGCCGGGCCGCGGCGCCCCGGAGCGCCGGACGCCGTCGATCACGCCGCCAGAGGTGCAGCATGCCGGATGCCGTTGTGGACCCCGTAGACTTCCGGAACGCCATGGCGCGCTTCCCGTCCGGCGTCACCGTGGTGACCACCAGGACGGACGGGCATGGGGCCGCCGGGTTCACCGCCAGCGCCTTCAGCTCCCTCTCCCTGGACCCGCCGCTGGTCCTGGTCTGCCTGGACAAGCGGGCCGACTGCTACGACGCCTTCGCGACGGCGGCGCAGTTCGCGGTGAGCTTCCTGACGGTGAACCAGGTGGATGTGGGGATGCGGTTCGCCACCAAGGGCATCGACAAGTTCGAAGGCCAGCCCACCATCCCCGGCCCGCTGACGGGCCTGCCGCTGATCCCGGACGCGCTGGTGCACCTGGAGTGCGACACCCACGACCGGGTGGACGGCGGGGACCACACCATCTTCGTGGGCAAGGTCCTGCGGGCCGCGGTGCACGAGGGTGAGCCGCTGGTCCACTTCAACCGTACCTTCGGCCGGTTCACCGCCGTCTAGCCGGGGCGGGCGTCACGTCCCGTCCGGCACGCGTTCCGCCCGCACCACTAGGCGCTGGTCGTACCGGCCGGTCCGGCGGTTGAAGTTCCCCGCGCAGGTGATGAGGGTGACCGCCTCCCGCGCCGTGGGGCCGATGATCTCCGGGACCGGCGCCGTCGCCTCATCGTAGACGGCTATCGCCACAACCTGGTAGCGAAGGGTCCTGCCGTCGGCGAGATCCACCTCCACCACATCCCCGGGTGCTAGAAGCCCCAGCTCCCAGAACACCGCGGGGCCCACGCCCACGTAGTCCACGTGGCCGCTGAAGACGGCGTTGCCGCCCTCGCCCGGCCGGGCGGTGAACCGGTACCACGCCACCTCCCACGGCCCGTCCGGCGATTCCATGACCAGGTCCGCCCGCAGCCCCTTCTCCACCACCGGCGCGTCCACGCCGATGACAGGGATACGGAGCCAAGTAGGTGGGGCAGGAGGCGTGCGGGCCATGCCCGGCGTGATGGGAGGCAGGATGGCGGGCTCCAGGATGGCCTCCGTATTGAAGCCGACACCAGGGTGTGGCGGCTGAGGTGGGGCACCCCTGGAGGAAGCCGTGTGCATGGCAAGCGTTGCAGCCAGCAGTAGAGCCGCGGCACCCGTGCCGATGACGGCCAGCGACAGCGTCTGTGAGAGTGCCGTGCGCCCCATGCCCGGCGTCCTCCATCTGCTAGTTAACGCGTTCCTCTGCCTTGGGCGAGGCGTGCAGGCCGTCAGCGCCCACGTTGCCTATGTGGTCAGTGGACGCGGCGTCGAAGCATGATGCCGCCGCCCGTCAGGAAGAGCC
>DATCLE010000129.1:0-5214 GCA_036564075.1 Dehalococcoidia bacterium
CCTCACGGGCGAGGACGTCACCGCCCAGGTCTTCCCGGAGGGACGGCTGGACACCACCGGCCGCGTCCTCCAGTTCCTGGTCTCCCTGACGGCGGTGGCCGTGGTGCTGCTGGCGGGGCGGCTGCGGTTCGCCGGACCGCCCGCCGCGGCGGGCGGCGGCCCCGCCCTGGAGGGGGAGTCCCAAGTGGAGATCGAGCGGGAGGAGCTGCGCGAGCGCTGACATCCCCCCGCTGCCGGAGGGAGGAGCCGTGCCATCGGTCTTCGAGGGGGTCCGGGTCATCGACTGGAGCCAGGGCATCGCCGGCCCGGTGGCGGCGCTGCTGCTGGCGGAGCAGGGCGCGGACGTGGTGAAGGTGGAGCCGCCCGGCGGCGACCGGGCCCGCGGCCTGCCGGGCTTCCACGTCTGGAACCGCAGCAAGCGCGGCGTGACGGCGGACCCCGCCTCGGACGGGGGCCGGGAGACGCTGCGGCGCCTGGCCCGCGCCGCCGACGTGCTGGTGGCCGACGCGGCGCCGCCGGAGCTGGCCCGCCTGGGCCTCACGTACGAGGATCTGGCCGCGGAGAACCCGGCCCTGATCTTCTGCCACGTGCCGCCCTACGGCAGCCGCGGCCCCCACGCCGGCCGCCCGCCCCTGGACGACCTGGCGGCGGCCCTCAACGGCCTCATGGGCACCCAGTGGTCGACGCGGGGCGGCCCCGTCTACCTGGTCTCGCCCATCGGCAGCTACGGGACGGCGCTGCTGGCGGCGGGCGCCGTCTCCGCCGCCCTCTACGCCCGGGAGCACACCGGGCGGGGCCAGCGGCTGGAGGTCTCCTGGATCGCCGGCGGCCTGGCGCTGGAGACGGGCGCGGCCATCCGCGGCGCCAGCGTGCAGCGCGTCTCCTCCGGCGCCATGGCGGCGGACCCCGCCACCAACAACCCCCTGGGCCCCGTGCCCGTCTACCGGCTCTTCCAGGCCGCGGACGGCCGGTGGCTCTTCATCGCCTGCGGCAACGCCACCTTCTGGAGCCGCCTTGCCCTGGTCCTGGACCGGCCGGACCTGCTGGCAGACCCGCGGTACGCCGCCGCCCCGTGGGGCATCCCGCCGGAGCACCGGCTGGAGCTGGCCGGGCTGGTGCAGGCGGCCATCGCCACGCGACCGCGGGAGGAGTGGCTCCGCATCCTGGAGGAGGCAGACATCCCCTGCGCGCCGGTGCTCACCCGCGCCGAGTTCATGGAGGACCCGCAGGTGCGCCACCTGGGCCTCCGCGTGGAGGTGGAGGACCCGGAGCTGGGGCACACGGTCCAAGTGGGCGTGCCCGTGGAGTTCCGGGGCATGCCGGGCGCCGTCCGCGGGCCCGCCCCGCGGCTGGGCCAGCACACGGCGGAGGTGCTGGCGGACCCGGCGTGGGCCCGGCCGCCGGCGGCCCTCCCCGCACGGGGAGGACGGGACGGGGACCGGTGCGGCCCCCTGGCCGGCGTCCGCGTCATCGACCTGACCAGCTACATCGCGGGGTCCCTCTGCCCCATGATGCTGGCGGACTACGGGGCGGACGTGGTGAAGGTGGAGTTCCTGGAGGGCGATGCCTTCCGCTCCTTCGGCTACGGCTTCCTGGGCTGGAACCGCGGCAAGCGGGGCCTGGCTGTGCAGCTTAAGCACCCCAAGGGCCGGGAGCTGGTGCACCGCCTGGTGCGGGACGCGGACGTGGTGGTGGAGAACTACCGCCCCGGCGTGGCGCGCCGCCTGGGCCTGGACTACGAGACGCTGCGGGCCGTCAACCCCCGCCTCATCTACGCCTCCGTCAACGCCTACGGCGACAGCGGGCCGTACGTGGAGAAGCCGGGCTTCGACCCGCTGATCCAGGCCCGCTCCGGCCTCATGGCCGCCCAGGGCGGCCCCGGCAACCCGCCGGTCTACTACACCTGCGCCGTCTGCGACTACGCCGGCGCCCAGGCCCTGGCCTTCGCCGTGTGCGCCGCCCTCTACGCGCGGGAGCGCACCGGAGCGGGGCAGCACGTAGCCACCTCCCTCACGGCCATGGCCCTGCTGGCCCAGTCCGGCGACTTCATCTTCTACGAAGGCAAGCCGCCGGAGCCGCCCGGCGGCCCGGACCTGCTGGGCCGCTCCGCCACCTACCGGCACTACCGCTGCGCCGACGGCTGGCTCTTCCTGGCCCTGACGGAGCCGGACGGCTGGCCCGCCCTGGCGGCGGCCTTGGGGCGTCCGGAGCTCGCCGCCGGCTGCCCCGGCCGGGAGGCGGTGGCGGCCCCGGCGGAGGGCCCGCTGGCCGCCGCCCTGGAGCAGGCCTTCGCGGCGGAGCCGGTCGCCGCGTGGCTGGAGCGGCTGGACCGGGCGGGCATCCCGGTGGCGCCGGTGCTCAACATCGCCGCCCTGTTCGACGACCCGCACATCCGCGCCAACGATCTCATGGCGGAGCACCAGCACCCCCTCTGGGGAACCGTCCACCAGACCGGCCTGCTGGTGAAGTTCAGCGAGACGCCGGGCGTCCTCCAGCGGCCCGCCCCGCTGCTGGGACAGCACAACCGGGAGGTGCTGCGGGAGGCCGGCCTGAGCGAGGAGGAGATCGACGCGCTGGCGGCGGAGGGGATCATCGGCTCCGCCCAGCGGTAGCACCACGGAAGGGAGGCGTGCACGCCCCATGGACTTTGAGCTCTCCGAGACCCACAAGCTGATCCGGGACACGGCCCACCGCATTGCCAAGGAGCGGGTGGCGCCCCGCGCCGCGGAGCTGGACGAGACGGGCGAGTACCCGGAGGACATCTTCCGGGTCTTTGCGGAGGCCGGCCTCTTCGGCCTCACCATCCCGGAGGCGTACGGCGGCAGCGGCGCCGGCGTCCTGGCCCTGGCCCTGGCGGTGGAGGAGGTCTCCAAGTACGACAACGCCTGCGGCCTCATGGTCCTCCTCTCCGCCCTCCCCACCCAGCCCCTGGTGCTGGGCGGCACGGAGGAGCAGAAGCGCCGCTGGCTCCCCGGCATCGCCCGGGGCGAGACGCGCGCCGCCTTCTGCCTCACGGAGCCCAACCACGGCTCCGACGCCGCGAACTTAGAGTCCCGCGCCGTCCGCGACGGCGACGACTACGTCATCACCGGCGAGAAGATGTACATCTCCGGCGGCTCCGTGGCCACGTGGGTGAGCTTCTTCGCCCGCACCGGCGGCCCCGGCGCCCGCGGCATCTCCGGCTTCGTCCTCCCGACGGACACCCCCGGCTTCCGGGTGGCCCGCTGCGACCGGAAGATGGGCGTCCGCGGCGTCCCCACCGCCAACATCGTGGTGGAGGCGGCGCGGGTCCCGGCGGACCACCTCATCGGCGGGCCGGCGGGGGAGAACCGCGGCTTCACCACCGCCATGCTGACGCTGAACACGCTGCGGCCGGTGGTGGGGGCGCGGGGCGTGGGGCTGGCGGAGGGCTGCCTCATGTACGCGCTGGAGTTCGCCCGGGAGCGGGAGGCGTTCGGCGTGCCCATCGCCCAGCACCAGGCCATCCAGTTCCTGCTGGCGGACGCCGCCATCCAGATCGAGGCGGCGCGGCTCCTGGTCTACCAGGGGGCGTGGCTGGTGGACCAGGGGAAGTACGAGCGGGAGCACGCCGCGTACCTCTCCATCGCCAAGGCGTTCGCCACGGAGATGGCCAACAAGGTCGCCTCGGACATGCTCCAGGTGCTGGGCGCCCAGGGCTACATGGCGGACCACCCCCTAGAGCGGCAGTACCGGGACGCCCGGCAGCTCATGATCGTGGAGGGGACCAGCCAGATCCAGCGGCTGGTCATTGCCCGGGCGTTGCTGGCGCGGGAGTTGCACTACCCGTACTAGGCGTGGGGCTGGCGGGCGCCGCCGTCGGGGTGGCCGCTGGCGCCGGCGTGCCGGCCTCCCGCGGCGCCAGCGGCCGTGTCACCTGCTGGAGCCAGGCCTGCCAGGCGGGCTTGGCCGTCCCGTCGGACCGTTGCAGGCCGATGGAGGCGTACAGGTCGAACGGCCGCTCCAACTGGTAGGCGGGGTCCCGGCTGGCGAACCAGACCACGAAGCCGGCCCCCAGCCGCTCCGCGTCCGCGAACAGCCGGCGGACGAAGGCCTCCTGCTGCGCCTCGGAGCCGTCGTTGATGCCGGCACCCGTCTCCTGGGACGAGAAGCCGCTGCCCACGATGCCCACAGGCCGCCCTGCCGCGTGCTGGGCCAGTTGCAGGTAGTACTGCTCCGGGATCTGCTCCACCGTGGAGAAGACGAAGCCGGGGTACGTGCTCACGGCCAGCACGTCCAGCTTGGGCAGGAAGGCCTGCACCACGTCCCAGCGGGGCTCGTGCCGGCTCTGCCACGGCAGCAGCCCCAGCAGCGACTCCAGCTGGAACGTGACGAAGACCTGCGTCTCCGGCGCCACGGCCTTCACCGCGTCGTACGCTTCGCTGTAGACGGAGCGGAAGGCCTGGAAGTCCTCCGGGTTGGCGTCGTAGTACATGTCCACGTCCACGCCCAGCGCCAGGTAGCGCGGCTTGTAGTTCAGGGCCACGTACTTGGCGTAGGCCACGAACGCCTTGCGGACCTCTTCGTCCCGGAAGGTCATCCCCCGCATGCGGTCCGGCAGGTTGGCCAGCCGGCCGCGGTCGGCCTGGTCCAGCGGGTCCACCGCCACCATGAGGTCCAGCCCGTACTGCCGGGCCAGCTCCGTCTCCACCCGAGTGGTGTCGCGGGTGGTGCCGGAGATGCTGCCGCCGGACCGGAACTCGTCCCAGGGCAGCGGCCGGGGGATCAGCACCAGCTCCCCGTACTGGCCCGCCAGGGAGAACGCGGCGCGGTAGCCCGCCTCCGTCCGTTCGGCGGGCACGGAGCTAAAGCCCAGGAGGTAGGGCCGCGGCGGTGCGTCCGGTACCGGGGAGGGCTCCTGGAACGGCGTGCCGTCCGGCGTCAGCTCCGCGGACGTGCCCACGTCGCACGCGGCGGCCAGGAGGAGCGCAGCCAGGAGGGTCCAGAGGAGGAGGCGCGGCGGCCGGGAGGACGGACGGCGTGCGATTCCGCCGTCCACGCCGCCTGACGGTTGTCCCGTGGTGGATTCAGTCATGAATGTCCGGCACTTGCCCCGCCCCGTTCATCTGTGTAACCTAAACCCTCCCTGGTGTCAAACCGGCGCCGGGGCTCCGCCCGCCGGGACCGCCGCCGGCGCCCGGCGGTGCGCCGGAACGGTGAAGCCAGGTCCGCCCATCGGGCGGCCGGAGACGGGCC
>DATCLE010000130.1:0-10222 GCA_036564075.1 Dehalococcoidia bacterium
CCCTATGAACGTGCTGCGCTGCACCATCCTGGACCGGGACGGCGCTATCAGCTTCGTCGCCCACGCAGAAGCCCTCGCGGCCCTCGTAGCCGCCTGCTCCCGCAACCCCCGGTCGGCCGAGGAGATGCTGACCTTCGCCGACGAGTACTACCGCGACCTGCGCGAGACGGTGCTCAACGGCCTGGCCATCTTCGACGAGCGGAACGTGGAGGGCCACTACGACGCCATCCACAGCGCCCTGGAGCTCTGCGCGCCCCACGAGCAGCCGCCCTTCCGCGTGGTGGACGACCGCACCCGCCAGGCCAGCCTCCAGCCGGTGAAGGCGGGCGCCGTCCTCTTCAACCTGGCCGCCAAGCGCATTGTGCAGCTGCAGAACACCTTCCGGGAGATCACCCGCTCCGGCCGCGGCCGGGTGTTCGACGGCTCCCGGCTCACGGACCGGGTCTACAGCTACCGGCTCCCCAGGGAATGGGCCATCGTCCCGTAGCCGGGCCGTCGGCCCCGCCCACCACTCCGGCGCCGCACGCCAGAAAGGATCGCCCGTGTTGCCAGGGGACCCGTTGCCCGGCCGCCCCGCCTGGGCGGAGATCGACCTAGACGCCCTCACGGAGAACGTCCGCGCCCTGAAGGACCAGGCGCGCCCGGCGGGCCTCATCGCCATGGTGAAGGCCAACGCCTACGGCCACGGCGCCGTCATGGTGGCCCGCGCCGCCGTGGAGGCCGGGGCGGACCGCCTGGGCGTCACCTGCGTGGACGAGGGCGTGGAGCTCCGGGAGGGCGGCGTCACGGCGCCCATCCTGATCCTGGGCCACACGCCGCCCCACGACGCCGAACGCACCGTCCGCTACGACCTCACCCCCACCGTCAACGGCCGGGACCTGGCGGACGCCCTCTCCCGGCACGCGGTGGCGCTGGGCCGCACCGTGCCCGTCCACGTGAAGCTGGACTCCGGCATGAACCGGTACGGCCTCCCGGAGGAGGGCCTGCTGGACCTGGCCGCCTACCTCCGGCGCCTGCCCGGCCTCCAGGTGGAGGGCCTCTACACCCACTTCGCCGCCGCCGACGAGGCGGACAAGGCCTTCACCCGGGAGCAGTTCCGCCGCTTCCAGGCCGTGGCCGCCCGGCTGCCCTGGATCCCCCTCCGCCACGCCGCCAACACGGCCGGCCTCCTGGACCTGCCGGAGACGGCCCTGGACTTCGTCCGCTGCGGCATCGGCCTCTACGGCTACTACCCCTCCGACGAGGTCCGGCGCGACGCCCCCCTGCGGCCCGTGCTCTCCCTCAAGAGCCGCCTGGTCCGCCTCCGCCGGCTGGAGCCGGGCGAGACGGTGGGCTACGGCCGCACCTGGACGGCCCGCCGCCCCAGCCTGGTGGGGCTGGCCGCCGTGGGCTACGGCGACGGCTACCGCCGCGCCCTCTCCAACCGCGCCCACGTCCTGGTGCGCGGCCGCCGGGCGCCGGTGGCCGGCCGCGTCTCCATGGACCAGACCACAATTGACATAACCGATGTTCCCGGTGTCCAGGAGGGGGACGAGGTGGTCTTCATCGGCACCCAGGGGGAGGAGGTGGTGACGGCGGACGAGCTGGCCGCCCTCTGCGACACCATCAGCTACGAGATCCTCACCGGCATCAGCGCCCGCGTCCCCCGCGTCTACCTGCGGCAGGGCCGGGTGGTGGCCGTCCAGTCCCTGGTGCAGCCCCCCGCCGCCGTGCCCCGGTAGGGAACCGGGGCGGGCCGCTCGCCTCTAGCGCCCGGCCGTGCTACAATCCCGCCCGGCACACCCATCTCACCACGGCACACGGGAGCGGACGATGCTGCGAACGGGACAACGCTGGATGGCCCTCCCCCTCCTGGCCGCCGCCCTGGCCGCCCTCCTGGTGGCGGCGGGCCTCTGGACGGCCGGCGGCCGGCCCGTGCACGCGGCGACAGCGCCTGCGGCCACGGCACAGGACGCGGCGGCCCAGGAGCAGCCGGAGGGCCAGGAGCAGGCAGACGAGGATCGGGACATGGTGATGCTGGGCACGGCGGCCGCCGCCGGGACGCTCCTGGTGGTGCTCCTCCTGGCTTACGGGTTCCGCAAGGCCTACGGCATCCAGATCGTCCCCGGACCGGAGGAAGAGCAGGGCCACGGCGGGGGCGGCCACTAGCGCCCCGACAGGCAGGAGGGAACCGATGCTCCACGTGGGCGAACGGGCGCCGGACTTCACCCTGCGGACCGCCGACGGCGGTGAGGTGCGGCTCTCGGACTACCGCGGCCGGCCGGTGGTGCTGGCCTTCTACCCCCTGGCGTTCACCGGCGGCTGAACGCGGGAGTTCCAGTGCTTCCACGAATCCGAAGGCGGGTTCGCGGAGGCCGGTGCCCAGGTGCTGGGCATCAGCGTGGACACCTTCGCCTCAGCCGGCGCCTTCGCCCGCAGCCTGGACCTGGGCTTCCCGCTGCTGGGCGACTGGCCGCAGTTCGCCGTCAGCAAGGCCTACGGCGTCTTCAATGAGGAGCGAAAGGTGAACCGCCGTGTGACCTTCGTGGTGGACGGGGAGGGGGTCATCCGCCACGTTGTGGACGACCCGCGCGACGTCGAGCGCCACGCCCGGGAGGCGCTGGAGGCGGTGCGGCGGCTGACGGCCGGGGACAGCAGTACATGACATAATGTCCGACCAGCGGACGAAGAAGAACCGGGGGCCGTCGCTGCCGACGGCCCCCGGCGCGTGCTCCAACGCCGGCTACCGGCCGGCCCGGGAGGCGATGTACCGGTCCAGCTCTCCCAGCCAGCCGTCGTACGTGGCGATCTTCTCCTCCAGGCTCCGCTGCAGCTCCGCCAGTTGCTCCATCTTCCGCCGGACCAGGGCGAGCTGCTTCTCCGTGACCTCCTTGGCCCGCTGGATCTGCCGCCGCTTCTCCTCCGCGTCCGCGTCCTTCCGGTACTCGGCGCGGAGCTGCATCTTCACCTCATCGGCCTCGACCATCTCCTTGATCTCGGCCAGGGTGAATCCCAGCAGGTCCCGCAGCCGGCGGATCCGCAGAACGCGGCGGACGTCTTCTTCAGAGTACAGCCGGAAGCCGCCCTCCATGCGGGTAGGGGGCTTCAGCAACCCCTTCTCCTCATAGAACCGGAGGGTCCGCTGCGTCACGCCGGTGCGCTCCGCCACTTCGCCAATCTGGAGGTATGCCCCTTCTCGCTCCTCGGCCACGGCTGCGCCCCCAGTCCAGGTTTCACCACCAGTGTACCAAAACTCTTACGTGTACGTCCAGGTAAATTCCGCTTATGGCAGCCCTTCGTCGTCCTCGTCCTCGTCGGCGGCCACGGCCACCTGGGGCAGCAGCGGCTCCGCCCGGTCCTCCCGCCGCCGGCGGGCCGGCAGGCCCTGGATCAGCTCCCGCAGCCGGGCCGTGGCGCCGGCCGCCGCCTCCACAGCCACCACCGCCACCCCCAGGTCCCGCAGGACCTGGAGCTGCGTCTCATCCAGGTCACCGCCCGGCGGCACCACCATGGGCCGGCGGGTCAGCATGCCGATGCGCTGGAGCTCAAAGCTGTGCCGCACCGTCAGCGGGCCCTCCCAGCCCTCTACCAGCACCGCCTCCACCGGCGAGGCCTCCACCATGCGCAGGTAGGCGTCTGTGGCGCCCGGCGCCACAGCCAGCACCTGGCCCACGCCCTCCTCCAGGAACACCCCCGCGTCCGTCTCCTCATCACCGTAGATGATGAAGTCCGCTCCCGCCTGCCACGCCTGCCGCACCCCCTCCCGGCCGGCGGCGCGGACCCAGAGCCCGCAGGGCAGTTCCGGCGCGGCCTCCCGCAGCGCCTTCAACCCCTCCAGCCCCGCCTCCAGGTGTCCGGCGCGGACGGCCGCGGCGTCGGCGCCGTTGGCGGCCTCCGCCAGCGCCTCCTTGCGGGCCTTGGCGTCCACCAGCGCCAGCACCAGCATGGTCGGCGCCCGCTGCTCCTTGAGCGCCGCGAAGCCCATGGGTGCCGCCTCCCGGCGCGTGGCCCGCCGGATCTTCTCCCCGAACTTGCTCATCTCACCCCTCTTGCCCGTTCCCGGCCCGCCCGCGATGATAGCCAGCGGCCGGAAGCGAAGTCAACGAAGCGGGCCGGACGGCCGGCCGCCAAGGCTAGTATACGGCGGCGGCCCGCCGGCGGGGTAGCGGGACGCCGGCACGACCACCAAGGAGGACGGACGTGAGACTGGCAGGCAAGGCGGCGCTGGTCACGGGGGCGGGCTCCGGCATCGGCCGGGCGGTGGCGCTGCGGTTCGCCGCAGAGGGGGCCCAGGTCATGGTGGCGGAGCTGGACCCGGAGGCGGGCCGCGGCACCGTGGATCTGGTCCGCCGCGCGGGCGGCACGGCGGAGTTCGTCCAGACGGACGTGCGGGAGGAGGCGCAGGTGGAGGCGGCCGTCCGCCGCACGGTGGAGGCCTTCGGCGGCTTGCACGTCATGGTGAACAACGCCGGCGTGGCGGGCGGGCCGGGGGAGCCGTGGCGGTGGGACGCCGTCCTGGACGTGAACCTCACGGGCGTCATGCACGGTTGCAAGCACGCCATTGCCCACATGGAGGCCGGCGGGGGCGGCAGCATCGTCAACGTGGCGTCCATGGCGGCCCTGGTGGGCGGCTTCGGCATCGCCTACTGCGCCAGCAAGGGCGGCGTGCTGGCCCTCACCCGGGAACTGGCGCTCCGGTACGCCGGCGCCGGCATCCGCGTCAACGCCGTCTGCCCCGGCTGGATCGAGACGGAGATGACGCGGGTGGTCCGGGAGCTGCCGGAGTTCCACCGCTACGCCCTGGCCGGCACGCCATTGGGCCGGTTCGGCACGCCGGAGGAGGTGGCGGCCTGCGTCCTCTTCCTGGCCTCCGACGAGGCGTCCTTCGTCACCGGGGCGCCGCTCGTGGTGGACGGCGGGTACACAGCCCGGTGAGCGGCCGTCAGCCCTCCGGACGGTAGAAGTCCGCCCGGCGGCGCGCCAGGAAGGCCTGGAGCTCCAGCGTGGGGACGCCGTAGCGGTGCAGCGTGTGCCGCACGAACTCCAGCCCCGCCTCGAACTCCGGCGCCACCACTTCCGCGGCGCCCATCTGCCGGAGCGCCTGGTTCTCCGCCGGGCGCACCGCCCGCACCACAATGTCGATGCGCGGGTTCACGCGGCGCGCGTACGCCACGCTGGCCCGCGCCACCGCCGCGTCCGGGATGGTCACCGCCAGCACCCGCGCCCGCTCCAGGCGGCAGTGGGCCAGGATGGCCGGGTTGGCCGCGTCGCCGTAGATGGCGGGCACGCCCCGGGACCGCAGGCCCTTCACCATCCGCGGGTCCCGCTCCACCACCAGCACCTTGAGGTTCCGCACCAGGAGCGCCTCCACCAGCTCGCTCCCCGTGCGGCCGCCCCCCAGGACCACCGTGTGCTGCGTGAGACCCACCTCCGGCCGCTCCTCCCCCAGCGGCGCCTCCTGCCGGAGCCTGGGCAGCCGCTCCGCCCCGGAGCGGAGCGCCGGTAGGGCCGCCACCAGCGCCGGGTTCACCACAATGCTGGCCAGGACCGCGCCCAGGACCACGCCGTTCAGCTCGGGTGTCACGGCCCCCTCGTCTAGGCCCACCTGGATCACCAGGAAGGAGAACTCCCCCATGTGCGCCATGAACACCCCCACCGGCACGGCCACCACCGCGGCGTAGCCCAGCGCCCGGGTGAGGCCGGTCAGGAGGACCAGCTTCACCAGCACCGCTGCCCCCGCCACCAGGAACACCTGGACGGGCTGCTCCCAGAGGACCTCCGGCGGGATGAGCATCCCCACGGAGACGAAGAAGAGGGTGCTGAAGATGTCCCGGATGGGGATGACCTCGCTGAGGGTCTGGTAGCTGTACTGGGACTCGGAGACCACCAGCCCCGCCAGGAACGCCCCGAAGGCCACGGAGAGATCCAGCGCCGCGCTGCCCAGCGCCAGCCCCAGCGCCAGGCCCACCACCGTCAGCAGGAACAGCTCCCGGGACCCCGTGCCCGTCACCCGCTCGAACAGCCACGGCGCCAGGCGGGTGCCCAGGGCGTAGGTGGCGGCCAGGAGCAGCGCCGCCTTGGCGGCCGCCAGCCCCAGCTCCGGCAGGATGGACCCGGCCTCCGCCTCCACGGCGGGCAGCACCACCACCAGCGCCACGGCCGCCAGGTCCTGCACCAGCGAGTACGCCACCACAATCTGGCCGTGGCGGCTGCCCAGCTCCCCCCGGTCCGAGAGCACCTTCATGGCCACCAGGGTGCTGGAGATGGCCAGCGCCCCGCCCAGGAACAGGGACTGGGTTGGCGGGAAGCCCAGCGCCAGGCCCAGCGCGGCACCCGCGGCCGCCGTCAGCACCACCTGGGCCCCGCCGCCCACCAGCGCCACCTTCCGCAGGCCTGCCAGCTCCTGGAACGACATCTGCACGCCCAGGCCGAACATGAGGAACGCCACGCCCAGCTCCGCCAGGACGCGCACCTGCTCCACGTCCGAGACACCGGGTCCCGGCGTGGTGGGGCTCACGACCAGGCCCGCCGCCAGGTAGCCCACCACCACCGGCAGGCGCAGCAGGTGGGCCACCAGGCCGCCGGCCAGCGCCGCCAGCAGGACGAAGGCCAGGTCATAGAGCAGGGTCAGCTCATGCGTGGTCAAAGGGCCCTCCAGCGCAGGGGCACTGGACCGCGGGAACCGGGCGGAGACAGGGCGGGCAGCCGGCGGCCGGGCGCGGACGCTCCGCGCCGCCGGCCGGTGGCTCGGCGGAATCCACGTGCACCATACCGGATCGGAGGAGGGGGACGCCAGACTGCCGCCGGGGAACCTGCACGGCCCGCCGCGGCATACCACCACCGGCCATGTCGCCGGCCGGCCGCCCCGCCTACACTGGACGCCGAGCGTCCCCCGCCGGACGGCGCCGCCCCAGCCGGGCGGCGGCAAGGAGGGAGACCATGCAGGTCCGCGAGATCATGACCCAGAACCCGTACTGCGTCCAGGCCGGTGAGAACGTCCAGCGGGCCGCCCAGGAGATGAAGACCCACAACGTGGGGGTCCTCCCCGTCTGCGAAGGGGATAACCTCATCGGCATCATCACGGACCGGGACATTGTCCTGGAGTGCGTGGCGGCCGGCCATACCGTCAACCAGTGCCGGGTGCGGGAGCACATGACCGCCAACCCCATCACCATTGCGCCGGGGGCCAGCGCGGAGGACGCGCTCCAGATGATGGCGCGGGAGCAGATCCGGCGCCTCTGCGTCACGGAGGGGAACCGCGTGCAGGGGATCCTCTCCCTGGGAGACCTGGCCGTCCACATGTCCGGCAACCAGGCGGTGGCGCAGACGCTGGCGGCCATCTCAGAGCCGGTACGCGCCGGACAGCCGGGCCGGCCGGGCGGCTGACCCGCGGGTGGACACACGCCGCACGGGGTGCTCTGATCCAAGGGATGGGACCTGCCCCGGGCCCGACGGTTGGGGGCACGGCCGCTGCCTGCGGGTCGGGCAGCGCCCCGTGCGGTGCGGAGAGGGAGCGGCCCTCAGGACACGGGGCGGCCGCGTGACCGCCGAAAGGAGGCGACACTGTGCAGAGCAGGTTCTCTATCTTTGGCCATCCGCTGCACCCCATGCTCATCACCCTGCCCATCGGCCTCTTCAGCTGGGCGCTGGTGGCGGACATCGTGTACCTGCTCACCGACCGGGACATGACCTGGTACGACATCTCCTACTGGACCGGCATCGCCGCCGTCGTCACCGCCCTGGTCGCGGCCCTGCCGGGCTTCGGCGACTACGTCACCATGGCCCTCCGCAGCGACGGCCGCGGCATCGCCACCCTGCACATGCTGCTGAACCTGTCCGTCGTCGCCCTGTTCGTGGTCGGCGCCATCCTGCAGTACGATGAGGGCGCCACCTCCGGCGCCTCCCTGACGGCCGTGGTCGTGCTGCACCTAGTGGGCGTCGGCCTCCTGGCGCTCTCGGGCTGGCTGGGCGGTGAGCTGTCGTACCGGCACCACCTGGCCATCATCCCGGACGACGCCGAGCAGGAGCGCGCCGAGCACGCACGCCACGAACTGCGCCCGGAAGCACGGCCGCGGTCCTGACGTGCGGCCGGGACGGGGGTTGGACTCGCCCGTGGCACGCACCCGCACCGCCGCGCTCCGCCGCATCCCCACGGCCGTCCTGCTGACGGCCGCCCTGCTGCTGGCGATCCTGGCCGCCGCCTGCGGGGCGGGCGACGGCGCAGCGCCGCACGTGGACGCCGTGCGCCCGGCGGCCATGCCGGACCGCGAAGGCGGCCTCCTCATCATCACCGGCCGGGGCTTCCAGCAGGGGGCGCGGGTCCTGGTGGGCTCCACGGAGGCCGGGTCCGTCACCTGGGTCAACCAGCACACCCTCACGGCGGTGGTGGCCCGCGGCTCCGCAGCCGGGCACCACCAGGTCCGGGTGGTGAACCCGGACGGCACCGAGGCCGCCTGGGACGGCGCCCTCAGCATCTTCCAGGTCCCGACGCCGGTGCCCACGCCGCGCCCTACGGCCACACCCACGCCGACCCCCACCGAACGCCCGGGGCGGGACGACCGCGACGAGAACGGTCGCGGACGGGGCAACCGTGGACGCGACGACTGAGGGGCGCGGGCTACCGGGACCGGCCCCGCCGCACCAGGCCGAACCCCGGCCCGAAGACGGCCCGCAGGACCCGGGCAGGGCCGGCCGCCGTGACCGTCAGCGTCCGCGCCCCCTGGTCCGGCGGCACCAGGATGGTCTCCTGCCCGCCCACGTCCCGGCCGTCCAGGCGGACCCGCCCCTCCCGGACGGAGAGCAGCGCCCCCTCGCCCTCGTCCAGCACCACCGTCAGGCTGCGGCCGTCCTCCAGGCGGCTATCGGTGAACAGCCGGAGGTCGCCGTGGACGCGCAGCGGCGAGCGCGGACCCACCACCTCCTTGGTGTGCACCCCTTCGCCCTCCTGGTAGCGGGGCGTCTCCGCGTCCTTGAGGACGGTGAAGGCCGTCTCCTCCGGCACCGGGTCCGTGGTGTAGACCAGGATGTAGGCGCGGGTGGGCACGTCGCCGTGGTTCCACTCGGAGTGGAGCATGCCGCGCTGCCCCTCCGTGAAGAGGCCGGTATCGCCGGGGTCCATGTGCCCCTGGATGCCGTTCAGCGCGTCGTCGTGGTCCAGCTGGCCCTCCATGATGTAGAAGAGCCGCTCGTTGAACCGGTGCGGGTGGTGGCCGATGCCCAGCCGTGGCTCGATGGTGGAGTCATGGACGGTGATGAGCGGCCCCGCCGCCTGCACGTCCACGAAGGGCCCCAGGGCCTCCACGGCCCGCAGGCCGGGCATGCCGAACTCCGCCGGGCCCAGGACCCGGTAGTCCGCCGGGGTGAGGACCAGGTAGGGCGCGGGCCGCATGGGCGCCCCGCGGGCGCCGGGGGTGGTCATGGTTGCCTGCTCCTGCTGAACCCGCCGCCCGGGCGGCGGGTGTGTGCTCTTCCCGGCGTCCAGTGTAGCACGGCGGGGCGGCGCGCCCGCCATCCGGACGGGCTAGGCCGGCGGCCGCCGTTGACAGCGCGGGGCCCGGCGGGCTACCCTCTCGTCTCGTCGGAGGTGACGTGGTGAGCGGGGAACCGTACGACGTGGTGGTGGTCGGCGCGGGGAACGCCGCCCTCTGCGCCGCCCTCGCCGCGCGGGAGGCGGGCGCCCGCGCGCTGGTGCTGGAGAAGGCGCCCCTCCACCTGCGCGGCGGCAACACCTACTTCACCGGCGGCGGCTTCCGCTTCCCCTACCAGGGCCTGGATGACATCCGCCGCCTGATCCCGGACCTCTCCGAGGCCGAGGCGGCTTCCGTGGACGTGGGCAGCTACCCGGAGTCCCGCTTCTACGACGACGTCATGCGCGTCACGGAGGGCCTCGCAGACCCGGCCCTGCTGGAGGTGCTGGTCCGCCGGGCCTACCCCACCATGCGCTGGCTGCAGGAGCGGGGGCTCCGCTGGGTGCTCATGTACGGCCGGCAGGCCTTCAAGGTGGACGGCGTCTACCGCTTCTGGGGCGGGCTCATCCTGGAGGCGGTGGGGGCCGGCAAGGGGCTCTCTGACCAGCTCTTCGCCCTGGCCGAGGAGGCCGGCGCCGAGATCTGGTACGAGGCGAAGGCCGCCTCCCTCCACGTGGACGGCACCGGTCGGGTGACGGGGCTCCGCGTCCGGCGGCCGGACGGCTACCGGGAGGTGACGGCCCGGGCCGTGGTGCTGGCCTGCGGCGGCTTTGAGG
>DATCLE010000131.1:0-19437 GCA_036564075.1 Dehalococcoidia bacterium
GCGCCGCCGCGGGCGTCGCCGTCCATCTTGGTGAGGATGAGGCCGGTGATACCCACCGCTTGGTGGAACTCCTCCGCCGCCCGCACGGCGTCCTGCCCGGCCATGGCGTCCGCCACGAAGAGCACCTCCGTGGGGTTGAAGCGCTGGCGCAGGTCCGCCACCTCCGCCATCATCTCCTGGTCCACGTGGAGCCGGCCCGCCGTGTCCACCAGCACGTACGTGGCGCCGATCCGCCGGGCGCGGTCCAGGGCGTGCGCCAGGATGTCCGCCGGGCGGGCGTCCGTGCCCTCCTGGTAGACCTCCAGGTTGTTCTGCTCTGCCAGCGTCACCAGCTGGTCCACCGCCGCGGGGCGGTAGACGTCCGCCGCCACCAGGAGCGGCCGTTCGCCCTTGCCCCGCAGGTAGACGGCCAGCTTGGCGGCGCTGGTGGTCTTGCCGGAGCCCTGGAGGCCCACCAGCATCACCAGCGTGGGCGGGTGCGAGGGCGCCCGCCCCAGGTCCGCCCGCTCGCCGCCCAGCGTCTCCACCAGCGCCTGGTGGACGATGCCGATGATCTGCTGGGTGGGCGTCAGGGACCGCAGCACCTCGGCGCCCAGGGCACGCTCCCGGACGCGGGCGATGAACTCCCGCACCACCTTGAAGTTGACGTCGGCCTCCAGGAGGGCAATGCGCACCTCCCGCATGGCCTCGTCCAGGTCACGCTCCGTGATGACGCCGCGGTTGCCCAGCTTGCGGAAGACGCCTTGGAGCTTGTCGCTCAGTGTCTCGAACATCGTACCCCGTCATTCTATCGCCGCGCCGGAAAGGCGGTCAAGGAACGCGTCAAGTGGCGTGTCCGCCCCACCGGCAGACGGACGCCGCCCTTGCTCTGGGGCGGCGTCCGGGAGCGGCCGGCCGCGGGACGTGCCTACAGGAGGCGCCGGATGGGCTTCCGTCCCGGGCGCGGGTCGTAGTTGGCCTTGAACATCTCCAGCTTGTCCCGCTCGATGAGGTACTTGCCGGCGAAGAGCACCGCCGGGATCTTCTTCTGCTTGATGAGCCGCCGCAGGCTCTGGGGATGGATGCCGAGGATCCTGGCCGCCTCCACCAGGTCCAGGTAGTCGTCGAACGGGTTGGCCATCCCGCCTCCTCGTGCTCGGGTATCGTGGGGCGCAGTAACCTGCTAACGCGCATAAATAGTTTAGCACGTATGTCAAGGCAGATGGTACCCCGTGCCGGCCGCTCCGCTTCCGTTGCCACGGCCCGCACGGGGGTCTACAATACCCCTTGTACGGCGATGCACAGGGCCCGCCGGCCGCCCCGGCACCGGCGGGCCCCGTTCGTTCCAAGGAGGCAGACCTGGTGCGGCATCACCCCTGGACGCTCCCCATCCTGCTCACGGCCCTGCTGCTGGGCGGCGCCCTGCTGGCGGCCTGCGGCGATGGCGGCGGCGACGAGCGCGACGAGGTCCGCAGGACGGTGCAGGACTTCGTCTCCGCGCTGGACGAGCGCGATGAGGACCGGCTCTACGAACTGCTGCCCAACGAGTCCCAGCAGCAGGTGAGCAAGGAGGAGATCGCGGCCGACTTCCCCACCCTGGAGGGCATACGGTTCCGGCTCCAGCGCATCAACGACGAGGACATCACGCTGAACGACGCGCGCGACCAGGCCCAGGTGAACGCCACCGTAACGGTGGAGGTGGACGACGTGGAGCAGGACATCCCCACGGCGTTCCTCCTGCGCAAGGAGGACGGCCGCTGGCGGCTGGTGCCGGGCGAGGAGCCGCAGCAGCCGCAGGACGGCGGCGCCCAGCCCACGCCCGCGGAGGGCGCCGCCACCCCGGCAGGCTGAGCGCCGGCAGCCGGAGGGAGCCGGACACACGGGAGCCGAGGCCCCTTCGCCTCGGCTCTCCCTTTACACGGGCGCCGCATCCGTGCGGTCCCGGGTACCCCGTCCGCGCCGCCTCAGCCCGCCTTGCCGGCGCGGGCCATGGCCCGCTGCTCGCCGGCGCTGAAGAGCGACTCCAAATCCAGGATGATGATCAGCCGGTCCTCCAGCTTGGCCACGCCGGTCATGAACTCCCCGTCCACCAGCGCCCGGAACGACTCCGGCGGCTGCACCACGTCCCGGGAGATCCGCAGCACCTCCGTGACGGCGTCCACCACCATCCCCATCCGGACGTCCCCCACCTCCGCCACCACAATGCGGGCCTCCGGGCTCTGCTCCGCCTCCAGCTCGAACCGCTTGCGCAGGTCGATGACCGGCACAATGTTGCCCCGGAGGTTGATGATCCCCTCCATGAACCGCGCCGTGCGGGGCAGCCGCGTCACCGGCTGCAGGCGGATGATCTCGTGCACCCGCTCAATGGGCAGGGCGTAGTGCTCCTGTCCCAAGCGGAACACCACGGTCTGGAACTCCTCCGCCACCGTCAACCCCGAGGTCATCTCCCCCTCCCAGAGCGCTCTACCGCGATCATCGGCGGGCCGCGCCGCAGGCTGAAGGGTACCCCCGCCGGACACGGGCCCGCGCCCGGGGGCACGGCGAGGCGCGCCGCTCCCGTGAGTCAGGCTGCTTCGCTCCCTCCGGCCGCCCAGCATGGCAGGGTGGGCAGCCACGGGGGTGCGGCGCCGCCCCTCCCCAAAGCCGGGGCCGGCACCGTGCTCCGCTGAGCCCCCTTCGCTCCCCGTCCTTCCGGGAAGGGCGCAGCGGGGGGGCCGGGCGCGTTGACACCGGCGGAGGGCGCCTCCTATGATGGCCTGGGCCCGCAGGCCCAGCCCACACCGAGGTCCGGTGCCCCATGAGCATCGCCAGCATCATCCGGCAGGCCAGGAGCGAGGGGCGGACCCTGCTCACGGAGGCGGAGTCCAAGGCGATCCTGGCGGAGGCCGGCATCCCCACCACCCGGACCGTCCCCGCCGCCACGGCGGAGGAGGCGGTGCGGGCGGCGGAGGAGCTGGGCTTCCCGGTGGTGCTCAAGGTGGCGTCCCGGGACATCACCCACAAGAGCGACGTAGGCGGCGTCCGGCTGGACCTCCGCACCCCGGACCAGGTGCGGGAGGCCTTCCACGCCATCATGGCCGCCGTCCGCCGGGCCAGCCCGGACGCCGCCGTCCAGGGCGTGACGGTGCAGGAGATGGCCCGGCCGGGCACGGAGGTCATCATCGGCATGACGCGGGACCCCCAGTTCGGGCCCGTGCTCATGTTCGGCCTGGGCGGCATCCTGGTGGAACTGCTCCAGGACGTCTCTTTCCGGGTGGTGCCGCTGACCCCCCGGGACGCCGACGAGATGATCCGGGAGATCAAGGGTTTCCCCCTCCTGGAGGGGTACCGCGGGAGTGAGCCCGCGGACCTGGCGGCGCTGCGGCGCGTCCTGCTCAACCTCTCCGCCTTCGTGGAGGCGCACCCGGAGGTGAAGGAGCTGGACCTGAACCCCATGATTGCCTACCGCGACGGCGCGCTGGCCGTCGACGCCCGCATGGTGGTGGACGAGGAACCCCGCGGATGAACAAGCGCAAGAAGGTAGCCTGGCACAAACACCTGAAGAAGCAGAAGAAGCTGAAGGAGAAGCGGAAGGCTGCACGGACCGGCAGCCGGCCCTCCTGACGCCGCAGCAGGAGTCGATCCGTGCAGGAGAAGCTTCGCCGCCTGGAGCGCGCCTGGAGTCCCCGCACCGTGGCCGTGGTGGGGGACAAGCGCGTGACGGGCTACATGTGGCTCCGGGCCATGCGCCCCTTTACCGGCCGGCTCTACTCCGTCCAGGTGGACCCGGCCGAGATCCCCGGCATCGAAGAGCTGGGCATCCCCAACTACCGGAGCCTCCAGGAGATCCCGGACGAGATCGACTACGTGCTGTGTGCCGTGCCCCGCGCGGTGGCGCCCCGCATTGTGGCGGACTGCGCCGCCAAGGGCGTGGCCGGCGTGGCCCTCTTCACCTCCGGCTTCGCCGAGACGGGGGAGGAGGAGGGCATCCGCCTCCAGGCGGAGGTGGCGCGCATCGCCGCGGAGGCGGACCTGGCGCTGGTGGGACCCAACTGCATGGGCCTCTACAACCCCCGGGCCGGCATCCGTCAGAGCGGCGAGCAGCCCACGGGCGAGAGCGGCCCCGTGGGTTTCATCTCCCAGAGCGGCACCCACGCCATCAACCTCAGCCTGGTGGCCGCCCACAACGGCCTGCGCCTCAGCAAGAGCGCCAGCATCGGTAACGCCGTGGCCCTGGACGTGCCGGACTACCTGGAGGTCCTGGCCGCCGACCCCGACACACGGGTCATCGCCATGTACGTGGAGGGCGTGAAGGATGGCCGGCGCTTCTTCCAGACGCTGCGGCGGGTGGCCCGGGAGAAGCCCGTGGTGGTCTGGAAGGGCGGCCAGACGGAGGCCGGCGCCCGCGCCACCGCCTCCCACACGGCATCGCTGGCCTCCTCCACGGCCGTCTGGAACGCGGTCATGCGCCAGACCGGCGCCATCCCCGCCGATACCCTGGACGAGGTGGTGGACGTCCTCAAGGCCCTGCTGCTGGCCCGCGCCCCGGCGGGCCCCCGCATGGCCCTCATGGCCATGACCGGCGGCCCCTCCGTGGGCATCACGGACGCCTTCGCGCGGGCCGGGCTGGAGGTGCCCCTCCTGAGCGACGCCTCCTACCGCCGCCTGGGCGAGTTCTTCAACGTCATCGGCGGCAGCTACCGCAACCCGCTGGACACCGGCGGCACGCTGGGACAGAACCCGGACAACCTGCGGCGCATCCTGGAAATCCTGGACGAAGACCCCCACGTGGATGCCATTGTCATGGAGGTCTCCGGCGGCTTCATGGCCCGCCGCTGGGTGACCCAGCCGGAGGCCCTGGAGGGCACCCTGGGCACCCTCACCGCCTTCCGCGACCGCTCCGCCAAGCCGTTCTTCGCCGTGTTCTACGCCGGCCACATGGAGGAGGCGGCGCTGACCATCCGGCCCCGCTTCCAGGAGGCCGGCATCCCCCTCTTCCCCACCTACGAGCGGGCCGCCCTGGCCATCCGCCGCGCCCTGGACTACCGGCGCTTCCTGGCCGCGGCGGACGGCGAACCGGCGTAACTGTTACATTCCGGCCCCTCCGTCGTCTCATCTCCAGGGGAACCAGACGACGGGAGGCGCGCATGATCGACCGGCTCATCGACCGGATGCTGCGGGCCGCGCAGCTCCAGGTGGACCTCTACCACGAGATCGCGGCGGACCCGGGCGCCCGGCTCCAGGCGCTGGCCTCCGTGGCCGTGGTGGCGGCCGCGGCCGGCATCGGCGGCGGGCTGCGGGTGGCCCAGGGCGACTTCTGGGTCGGCGTGATCGGCCTGCTGCTGGGCGTGCTGGGGTACGCGGCAGGCTGGGCCCTCTTCACCACCGTGGCCTACTACCTGTCCACCCGCCTGCTGGCGCTGGCGCCGGAGCTCCCCACCACCCGCGAGCGGATCCTCACCTACACCGGCTTCGCGCAGGCGCCGGCCGTGGCCAGCTTCTTCGCCTTCTTCCCGCTGGTGGGGCTGCCGCTCCAGCTCCTCATCTTCGGCTGGGTGGGCGTGGCGGCGGCGCAGGCGCTGGCGGAGGCGTTCCACGCCGGCTCCTCCACCGCGGCGAAGGTGGCGGCCCCGGCCGTGCTGGCCCACCTGCTGGCCTACTTCGCCCTCCTCCAGCTCTCGGTGCCCATCACCCGGCTGGTGACGTGAGCCCGGTTCCCTCCGGGCGAGCACGGCGTAGCTAGAGCGGGCGATGGCGAGCCTTGACGGGCCGTCGTAGGATTGAACGTAGAGAGACGGCGGAGACAGGAGGGCGGCCATGATCGAGCGGATGCTCCGGGCGGCGCGGCTGGACGTGAGCGTGTACGAGGAGGTGGAGCACGACCAGGGCGCCACGGGGCAGGCGCTGCTGATCATCGTCCTGGCGGCCATTGCCGGGGGCATCGGCGGCCTCTCGGAGGGCCTGGGCGGGCTCGTGGTCCGGGTCATCGCCGCGGTGCTGTACTGGATCCTCCTCTCCGGCGCCGCGTACCTGGTGGGGTCCCGGCTCCTGCGCACCGGCGCCACCCAGGCCACCTGGGGCCAGGTGCTGCGCACCGTCGGCTTCGCGTACAGCCCCGGCGTCCTCTCCATCTTCGGCTTCATCCCCATCCTCGGGCCCATCCTGCTCCTGATCATCAGCATCTGGATCCTGGTGGCGGCCATCATCGCCATCCGGCAGGCGCTGGACTTCACCACCCTGCGCGCCGTGGGCACGGGCATCATCGCCTGGCTCATCGCCGTCATCATCCTGGCCCCGCTGACGCTGCTGACGGACACGGCCTGAGGGGTCCCCTCGCCTTGACAGCCATACCCCCCACCGGTAGGATCGGGGCACTGTACCAAGTACATTGCCCTGGGGGCCCGCCCGCCGGCGCTATGGCATGACTGCACCCGTCTACCTGGACCACGCCGCCACCACGCCCGTCCGTCCGGAGGTGGTGGAGGTCATGCTCCCCTTCCTGACGGAGCGGTTCGGCAACCCCTCCGGCGTCCACCACTACGCCAGGGAGGCGCAGCGCGCGCTGGACCGCGCCCGCCGGGACCTGGCGGAGGTGCTGGGCTGCCGCCCGGCGGACGTGGTGCTGACCAGCGGCGGCACGGAGTCCGTGAACGCCGCCGTGCGCGGCATCAGCCTGGCCCAGGCGCTGGCCGGCGTGGGCCGGCACGTGGTCACCACGGCCATCGAACACCACGCCGTCCTCCACACCTGCCAGTACCTGGAGAAGTTCGGCTTCCAGGTCACCTACGTCCCGCCGGACCCTGAGGGGCTGGTCCTCCCGGACCAAGTGGCGGCCGCCGTCCGGCAGGACACGGTGCTGGTCTCCGTCATGCTGGCCAACAACGAGGTGGGCACCATCCTGCCGGTGCCGGAGATCGTCCGGGCGGTCCGCAGCCGGGCGCGGGCGCTGGGCCGCCGGATCCCGGTCCACACGGACGCGGTGCAGGCGCCGGGCCTCCTGCCCCTCTCCGTCGACGGCCTGGGCGTGGACGCCCTCAGCCTCTCCGCCCACAAGTTCGGCGGGCCCAAGGGCATGGGCCTCCTCTACCTCCGCAAGGCCACGCCGTTCCTCTCCCAGCAGACCGGCGGCGGACAGGAGCGCCAGCGGCGCGCCGGCACCGAGAACGTGGCCGGCGCGGTGGGCATGGCGACGGCCCTCCGCCTGGCCGAGGCGGGGCGGACCGCCGCGGTGCCCCGCCTCACGGCCCTGCGGGACCGCCTCATCCAGGGCGTGCTGGCCGCCGTCCCGGACGCCCGGCTCAACGGCCACCGCCGGCGGCGGCTGGCCAACCACGCCAGCTTCAGCTTCGCCGGGGTGGAGGGCGACCGGCTCATCGCGCAGCTGGACGCCGCGGGCATCGCCGCATCCAACGGCAGCGCCTGCTCCAGCGCCACGTGGGAGCCCTCCCACGTCCTCCTGGCCCTGGGCCTGCCGCTGGAGTGGGCCCTGGGCACCGTCCGCTTCACCCTGGGCCCGGAGAACACCGACGCGGACGTGGACCACGTCCTGGCGGTGCTGCCGCGCCTGGTGGCCCGCCTGCGGGAGCACGGCGGGGCCCTCCCCAAGTAGCCGCCGCACAGCCCCGGCACCCATGACAGCAGGCCGCGCCATCCCCTATAATCGGGCGGATTCTGCCGTCGTGAGGAGGCGCGCCCCGCCGTGGACTTCGAGATCCGCTACCAGCCGGCCTACGCCCTCGCCATCGTCCGCCTGTCCGCGGGCGAGACCATCAGCGCCGAGACGGGCGCCATGGTCAGCATGTCGGACTCCATCCAGCTCCAGACCGCTGCCAAGGGCGGTCTGCTGAGCGGCCTCCGGCGCTCCGTGCTGGGCGGCGAGAGCTTCTTCATCAACACCTTCAAGGCGGAGGCGCCGGGGGAGGTCACCCTGGCCCCCGCGCTCCCGGGCGACGTGGTCCACTACCGCATGAGCGGCGGGACGCTGCTGGTCCAGTCCGGCTCCTACCTGGCCTCCACGGGCGACATCCAGGTGGACACCAAGTGGGGCGGCGCCAAGACCTTCTTCTCCGGCGAAGGCCTCTTTCTGCTGCGGGTCACCGGCACCGGGGACCTCTTCCTCTCCAGCTACGGCGCCATCCACCCGGTGGACCTGGCCGCCGGGCAGCGGTACGTGGTGGACACGGGGCACGTGGTGGCCTTTGAGGAGGGCGTGGCGTACCAGGTGCGCCGCGCGGGCAGCTGGAAGTCCACCTTCTTCGGCGGGGAGGGCCTGGTGGTGGAGCTCACGGGGCCCGGCCGGGCCCACATCCAGACCCGCAGCCCGGCCTCCTTCCTCTCCTGGCTGGTGCCCAAGCTCCCCGGCAAGCGGGAGTAGCGGGGCGGTATGCCGCGCCGTCGAGCGCCCTACCGGACAGGACCCGCCGCGGAGGCCGCGGGCGGCGTCGCCGTGCCCGGCGTCGCGCTGCCGGTGGAGGTGGCCTTCGTCCCCCGCTGGGGCCGGGAGCCGCCGCCGCCCCGGCCCGGCGTGGTGCGGCTGGTGGTGGGCCCGGCGCCGGTGCCGGAGGGGCTGCTGCCGGAGGCGGGCGTGGTCCTCTGCGGCAGCCCGTCCCTGCGGGAGGGGGGAGCCGTCCGGGAGCCCGCCGCCGCGTACGTCTGGTCCGGCGCCGGCATCGATGCCCGCGACGGGCTGCCGCTGGCGGAGGCCGTGGCGTCCTCCGGCGTGCGCGTGGCGCCCGGCCTCGCCCTGCCGGGGCCGGACGGCTGGCCGGAGGCGCTGAGCCGCCTCTTCGCCGCCCTGCGGGAGGCCGCCGGCGGCCACGCCGCCCGCTACGCCGAGGCGCTGGCCGCCGCGCTGGGCCTGGAGGCGGCGCCGCCCCTCCGGCTGCTGGGCCGCCGCCTGGCGGCGGCGCTGGCGGGCGTCCCGCCCGCCGCCCGGCAGGAGCCCCACCTGCTGCCCGCCCTCTCCCGCCTGGAGGCGCTGGCCGCTGCACCGGACCCGGAGGCCTTCCTCTTGGCCTGCCGCCCCTACCAGGATCCGTGGGCGCTCCTGGAAGAGGTGGCGCTGCTCCGGCTGGCCGCCGCCTCCCCCGCGGACGCCGCGGCGCTGGCCGCCATGCGCCGGTACCTGGATGGGGCCGCGCTGCCGGAGGCCCACGCTGAGCTGGCCGTGGACCGCACCCTGGTGCTGGAGCAGCTCTCACCGGAGGCGGTGCAGGCGGAGCCCCACCGGCTGGCCGGCATCCGCGCCGCCTTCGACCTGTTCCTCAGCCGCTACCATCGCCTTTATGTCGAGCACCACCGCCGCTACCACGAGGCGCTGGCCGGGCTACGGGAGCGGCTGGCGGCCGCGGGGCCGCAAGTGGAGGCCCTGGCGCGGCTGAACGGTCTGGCGGAGTTGGGGCCGCCGCTGGGAGCCGCCGCTCTGCGGGGCTACGCCCGCCGGCTGGCGGAGGCGGTCCCCTGCCCGCAGCCCGGCCCGCCGGAGGACGAGCCGCGCTGCCCCGCCTGCCGCCTGCCGCTGGACGCCGTCCCGCCCCTGGAGGCCGCCGAACGGGACCTGGCGCGGCTGCACGCGGCCCTGGCCCAGCAGCTCCGGCGCCTCTCCCGCCGGGCGGTGCGCCGCGTGCTGGACCGGGAGGGGCACGCCCGCCTGGACCAGCTCCTCCAGGCCGCCCGCGCCAGCGACCTGGCCGGCCTGGCCGCGCTCCTGGACGACGACCTGACGGCCTTCCTCCGGGACTTCCTGCGGGAGCCGTCGCCGGACCCCGGCGTCCTGGCGGGCCTGGCGGCGGCGCACCCGGAGGTGACGGAGCAGGACGTGGACGCCGCCGTGGAGACCTTTCGCCGGCTGCTGCGGTCGGCGCTGGACGCCGCCCAGGGGCCGCCGGGCACGCGCCGCGTGCGCCTGGCACCGCCGGGGCCGCCCTGAGCAGCCCCCGCGGCGGGACGCCGCCACGCCCATGTGCTAAGCTGGTGCCATGAGCCCCCTCGTCCCCCGTTCTCGCCCCTCCCCGCCGCCGCAGGAGCCCCCGGATGGGGCGCCCGTGTGGCTCATTGTGGGCCTGGGGAACCCCGGCCCGGAGTACGCCGGGAACCGCCACAACGTGGGCGCCTGGTGCGTCAACCGGCTGGCCCGGGCCCACGGCATCCACCTCAAGGCCAGCGGCAAGGTGGCCAACGTGGGTGAGGGCGTCATCGCCGGGCGGCGGGTGGTGCTGGCCCGCCCGCGCACCTTCATGAACGAGAGCGGCCGGGCCGTGCGGCACCTCATGGACCGCTTCGGCGTCCGGCCGGAGGAGCTCCTGGTGATCTACGACGACCTGGACCTGCCGCCCGGCCGCGTCCGCGTCCGCGCCAGGGGCGGCCACGCCGGCCACCGGGGCATGGCTTCCATTGCCCAGCACACCGGCACCACGGAGTTCCCCCGGGTCCGCATCGGCATCGGCCGGCCGCTGCGGAACGGCGAACCCTCCTGGGACCCGGAGGTGGTGGCCGGGTACGTGCTCTCGGACCCGGACCCGGAGGAGCGCCGCGCCCTGGAGGAGGGCGTGGCGCGCGCGGCGGAGGCCGTGGAGCTGATCCTGCGGGACGGCCTGGAGCGCGCCATGAACGTCCAGAACGCCCGCGCGTGACCCTCCGCCCCACGTCTTCCACCGTCCTTCGTGACAAAGCCCGCCCTCGTTCGTTATGATGCAGCGGATTCCGGACCGCTTCGTGATGCAGCAGGCCGGGCCCGCAGAGGGCCCGGCCACGCGAAAGGAGACCTCCGTGTTCCGACGCCGTGCCCTGCCCGCCGCCCTGGGGGCGGCTGCCCTCCTCGCCCTGGCCGTCTTCGCGGCCTGCAACGGCGGGGGTGGCGGCGACCAAGCACAGATCGAGAAGCTGGCACGAGACACCGTGGCCGCGCTCGAGGACCTGGACGGCAAGAAGATGGCCGGACTCATGTCCAAGGAGTGCGACGTGGACGAGGCCGAAATGGAAGCCGCCTTCGCCCTCATCCGGGTCTTCGCCGGCGAGGACGATCTCGAGATCGACCTGGACGATATCGAGATCACGAACCTCACCGATACCAGCGCCGACGTCCGGTTGGTGGGAACCATCAAGATCATGGGTGAAGAGCAGCCCCTGGACGAGGAGGGGAGCAGCACCCGCGCCGTGAAGGAAGACGGCAAGTGGCGCTGGTCCGACTGCGAGGACTTCAACGTGGAGGGGTAGCACGGTCCGTCGCCGATTGAGGGGCGGTCCGTTCTACGGTACAATAGAACCGAGCGAGGCGGGGGGCTGGTCACCGGCGACCAGCCCCGCTTCGTGCTACCCCATGCCCTGACGGACCGTCGCCCGCACCCGTACCCATGAACCTGAGCGGACTGCTGCCCTCCCTCACCGGATCCGACCGCCTCCAGGCGGCCCTGGACGCCCTGGCCCGCGGCGGCCCCGGCCCGGACCTCCTGGTGCCGGACGCCGCCAAGCCCGCCGTGGCCGCCGCCCTGGCGGAGCGCCTGGGCCGGCCGGTGCTGGTGCTCACCCCACGCCCGGACCAGGCCCGCTCCCTGGCGGAGGAGGCCGCCGCCTGGCTGGGCCACCCGGACCGGGTCCTCCTCTTCCCGGAGCGGGAGGCCCTGCCCTATGAGCGCCTCTCCCCGGACCGGGAGGCCGGTTGGGAGCGGCTGCGCATCCTCATGGCGCTGGCCGCACCGGGCACCGGGCCGGCGCCGCTGGTGGTGGCCTGCGGTCACGCCGCCGCCCAGCGGACGGTGGCGCCGGATCGCCTGGCCCGCGCCCGGGTGGAGGTGCGCGCCGGGGAGGCGCTGGACCTGCCGCGCTTCCTCCTCCGCCTCACGGAGCTGGGCTACCAGTTCGTGCCCCAGGTGGAGGAGCCCGGCCAGGCCAGCCGCCGCGGCGGCATTGTGGACGTCTACTCGCCGGCGGCCGGGCGGCCCGTCCGCATCGACCTCTGGGGCGACACGGTGGACTCCCTGCGCCTCTTCGACCCGGCCACCCAGCGCTCCGGCGACCGCGTGGAGGCGTACCTGGTGGGCCCCGCCCGGGAGCTGCTGGAGCCACAGCGCGCCGCCCGGGCACTGTTGGAGCGCCTGGACCTCTCCCGGACCGCCGCCGAGGTGGCGGAGCGCGTCCAGCACGAGCTCTCCGTGCTGGCGGAGGGCGGCCGCCTCCCCGGCGACCACTTCTACACGCCGTTCCTGGCGCCGGCCACCCTCCTGGAGCACCTGCCGGAGGAGGCCGTGCTCCTGCTGAGCGAGCCCGCCGAGATCCGGGCCATCCTGGAGGAGCTGGAATCCCAGGCCGCCGAGGTCCGCGACGACATGGCCGCCCGCGGCGAATTGCCCGACGGCATGCCGCTCCCCCACGCCGGGGCAGCGGAGACGCTGGCCCTGGCCGGGGCGCACCCCCGGCGGGCGGCGCTGCGGCGCTGGTCGGCGGACCTGGAGGAGCGACCGGCACTGGACGTGGGCCTGGGGCCCGCCGCCTCCTACGGGGCCCGCCTGCGCGCCGTGGTCAGCGAGGCGCTGGCCGCCGCGCGGACCGGCGCGCCCGTGGTCATCGTCTCCCAGCAGGCGGGCCGGCTGGCGGAGCTGTTCCGGGAGGAGGGGCCCGCCGTCCCCCTGCGCCGCGACGTGACGGAGCCGCCCCCGCCCGGCAGTCTGACGCTGGTGCAGGGCATGCTCGCCGGCGGCTGGACGCTGGAGGGACGGCTCACCGTCCTGACGGACGCGGAGATCTTCGGCTTCACCAAGCAGCGGCGGCCCGTCAGGACGGCGCGGGCGGAGCGGGCCGCCTTCCTCTCCGAGCTGGCGGTGGGCGACTACGTGGCCCACGTGGAGCACGGCATCGCCCGCTTCGCCGGGGTGGTCCGCAAGGCCGTGGACGGCGTGGAGCGCGAGTACCTGGAGCTGCACTACGCCGAGGGCGACCGCATCTTCGTCCCCACGGACCAGTTGGACCGGGTGACCCGCTGGGTGGGCCCCAGCGACCGGCCGCCGGCCCTCTCCCGGCTGGGCTCCGGCGAATGGGCGCGCACCAAGGAGCGCGTCCGCCGCGCCGTCACGGACCTGGCGCAGGAGCTGCTGCACCTCTACGCCGCACGGGAGGTCACACCCGGCCACGCCTTCCCGCCGGACACGCCGTGGCAGCAGGAGCTGGAGGCCTCCTTCCCCTACGTGGAGACCCCGGACCAGACGGCGGTGCTGCGGGAGATCAAGGCGGACATGGAGGCGCCGCGGCCCATGGACCGGCTGGTCTGCGGCGACGTGGGCTACGGCAAGACGGAGCTGGCGGTCCGCGCCGCCTTCAAGGCCGTCATGGACGGCATGCAGGTGGCGGTCCTGGTACCCACCACCGTCCTGGCCCAGCAGCACGGTCACACCTTCACGGAGCGGCTGCGCGGCTTCCCGGTGCGGGTGGAGGTCCTCTCCCGGTTCCGCTCAGAGCGGGAGCAGCGGGAGGTGGTCCGGGACCTGGCGCTGGGGCAGGTGGACATCGTCATCGGCACGCACCGGCTCCTGCAGAAGGACGTGACGTTCAAGAACCTAGGGCTGGTCATCATCGATGAAGAGCAGCGATTCGGCGTGGCCCACAAGGAGCGCCTGAAGCAGATGCGGCAGAACGTGGACGTGCTGGCCCTCTCCGCCACGCCCATCCCGCGCACGCTGCACATGTCGCTCACCGGCATCCGGGACATGTCCGTGCTGGCCACGCCGCCGGAGGACCGCCTGCCCATCAAGACCTACGTGGCGGAGTCCGACGACCGCCTAATCCGGGAGGCCATCCTGCGGGAGCTGGACCGGGGCGGGCAGGTCTACTTCGTCCACAACCGGGTGCACAACATCCACCAGGTGGCCCGGCGGTTGCAGGCGCTGGTGCCGGAGGCGGAGTTCGGCATCGGGCACGGGCAGATGCCGGAGCACGAGCTGGCGGAGGTGATGGAGCGGTTCACCCGCGGCGAGATCGACGTGCTGGTGTGCACCACCATCATCGAATCCGGCCTGGACATCCCCAACGTGAACACCATCATCATCAACCGGGCGGAGTCCCTGGGCCTGGCCCAGCTCTACCAGCTCCGGGGTCGCGTGGGCCGCGGTGCCGTCCGCGCCTACGCCTACCTCCTGCACGAGCCGCACCGGGCCCTGACGGAGCCGGCCCAGAAGCGCCTCCAGGCCATCTTCGAGGCTACGGAGCTGGGCGCGGGCTTCCAGATTGCCCTGCGGGACCTGGAGATCCGCGGCGCCGGCAACCTCCTGGGCGCCGAGCAGTCCGGCCACATCAGCGCCGTGGGGTTCGAGCTGTACTCGCGGATGCTGACGGAGGCGGTGGAGCGCCTGCGGGCGGTGCAGCGCGGCGTCACGCCGCCGGTGCCCAGCACCGCCCGGCCGCCGCTCACCCTGGACCTGCCCCTGTCCGCCTTCCTGCCGGAGCCCTACGTGCCGGACCTCAACGTCCGCCTCAACCTCTACCAGCGCCTGGCCGGTGTGACGGACCCGGAGGAGGCGGACGCCCTGGAGGAGGAGCTGGCGGACCGCTTCGGGCCGGTGCCGGAGGCGGCCCGCAACCTGCTCTACGTGGTGCGCGTGCGCATCCTGGCCCGCCGGGTCCGGGCCGCCAGCATCACCGTGGAGGACGGCCTGCTGGTGCTCCGGCTCTCGGAGGAGGCGGGGGAGATCCCGTCCCGCGCGGCGCTCCAGCGCACCCTCCAGGAGGAGGGGCTGGACGGGGTACGCCTCTCCCGCACTCAGGTCCGCATCGACCTGCGGCGCTGGCGGGAGGGCTGGCAGCGGGTCCTGCTGGCCGTCCTCACGCACCTGGTCCGCGTCCAACCGGCGCAGGAGGTGGCGGCACCGGCATGAGCCGGCGGCGCCGCCGGGCAGCGGCCGGCCTGGACCCGCGCCGCCGCGGCGGGTACCATGGGCTCGCACGCTGGAGGACCACCGACCCTGCACCCCCGGCGAGCGCATGCTGATGCACTACGACGCCGTCTTCCTGGACTTTGAGGGCACCCTGGCGTTCATGGCACCGCCGCACGCGCAGATCTACGTGGACGCCTGCGCCGCCTGCGGGGTTGCCATTACCCGGCAGGACCTCCGCCGCGTCATTGACGAAGGCTGGCGGCAGTTCGAGACGCCCTACGGCGTGCGCCACGAGGCGTACAGCGCCACGCCGGAGCTGGCACGGGAGCTGCGGCGGCTGGTCCATGCGGAGCGGCTCCGTGCCCTGGGCATGGACGCCGCCACGGCCGCGCTGGCTGCCGCGGCGGTGGCGGAGGAGGAGGTCCGGCCCGCCTACTACCGCTGGTACCCGGACGCGCTCCCAACGCTGGCGGAGCTGGCGCGTCGGGGGCTGCGGCTGTGCGTGGTCTCCAACCACATGTGGGAGTTGCCGGAGATCATCGCCGCGCTGGGCTGTAACGGGCTGGACCTGCCCGCCGTCACCTCCGCCCGCGCCGGGTGCCGCAAGCCGTTCCCGGACATCTACCACCAGGCGCTGGACCTGCTGGACGTGGAGCCGGAGCGCACCCTCTTTGTGGGCGACCACGTGGTGAACGACGTGGAGGCGCCGCGCCGCCTGGGCATGGACGCCGTGCTCATCGACCGCCGGGGGAGGCGCCGGACGTCCTACCCCACCCTGCGGCGGCTGGACCAGCTCCCGGCCCTGCTGGACGGCGCCGCCGCCCCGTCGGCCGGCGGCTCGGGTTGACACTGTCCGGGGGCGCACCTACAATCCAGGGCAAGCCACCTCTGCCTGCCCAGCCGCCCCACGCGCCGCACGGCATACCCGCGCAGGCCCGCGCACGGAGGAGCCCATGGAGACCCCGCTCAAGCTCCGAAGGCTTCGCACATCGGACCGCGTGTACGTGCTGACCATCGCGGTCACGGTGGGGCTCACCGCCTTCCTGGCCATGGAGCCCGCCCAGACGTGGCTCCTCCTCCTGGTGGTGGGCCTGGCGGCCTTCGGCGTGGACGGCATCGTCCGCTCGCACCCCGCCGCCTCCTTCCAGAGCGTGGCGGACAGCGCGCCGTACCTCTTCCTGCCGGTGCTGTACGTGCTGGGCCTGGGCCTCTTCTTCCAGTACACCGCCACGGGCTACTGGACGGTGCTGGCCGGTCTGGGCGCCGGCGCCGGCTTCGGGCTCATCGCCCGGTCCCAGGCAGTGTGCGTGGATGAGACGGACGCCGGGTACGGGCTGGCACGGTTCATCCTGAACATCCTGACGTACCTCACCACCTTCGCCTTCTTCGCCGTCATCTACAGCTTCGACATCGACCTGCTGCCGTCGGCGGCGGCCGTCGGGCTGGTGACGCTCCTCATGGCGGTGGAGGTGCTGCGGGAGAGCGACGCCGACGCGGGCAAGACGCTGGCCTACGGCATCGCCATCGGCATCGTGCTGGCGGAGGCACGCTGGGCGCTCCACTTCCTGCCCCTGGACGGATTCCTGGCCGCCGTCTTCCTCCTCCTGGCCTTCTACCTGGTCACCGGCCTCTTCCACGGCCACCTCACCGGCCAGCTCACCAAGGGGACGGCCTTCGAGTTCTGCCTGGTCACCCTCATCGGCACGGCCATGGTGGCGGCGGCCCACCTCCTCCTGGAGTGACCCAGCGTGTACCTGGGCATTGACCTCACGGCCTCCGAGCGGCGGGCCTCCGCCTGCGCCCTGCTCTCGGAGGGCGGCCGGCTGCTCCGCCTGACGGCGGCGCGGACGGACGCGGACCTGCTGGCGCTGGTCCGGGAGACGGGCGCCGGGGCCGTGGCCGTGGACGCGCCCATCGGCCTGCCGGCGGGCCTGTGCTGCCTGGAGGCGGCCTGCGCGTGCCGCCCGGCGGCCCCGGACGGGCTCCGCGCCTGTGAGCGGGCCTGCATGCAGCGCGGCATCCCCCTCTTTGTCACCAACAAGCGGTCCATCATCAAGGGGATGGTCTATCGGGCCATGGGGCTGCGGCGGGACCTGGAGGCGGCGGGCATCCGGGTGCTGGAGGTCTACCCGTACGGGGCGAAGGTGCGGCTTTTCGGCCGGCGCCTGCCGCGGAAGCACACGCCGGAGGGCCTGGCCTTCGTGCAGGGCCGGCTGGCGGAACTGGTGCCCGGCCTGCCCGCCCGCGCCCTGACCCACGACGAGCTGGACGCCGTGCTGGCGGCCCACGTCGCCCGGCTGGCGGACCTGGACGGAGCGGAGGCCCTGGGCAGCGCGGACGAGGGGATCATCTACCTGCCGCGCGTGCCCGCCGCGCCGGGCGGCTGACGGCTCGCTTGTTCGGCGGATCGGCCTGTGCTAGCATGGCGTAGGGGATCCCTCGGGGCGTAGCGCAGCCCGGTAGCGCACCTGAATGGGGTTCAGGAGGTCCGCGGTTCAAATCCGCGCGCCCCGACCACCGGCAACGAGACAGAGAGCGCCGCACAGGCTGTGCGGCGCTCTCTGTCCACCCGACAGCGGCCTCTCCCAGGCTCCCCGCGCCGGGCTCCGGACGGCGGTCACCGCCCACAGCCTGTGTCCGTGCGTCCACACGGCCCTCACCCGCTTCGCCCCATGACCACCACGTCGAGCCGGCCAACCCGCTCGGCGTCGGCCATGAGGTCCAGCGCCACGATCTTGCCGCGCCTGATCACCATACGCAGGACCGCGCGCGGCCGTTCGCCCGGCGAGACCCAGACCAGGCCCGGCGCACCGTCCACCAGCGCCGGCTCTGCCATCCGCAGCGTCCCGGAGAGCGCCCGCGCCACGGCCGTGGCGCCGCGGATGACCGGCGCCAGCTTCGGCGCGCCCGCCGCCCGGCTGGTCACGCTCCACCGGACCGCCGCGGCGTCGGCGCGCAGCACAACGTCCGGGTCCAGCACGGCCAGCAGCGCCGCGAGATCGCCGCCCCGTGCCGCGGCCAGGAAGGCGTCCACGATCTCGCGCTGGCGGCGATCGGCCGCTGGGACCTCCGCCCCGCGCACCCGTCGGCGCGCCCGGCTGGCAAGCTGCCGCGCCGCGACCGGCGAGCGCCCCACGATGGGAGCGATCTCGTCGAAGGGCAGGTCAAACAGATCGTGCAGCACGAAGGCCACCCGCTCCGCCGGCGTCAACGTCTCGAGGACCACCAGCAGGGCGAGGCCCAGGGAGTCGGCCAGGACCGCCTCGCGCTCGGGGTCGGCCTCCGCTTCGCGGCTCCTGAGCAGTTCGGCTGCGTGCTCGGTCAGGGGCTCTTCCCGGCGGGACCTGCGCGCGCGGAGCATGTCCAGGCACACCCGCGCCACCACGGTGGTCAGCCAGCCCCTCAGGTTCTCCACGTCCCCGGTATCGGCGCGGCTGAGGCGCAGCCAGGCCTCCTGGACCGCATCCTCCGCCTCGCCCAGCGAGCCGAGCATCCGGTAGGCCACGGCCGTCAGATGGCTGCGGTTCGCCTCGAACCGCTCCGCCAGAACCTCCTGTCGCTCCATCGGTCACACATCCTCCCTGCGCTCCGTCACTACGGTGACGGACGAAACCAGGCCCGTGTGACAAGGAGGTGCCAGATGAGCGGGGTCAGCGTTCGGTACATGATCGACGACGTGGCGGCGGCCATCGAATTCTACACCAGGCATCTCAGCTTCACGCTGGAACTGGACGCGAGGCCCACCTTCGCCTCGGTCAGGCGGGACGGCATGAGCCTCTTGCTGAGCGGGGAGGGGAGCTCTGCGCGGCGGCCCATGCCCGACGGCCGGAAGCCGGAGCCCGGCGGCTGGAACCGGATCCAGGTGCAGGTGGCAGACCTTGCGTCCGAGGTCGAGCGGCTGCGGAAGGCTGGGGTGACGTTCCGCAACGATATCGTGACGGGGCCGGGCGGGGCCCAGATCGTGCTCGACGACCCCTCGGGCAACCCCGTGGAGCTGTTCCAACCGGCGCGGTAAGGGACTCGCCCGGCTCGAACGTCAGGCTCGACCGCGAGCGTAGGCTCGACGACACGGCGCGCGCATCGTGTCGGTGGCGATGCGCGCGCCGTCCAATCCAGCAGCCCCGCTGTCAGAACCAGAGCCACCACAGCGGCCCAGCGCGGGGCCCCGGCCGGCTCACCATTGCACGAACATGGGTGTGGTGGCGGCCGGTCATTCCTGGACGCCTGTACGCCGGGTCAGCACTGCACCAGCAGCAAGCGCAGCGAGGACGTACTCTCATGTGATCACGCAACACCGCCGCGGCATTCCCCGCGCGGGCAGCCGGTCAGCCGTCCTGCCAGAGGGGGGAGGAGGCCTTCATGAAGCGGAGCATCATGATCATGGCCGCCACCTCCCGGCCGCCGGGCTCCCGCAGCACGCTCTCGTACCAGACGTACTCGGACTTCGGCGACGCGCCCACCGCCAGCACCGTCCCCGCCACCTCGTAGTCGCGCTCCAGCAGCACCGGGCCGTCCAGGTGCCGCACCTCCAGGGCGCCGAAGAGCCCCACCGCCGGGTGCCGCCGCAGGTCCGCGCCCCGCTCCACCGGCCGCATGGCGTGCACCACCAGGCTGGGCG
>DATCLE010000132.1:0-2538 GCA_036564075.1 Dehalococcoidia bacterium
CTCCAGCCCGTCGATGCCGTCGCAGTCGCCCGGGCGCTCGCGGGCGCCGTAGAGCTGCTGCGCCACCTTGCGATAGAGAATGTCCTCAATAAGGGTGGATTTGCCGGAGCCGGAGACGCCGGTAACACAGACGAAGACTCCCAGCGGGATCCGTACGTCGATGTTCTTCAGGTTGTTCTGCCGTGCGCCGCGGACCACGATGGCTTTGCCGTTGCCGGGGCGCCGCTGCGCCGGCACGGGAATGGAGCGGCGGCCGGAGAGGTAGGCACCGGTGAGGGATGCTTCGCAGGCCATGACCTGGTCCAGGGTGCCGGCCACCACCACCTGCCCGCCGTGCTCGCCGGCGCCGGGCCCCATGTCGATGATGTGGTCGGCGGCGCGCATCATGGCCTCGTCGTGCTCCACCACCAGCACCGTGTTCCCCAGGTCCCGCAGGCGCTGGAGGGTGCGGATGAGGCGGGCGTCGTCCACGGGGTGGAGGCCAATGGACGGCTCGTCGCAGACGTAGAGGACGCCCATGAGGGAGGAGCCGATCTGGGTGGCCAGGCGGATGCGCTGGGCCTCGCCGCCGGAGAGGCTGCCCGCGGCGCGGTCCAGGGTGAGGTAGTCCAGGCCCACGTCCACCAGGAAGGTGAGGCGCGCGCTGATCTCCTTCAGGATCTGGGCGGCAATGGCCCGCTCCCGCTGGTTCAGGGGGGAGTCCGGGCCGCGTAGCCGCTCCACCCACGCCTGCGCCTCCACAATGGACAGAGCGGTGACCTGGGCGATGTTGCGGCCGTCCACCTTCACGGCCAGGGACTCCGGCTTCAGGCGCTGGCCGCGGCAGGCCGGGCACGGGTTGGCGGCCATGTACCGCTCGATCTCGCCGCGGATGTAGTCGGAGTCGGTCTCCCGGTAGCGACGCTCCAGGGAGGGGATGACGCCCTCGTAGTGGGTCTCGTAGGTGCGGACGTAGCCCTGGTGGTTCCGATAGCGGACGGTGATGGGCTCCCCGCCGTTGCCGTAGAGGAGGATCCGCAGGTGCTCCGGCCGGAGCTCCCGCACGGGCACGTCCACGCGGAAGCCGTAGTGCTCCGCCACGGCCTCCACCAGGCGGGCGTGCCAGCTGGCGGTGACCGTCATGCGGGCCCACGGCTGGATGGCCCCCTCCGCCACCGTGAGGTCCTTGTTGGGGATGACCAGCTCCGGGTCGATCTCCATCCGGACGCCCAGGCCGGTGCACTCCGGGCAGGCGCCGTGGGGGGAGTTGAAGGAGAAGTTGCGCGGCGCAATCTCCCCCAGGGAGATGCCGCAGTGGACGCAGGCGAAGTGCTCCGAGAACAGCCGCTCTTCGCCCTCGTTCCAGATGAGGACCACGCCGCCACCCAGCTTCAGGGCCGTCTCCACGGAGTCCGTGAGGCGGGTGCGGGCCTCGTGGTCCCCGGCGTCCGGGGCGGTCACGCGGTCCACTACCACGTCGATGGTGTGGCGGCGGTTCTTGTCCAGGGGCGGGACCTCGTCCAGCTCGTAGATCTCGCCGTCCACGCGGACGCGGACGAAGCCGGCGCGGCGGGCGTCCTCAAAGACGCCCTGGTGTTCGCCCTTGCGGTCGCGGATGAGGGGGGCCAGGATCATGAGCCGGTTGCCGGTGGGCAGGGCCAGGATGGCGTCTACGATCTGCTGGACCGTCTGCCGCTCGATGGGCCGGCCGCAGGAGGGGCAGTGGGGCGTGCCGGCGCGGGCGAAGAGCAGGCGGAGGTAGTCATAGATCTCCGTGACGGTGCCCACGGTGGAGCGGGGGTTCTTGGACGTGGACTTCTGGTCGATGGAGATGGCCGGGGAGAGGCCCTCAATGTAGTCCACGTCCGGCTTCTCCATGAGGCCCAGGAACTGCCGGGCGTAGGCGGAGAGGGACTCCACGTAGCGACGCTGGCCCTCGGCGTAGATGGTGTCGAAGGCCAGGGAGGACTTGCCGGAGCCGGAGAGCCCGGTGATGACCACCAGCCTGTCCCGGGGGATGACGACGTCGATGTCCTTGAGGTTGTGCTCGCGCGCACCTTTGACGACGATGGCATCCAGGGGCAAGGGCGGGCCTCCGCGGGAGATTGGAACGGGTGTGCGACAGTGTTTCATTGTAACACCGGCAGGGGAGGGGAACAAGGGTGGTAGGGACGGGCCCCTGGACGGGTGGAGTATTCCGCCCCCGACGCCGGGCCCGCTACGCTCACGGTGATTCCGCCGGCGGAGGTGGTGCCATGGGCCTGGTGGGAGACGCGGCGCTGGGCGGCCTGGCGGGAGCGGCCGCCACGGGGCCGATGACGGCGTTCATGATGCTGACCCGGCGGGCGGGGAAGACGCCGGAGATTGAGCCGCGGGTGGTGCAGAAGCGGCTGACCGAGGCGGCGGGGGTCCGCCGGACGCTGACGGAGAGCCAGGAGAAGACGCTGGCAGCGGCGGGCCACGTGGCCTACGGCGCGGGGGCGGGGTTGCTGTACGGCGTCATGCAGCGCTTCCTGCCGCTGCCGGCGGTGCTGGCGGGCGCGGCCTTCGGCGTGGGGG
>DATCLE010000133.1:0-3053 GCA_036564075.1 Dehalococcoidia bacterium
CCTGGAGGAGGTCCATGACCTCCTCCGCGGTCTTGGTGCGCGTCCACTCCGCCAGGCGGGCCTCCAGTTCGTCCTCGTGGGCCTTGCGCCCCAGCAGCGTGGCGAAGCGCCCATCCTGGCACCAGGCCGGCCGGCCCATGACGTCGCAGAGGGCGTCCCACTGGGCGTCGGTGAAGACGGCGATGACGCACCAGCGGTCGTCGCCGGCGCAGGGGTAGGCGCCGTGGGGCGCCGCCGCTGGGTGGCGGTTGCCGGTACGCTCCGCCACCCGGCCGTTGGCCAGGTAGTCCATGAGGTACGGGCCCAGGGCGGAGACGGTGGACTCCAGCTGGGAGACCTCGATGCGCTGGCCCTTGCCGGTGCGGCGACGCCAGTGGAGGGCGGCCAGCACGGCCACGGCGGCGTGGCCGGGGTTCACCACGTAGTCCGGGTAGTTGGTACCCAGGCCCACCGGCTTCTGATGGGGGAAGCCCGCCAGGTAGCTGAAGCCGGAGAGGGGCGCCAGCACGCCGCCGAAGCCCAGAAAGTCCCGGTGCGGGCCGCTGCTGCCCTGCATGGGCATGTGGACCAGGATGACCCGGGGGTTGGCGGCGAAGATGGCCTCATCCGTGAGGCCCCACTTCTCCATGACGCGGGGCGTGTAGTTCTCCAGCACCACGTCGCTCTTGGCGATGAGCCGGAGCGCCAGGTCCCGCGCCTTGGGGTGGTTCAGGTTCAGGGTGAAGGAGAGCTTGCTGGCGTTGAAGTTGTTGTAGTAGCCGGAGACGTTGAGCCCGCTCTTGCCCGGCGGCACCGGCTGGGTGGAGCGCAGGCCGTCCGGGTGCGACTCCGACTCCACGCGGATGACCTCCGCGCCGAAGTTGGCCAGCACCTGCCCGCAGATGGGTCCGGCGCCAAACCAGGAGAGGTCCGCCACGCGGATCCCCTCCAGAGGCAACCTGCCCTCTGCCTGCGTCTGCTCCACCGGGGCGCGTTCCACCGCCATGGCCGTCTCCCTCCCGTCCGGTTGTGGTGCCTAGACGGCGCCGGCCGCCGCCAGCGTCGCCAGCTCCTCCTTGGGGATGCCCAGCTCCCCGTGGTAGACCTCCAGGTTGTGCTCCCCCAGGAGCGGCGGCCGGCGCCGGACCCGCCACGGCGTCTCGCTGAGCCGGTACGGGCTGCCAGGGTAGCGCACGTCCGTCCCCAGCTCTGGGTGCGGCACGTCCACGAAGTAGCCACGGGCGTTCAGTTGCTTGTTCTCCGCCAGGTCCTTGGGCGAGTTCACCGGGCCGATGAGCAGCCGCCGCGCCTGGCCTTCCTCGTAGAGCTCCTGCTTGCCTTTGCTGAGGAAGAAGCGCTCCAGGACCTCGTCCACGTGGCGGAAGAGGGCCAGGCGCTCCTGGAGGGCGGCCGGGTCCGCGGCCAGGCGCGTGAGCTCCCGCATGTTCAGGTTGGCGAAGAGCTCCTGGTACGCGGGCTCCGTGAGGTCCTCCGCCATGCCCTCCTCCGCCATCCAGTCGCAGAGGACGGACCACGGCGCGCCGAAGCCGGGCACGCCCACCATGCTGAAGACGTAGCCGTCCCGGCAGGCGTACGTGCCGATGCCGGGCAGCCGGTGCTCGTCCCCGGTGCGCTTGCGCAGCACCTTCTGCATGTCCCAGAACTGCATGGCGGTCTCTTGGGAGAGGGAGAGCGCCTCCTGCATGGAGACCTCCACCAGCTGGCCCTGGCCGGTCACGTCCCGGTGGTAGAGGGCCATGAGGGTGCCTTGGGCGGCCTGGATGGAGGCGGAGACGTAGCCCTGGGTGCCGGGCGGCTGGACCGGCGGCGCGTCCGGGTAGCCGGCCAGCCACATGACGCCGCTCATGGCCACGCCCACAATGTCCGGCGCCAGATACCCGGCGTGGACGCCCCACTCCCCGAAGCCGGTGATGCTGGTGACGATGATGTCCGGCCGGAGCTCCACCAGGTGGTGGTAGGCCAGGCCCAGGCGGTCCAGCTCCCCGGGGGCCAGGTCGCTCACCACCACGTCGGCGGTGGGGACCAGGCGGCGGAAGAGCGCCTGCCCATCCCGCGACACCAGGTTGCAGGTGACGCTGCGCTTGTTGGTGTTGAAGTAGAAGAAGCTGAGGCTCTTGTTGGGGTCCGGCTCGTCGTGCCAGAAGGGGCCCACGCGCCGGGCCGGGGACCCTTCCGGCGGCTCGACGCGGATGACGTCGGCGCCCAGGTCGGCCAGGAGCTTCGTGCAGTACTGGCCCATGGGGCCGGTGAGGTCCAGCACGCGAACGTCGCCCAGGGCGGCGTCTTGGTGGGCCGTCATCGTCTCCCCCTCCGAAACGGTGCGGCGCGCCGGGTGTTACGTGGAGAAGGTCACCATCCCCGGCACCTGCTGGCGCAGGACGTGGACGGCGCCGTCCACCATCTCCTGGAGGACCTCCGCCGCGCTCCGCAGCTCCCGCAGCATGCCGGCCACCTGGCCGGCCGGGTTCATGAGCAGGTCCTCCCGGCCCGCCTGACGCGCCGCCAGGATGAGGTCTGCCACCAGCAGCCCTTGCAGGCCCATGGGCAGCGCCGGGAGGTTCCGGGCCTCCCACGCCTGCATGAGGGGGCTGCTGACGTTCCGCATGGTCTTGCCGCTCCACATCCGGGTGACCAGGGTGTCCTCCTCCGTGGCCTCCAGGATGCGCTGCTTTTGGATGGGGTCGGCGCCGGACTCGCGGGTGGGGATGAAGGCGGTGCCCACCCAGGCGCCCTGGGCCCCCAGGCAGAGCGCCGCCGCCAGCCCGCGGCCGTCGCCGATGCCGCCCGCCGCCAGGACCGGGATGGGGCGCACGGCGTCCACCACCTGGGGCACCAGCGCCATGGTCCCCACGCGGCCGGTGTGGCCGCCCGCCTCGGTCCCCTGCGCCACCACGATGTCGACGCCGGCCTCCGCCACGCGGCGGGCGTTCTTCACGTTGCCCACCAGGGCGATGACCTTGATCCCCAGCTCCCGGGCGCGGGGGACGTACGGTGCGGGGTTGCCCAGCCCCACAGCCAGAACCGGCACCCGCTCCTCAAAGATGACCTGGACC
>DATCLE010000134.1:0-25798 GCA_036564075.1 Dehalococcoidia bacterium
GTCATCCCTTGCGACCGGCGGGCTCAGGATGACGGAAGGGGGGCGGGCCGGCCCCACCGCTGCCGTACCGCGGGCCCCTGCCCCGCTGGACGGCGCGTGGTAAGCTAGATCCCACCCACCGTCCCGGAGGCCGGCGTGACGCGCTACGTCCTCGCCCTGGACCAGGGCACCACCAGCTCCCGCGCCATCCTCTTCGACGAGAGCGGCGCCCAGGTGGCCATGGCCGCCCGCGAGTTCCGCCAGATCTTCCCCCAGCCCGGTTGGGTGGAGCACGACCCGGAGGAGATCTGGGAGACGCAGCTAGAGGTGGCCCGTCGGGTCCTGGCGGAGGCCGGCGTGGCCGCCACGGACCTGGCGGCGCTGGGCATCACCAACCAGCGGGAGACCACGGTGCTCTGGGAGCGGGAGACCGGCCGCCCGGTGCACAACGCCGTGGTCTGGCAGGACCGGCGCACCGCCGCCCTGTGCGAAGCCATCACGGCGTCCCCCACCGCCGCCCTCATCCGCGAGCGCACCGGCCTGGTCATCGACGCGTACTTCTCCGCCACCAAGCTCCAGTGGCTGCTGGACCGCGTCCCCGGCGCCCGGGAGCGGGCGGAGCGCGGCGAACTGGCCTTCGGTACGGTGGACGCCTGGCTGCTGTGGCGGCTCACCGGCGGCCGCGTCCACGCCACGGACGTCACCAACGCCTCCCGCACCATGCTGTACGACATCCGCCGCGGCGCCTGGGACCCGGAGATCCTGGCGGCGCTGCGGATCCCGGCGGCGCTCCTGCCCGCAGTGCACCCGTCCAGCCACCGCTACGGGGAGACGGAGCCCGCGCTGTTGGGCGCCGCCGTGCCCGTGGGCGGCATGGCCGGCGACCAGCAGGCGGCCACCTTCGGGCAGGCGTGCCTGGAGCCCGGCATGGCCAAGAACACCTACGGCACCGGCTGCTTCGTCCTCATGAACACCGGCCCGCGGCCGGTGCCCTCCGGGGCGGGCCTCATCACCACGCCCCTGGCCTCCGGCGGCGGCGTCCCGCAGCAGTACGCCCTGGAGGGCAGCATCTTCGTGGCGGGCGCGGCGGTGCAGTGGCTGCGGGACGGCCTGGGCATCATCCGGGACTCGGCGGAGACGGAGGCGCTGGCGCGGACGGTGCCCGCCGCCGACGGGGTCTACGTGGTGCCCGCCTTCGTGGGGCTGGGGGCACCGTACTGGGACATGTACGCCCGCGGGGCCATTCTGGGCATCACCCGGGGCACCACCGCGGCCCACGTGGCCCGCGCCACGCTGGAGTCCATCGCCTTCCAGACGCGGGACGTCATCGACGCCATGGAGCGTGACGCGGGCATCGAGCTGCGGGAGCTCCGCGCCGACGGCGGGGCGGCCCGCAACGACCTGCTCATGCAGGTGCAGGCCGACGTGCTGGGCCGGCCGGTGGTCCGCCCGCTGGTCACGGAGACCACCGCCCTGGGCGCCGCCTACCTGGCGGGCCTGGCCGTGGGGCTGTGGTCCGGCCCGGAGGCCGTGGCCGCCGCGTGGCGGCCGGAGCGCACGTTCCACCCCGCCGTGCCCGCCGCGGAGCGGGAGCAGCGGTACGCCGGCTGGCGGCGCGCCGTGGAGCGCGTCCGCGGCTGGGCGCAGGACTGAACGAGGGCATGGAGGCGGACCCCCGGCGCGCAGACTACGACGTGGTGGTGGTGGGCGGCGGCATCAACGGCGCCGGCATCGCCCTGGCGCTGGCGGGCGCCGGCTACGCCGTCCTGCTGCTGGAGCGGCACGACTTCGGCTCCGGCACCACCAGCCGCTCCACCAAGCTCATCCACGGCGGCCTCCGCTACCTGGAGCACGGCGAGTTCGGCCTGGTCTTCGAGTCGCTCCGAGAGCGCCAGGTGCTCCTGGGCATGGTCCCGCACCTGGTGCGGCCCCTCACCTTCGTCCTGCCCGTCCGCCGGGGCGACCGCCGGCCGCCCTGGAAGATCCGCCTGGGCCTCCTCCTGTATGACCTGCTCTCCCTCCGCAAGAGCCTCCGCTGGCACCGCCGCCTCTCGCCGGCGGAGCTGGCGCGCCTGGAGCCGGAGCTGGCGCGGGATGCCCTGCGCGGCGCCTTCTCCTACCAGGACGCCCAGGTGGTCTACCCGGAACGGCTGGCCGTGGAGAACGTGCTGGCCGCCCGGGACCAGGGCGCGGAGGTCCGCAACTACGCGGAGGTGACGGCCCTGCTGGCCGGGGACGGCCGCGTGCGCGGCGTGCGGTTCCGCCAGCGCACCCCCGGCGCCGCCGGCGCCGAGCGCGAGGCGACGGCACGGCTGGTGGTCAACGCCGCCGGCCCATGGGTGGACCGGGTGCTGGCCCGCAGCCCCGCGCCGGCGGCGCGCCGCATCGGCGGGACCAAGGGGTCCCACGTGGTGGTGGACTTCCACGGCCACGGGCCCCGGCACGCCGTGTACGCCCAGGCCCGGAGCGACGGCCGCCCCTTCTTCGTGGTGCCGTGGCGCCGCTGGCACCTGGTGGGCACCACCGACACCCGCTTCGACGGCGACCCCGACGAGGCGCGCGCCACGCCGGAGGAGGTGGACTACCTGCTCTCGGAGGCCAACCTGCTGTTCCCGGCGGCCCGCCTGGGCCAGGCGGACGTGCTCTACACCTACGCCGGCGTTCGCCCGCTGCCCTACACGGAGTCCGGGCCGGAGGCGGCCATCACCCGCCGCCACCTGATCCACGACCACGCCGGTGAAGGCCTGGAAGGGCTGCTGTCCATTGTTGGCGGCAAGCTCACCACGTACCGCAGCCTGGCGGCCCAGGTGCTGCGCGCCGCGGAGCGCAAGCTGGGGCCCGCCGGACCCCGGCCCGCGGCCGGCCTGCCGCCGGACCTGGCGGACGTCCCGTCCGCCGGGGAGGTGCGGGAGCTGGCGGAGCGCTACGGGCTGGAGCGGGACTCCCTCCAGATGCTGGTGGACCTCTACGGCGGCCGGTTCCGGGCCGTGCTGGACCTGGCAGAGGCCCGGCCGCAGCTCCGGGCGCGGTTCTGCCCCGGCAACCCGGACATTGCCGCGGAGCTGGTCTACGCCGTGGAGCGGGAGGAGGCGCAGACCCTGGCGGACGTGCTGCTCCGCCGCACGGGGGTGGGCTGGAGCGCCTGCCGGGGGCAGGACTGCGCGGAGGCGGCCGCCGCGGTGCTGGTCCGGCACGGCCTCTGGGAGCCGGACCGCGCCGGGGAGGAGGTGGAGCGCTACCGGCGGGAGATCCTGCGGGTCCTCCCGCGCCCGGACGAGGCGCCGGTGTCGGAGGCCGCGCCTTGACTGGCCCCCGGGCTGGGTGCTAGCCTGCAACTGGAATAAGTACAGTGCCGGCTTAGGAAATGGAGTCCATGGTGACCGGGAAGCAGCGCATCTACTTCGACCACGCCGCCACCACGCCCCTGGACCCCCGGGTGCTGGAGGCCATGCTGCCCTACCTCACCACCACCTGGGGCAACCCCTCCAGCATCTACCTGGAGGCCCAGGAGGCGCGGCGCGGGCTGGACGGCGCCCGGCGCCAGGTGGCGGAGATCCTGGGCTGCAAGCCGCAGGAGGTCATCTTCACCTCCGGCGGCACCGAGTCCGACAACCTGGCGCTGCGGGGCGCCGCCTATGGTGCGCGGCACCGGGGCAACCACGTCATCACGTCCCAGATCGAGCACCACGCGGTGCTGCACACGGCGGAGCGGCTGGAGCAGGAGGGGTTCCGGGTCACCTACCTGCCGGTGGACCGGTACGGCTTCGTGGACCTGGCGGCCCTGGAGGCGGCCGTGGACCAGGAGACCACGGTGGTGAGCATCATGGCCGCCAACAACGAGGTAGGCACCATCCAGCCCATCGACGAGATCGTGCGCATCGTGAAGGGCAAGAACCCCAAGGCAGCCGTGCACACGGACTTCGTGCAGGCGGCGGGGGCGCTGGACATCAACGTGGACCGGTTGGGCGTGGACATGCTCTCCCTGGCCGGGCACAAGTTCTACGGCCCCAAGGGCGTGGGTGCCCTGTACGTCCGGTCGCGCACGCCGTTCCTGCCGCAGCAACTGGGCGGCTCCCAGGAGAAGGACCGCCGCGCGGGCACGGAGAACGTGGCGGGCATTGTGGGCTTCGCCACGGCGCTGCGGCTGGCGTACCAGGAGCGGGAGGCGCGCAACGCCCACTGCCGGGCGCTGCGGGACCGGCTGCTCTCAGAGGTGCCCCGCCGCGTGGACGGCGTCTACGTCACCGGCCCGCTGGACGGCGACAGGCGGCTGCCCAACAACTTCTCCTGCGCCTTCGGCAACGTGGAGGGGGAGGCGGTCCTCCTGGCGCTGGACATGGAGGGCATCGCCGCCAGCAGCGGCTCCGCCTGTACCTCCGGCTCCCTGGAGCCGTCCCACGTGCTGAAGGCCATGGGCGTGCCGGCGGAGATCGCCCGCAGCAGCCTGCGCGTCACCGTGGGCAAGGACAACACCGCCGCGGACGTGGACCGCTTCCTGGAGGTCCTCCCCGCCGTGGTGGCGCGGCTGCGCGCCCTCTCACCGCGCCGCGGCGGGGAGCGCTCCGCGGCCGTGACGGCGTGGGCCAGGGCTGGCTCCTAACCACCCCTTTGTGCTACACTGAACAAGCGGCGACGATCCCGGCGGCCCCACGGCCGCCGCTTCGGCTAGGCGAGTGAGGGGAACAATGGCAGGTGCGCCTCTGCGGGAGCTCAACCTGAACCTAGACACCGATATCGAGCAGGAGCTGGAGGGGAACATCCTCCTCACCACCGTGGACCAGGTCCTGAACTGGGCCCGCAGCTCCTCCCTCTGGCCCGCCATGTTCGGACTGGCGTGCTGCGCCATGGAGATGATCGCCACCGCCACCTCCCGGTACGACATCGCCCGCTTCGGCTCGGAGCTGTTCCGGGCCTCCCCACGGCAGTCGGACTTCATGATCGTCTCCGGCACCGTCACCTGGAAGATGGCCCCGGCCATCCGGCGCATCTACCTCCAGATGCCGGAGCCCAAGTGGGTCATCGCCATGGGTGGCTGCGCCATCATGGGCGGTCCCTTCGCCTACGGCTACTCCACCATGCCGGGCGTCAACATGATCGTCCCCGTGGATGTCTACGTGCCAGGCTGCCCGCCGCGGCCGGAGTCCCTGCTCACCGGCCTCATGATGCTCCAGGAGAAGATCAAGCAGGAGCGCATCACCGGTAAGCGGGACCGCGTGGAGCCCAGCGGCGACTTCTCCGCCTACCTGCCGGAGGGCGACCCCATCCGCACGGAGCTGGAGTCCCTCTTCCCGCCCTACACCGGCGCCGTCAAGCCCCAGGCGTAGCAGCGCCCCCCAGCGCCCCGCGGCCGGCCCGTCCCGCGGGGCGGCGTTGTGCTGCCCCGCACGCCGCCGTCCGCCCGATCGGGTGATCGACCCCGGAACGCGGCGGCGTAGCGTGGAGGGCGAGGCGGGCGGCCCCCTCCGCCCGGCAGGAGCACGCCATGAGCGAGACCGTCCAGACCTTGACCCAGCAGTTCATCCAGGCGCTCCACAGGCTGGAGGACAGCGGCGACCTCGACGGCATCTGCACCCTGTTCGACCGGGACGCACCGCTGGAGGCGCCCGGCCGGACGGGTCGCTACCGGGGCCCGGAGGGCGCCCGCCAGTTCTGGGGCGAGTACCGCAACAGCTTCTCCACCATCCGCTCGGAATTCGAGCAGACGGTGGTGGGGGAGCACGGGGCGGCCCTCTTCTGGACCGCCCGCGGCCGGCTGCGGCACCACCCGCAGGAGATCACGTACCAGGGCGTCACCCTCCTGGAGTTCCAGGGCGACCGGATCGCCCACATGCGGACCGTGTTTGACCGGGCACCGTTCCAAATGGCGGTGCAGCAGCGCATCCGACCCGCGGCCCGGTGACCGGCCCGTGCGACGCGTGGGCTACGCGGCTATCTGCGAGGGCCTGCGGGTGGAGCACGGCGGCTCCGGCTACGTGCCCGCGGCCACCCGGGCCGGCCTGGCCCAGAGCCTCCGCAACATCGAGCGGATCCTCTGGTACAACCACCGGCACGGCATCCGCATGTACCGCATGAGCAGCGCCATTGCCCCCTCCATCACCCACCCGGCGCGGCCGGAGCGGCATCGACAGGTCCACCAGGCGCGGCGGGAGCTGGCGCGCGTGGGGGCGCTGGCCCGGGCGTGGGACATCCGTCTCTCCTTCCACCCGGACCAGTTCGTGGTACTGAACTCGCCGTCGGCGGCCGTGGTGGAGCGCAGCGTGGCGGACCTGGCGTGGCAGGCGGCGGTGCTGGACGCCATGGGCCAACCCCTGAGCGCCAAGGTGGTGGTCCACACCGGCGGCGTCTACGGCCAAAGGGACCGCTCCGCCGCCCGCTTCGTGGAGGCGTGCCGGCGCCTCCCGGAGACCGTCCGCCGCCGCCTGGCCCTGGAGAACGACGAGTGGAGCTACGACGTCTGGGACGTGCTGGAGATCAGCCGCGCGGCGGGCGGTCTGCCGGTGGTGTACGACCACTTCCACCACGTCACCTACGGCGCCCCGCCCGACGAGGACCCCGCGGAGCCGCTGGCGGCGGCCGCCGCCACCTGGACGCCGGCGGACGGCACGCCCAAGATCCACTACTCCAGCCCGCAGCCCGGCGGCCGCCGCGGCCAGCACGGCTACTGGATCGACCTGCCGGAGTTCGAGGCCTTCTACCGCCGCACCCGCCACCTGGAGTACGACATCATGGTAGAGGCGCGGAGCAAGGACCTCTCCGCCCTGGCCGTCATGGAGGTGGTGCGCCGGGTGGACCGGGAGGCGGGCGCCGCGCCGGGGCGCGCCAGCGGCCGCTGACCGGCGGGATTTGCGGCAGGCCTCCCTTCGTGCGATGATGAACGGGGGATGACGGCGGCGGACCGCCGGCCCGGCCGCGGGGGAGCAGGCATGAGCACCTCGTCCGTCCCGGTCCAGTTCGACGAGCCGGTCAACGCGGCCATCCTGGCCGTCTCCGAGGACAAGCTGGAGGGGTTCCAGCGCGACCCGTTGGGCGAGATCGCCCGCCGCACGGGGCTGGAGCTGCCGCTGGTCATGGAGCGGGTGCGGGCCATGCTGGAGGCGGGCACCATCCGCCGGGTCCGGCAGACACTCCTCTCCACCAACCTGGCCAACGGCGCGCTGGTGGCGTGGCAGGTGCCGCAGGAGCGGCTCCACCAGGCGTTCGACTTCATGTTCCAGGAGGACCCCTTCTCCGGCCACGTGGTCATCCGCACCACGGACGCCGTAACGCCGGGCTCCAGCTACCGGCTCTGGACCACGGTGAAGGTCCCCCAGGGCTACTCCCTCCAGAAGCACTGCCAGTTCCTGGCCCGCCGCACCGGGGCGGAGGCGTTCCGCCTCATGCCCGCCAAGCGGCTCTTCGTCCTGGGCGTGGGGCACACCCGGCGGCGGGGCATGGCGCCCGGCAGCAAGGCGGACGTCCCCGCGGAGGCCGTGGACACGGAGCAGATCGTCCAGCTCAGCGACCTGGAGTGGCGGGTGCTGACGGCGCTGAAGCGGGAGTTCCGGCCGGAGGAGATCCTGCCGGAGATCTGGCAGGGCCGGGCGGAGGAGGCGGGCGTCCCGCTGGAGACCTTCTACCGGGTGGCGGAGGACCTGAACCGGCGGGGCGTCATTGGGCGGTTCTCCACCTTCCTGGAGCACGTGAAGCCGGTGGCGGGCGGCCAGCGGGTCACCCGCTACAACGCGCTGTTCCACTGGGCGGTGCCGCCCGGCCGGGAGCTGGAAGCGGGCTGTGAGGTGGGCCGCTTCCACATCCTCACCCACGCCTACTGGCGGGAGGCCGGGCCGGAGTTCCGCAACGTGAACATCATGGCGGTGGCCCACGGCACGGACAAGGCGCTGCTGCTGGAGCACAAGGCCGCCATCGACCGGCACCTGGCGGCGGTGGGCATCCCCGTCTCCTACACCAACGTCTTCTGGGGCGGCCGCAGCGAGATCAAGCCCTCAGAAGTCTCGCCCATCGAGTACCGCCGCTGGTGCCGGACGGTGGGCTTGGACCCAGACGCCATGCGGGCGTGACGGGCATTTGACAGACGGCTCCACGTCCCGTACCCTGAGCGCAGCGGCGGGGTGACCGCCGCACCATCATCCGAACCACGTCCCTCACCAAGGGGGAGTCGCGGCCGGCGCGGGGTGCGCCGGCGGCGCGGCCGTCAGTACGGCGCCCGAACGGGGCCGCCCGGCCGCGCCGGAGCCATCCGGCAGGACGCTTCCGCAAGACTCTTGGCAGGGGACCACGCGGCGCGGTAGGCGCGCCCGCGGTCCTGGTGCCGGGGGTCTTTTCCTATGCCCCTCCAGACCGCGGCGGGCCGGCGCCCCGCGGGAAGGAGGTGTGCACCGGTGCTGTTCTCTGCGGACGTCATCCCCTGGCTGGTCTTCACCCTCTTTGTCCTGGGCATGCTGGCGTTGGACCTGGGCGTCTTCCACCGGAAGGCCCACGCCGTCTCGTTGCGGGAGGCGGCCATCTGGAGCGCCGTCTGGGTGGCGCTGGCCCTGGCCTTCAACGCCGGGCTGTTCCTGGTCTCCGGCACGGAGCCCGGCCTCCAGTTCCTCACCGGCTACATCATCGAGAAGTCCCTCAGCGTCGATAACATCTTCGTCTTCGTCCTGATCTTCTCCTACTTCGCCGTGCCGCCGGCCTACCAGCACCGGGTGCTGTTCTGGGGCATCCTGGGCGCCCTGGTCATGCGGGCCACCTTCATCCTGGTGGGCTCCGCCCTCCTCAAGGAGTTCCACTGGGTCATCTACCTCTTCGGCGGCTTCCTGGTGGTGACCGGCATCCGCATGATCCTCCAGCGCCACGAGACCCTGGAGCTGGAGCGGAACGCCGTGGTGCGGCTGGCCCGCCGGTTCCTGCCCGTCACCAGCACCTACGACGGCCCGCGGTTCTTCACCCGCGTGGACGGGCGCCTCCTCCTGACACCGCTCTTCCTGGTGCTGCTGGTAGTGGAGGCCACGGACCTGGTCTTCGCCGTGGACTCCATCCCCGCCATCTTCGCCATCACGGAGGACCCGTTCATCGTCTACACCTCCAACATCTTCGCCATCCTGGGGCTGCGGTCCCTCTACTTCCTGCTGGCGGGCATTGTGCCCAAGTTCTACTACCTGAAGCCCGCCCTCTCCTTCATCCTGGTCTTCGTGGGCGTCAAGATGCTCCTCACGGACGTCTACAAGGTGCCCACCCTGGCCTCCCTGGCGGTCATCGCCGCCGTGCTGGGGGCCGCCGTGGTCGCCTCCGTGCTGCGGGCGCGGCGCCTCCCCGCCGCCGGGCCGCCGCAGGAGGCTGGGATCTCGCAGGCGGATGGGGTACAATAGGCGCGAGGGTTCGTGCGAAAATGCACGAGCCGGGCGCCGTCCGGCCGGGAGGGCTTTCCCGTAAGCCCGCGCTGGACTATGGTGGAAAGTGGACGGACGGCCCGGGACCGGGAAGTCGCGCAGTCGGAAGGGGTTGCACGTGTACGGACTCGGCGTTGCCAAGGGCATGCTCACCACCCTGCGCCAGGTGGTCTTCAAGCGGCCGTTCACGGTGGACTACCCGGAGCAGGTCCGGCCCATCCCGCACCGGGCCCGCACCAACCTCCTCTGGTTTGAGGAGCGGTGCACCGGCTGCTCCACCTGCGCCCAGGCCTGCCCGGACGGCTGCATCCTGGTCCAGACCTCCCAGGCGCCCGACGGCAGCCGCAGCATCGACCGGTACGAGATCGACTTCCGGCTCTGCATGTACTGCGGCCTCTGCGTGGAGGCGTGCCCGTACGAGGCCATCCAGGCCGGCGGCACCTTCAAGGACGCCGTCTACGTCTTCGACGACATGTACAAGGACAAGCACGCCCTCACCAAGCTGGCCCGGCAGTACCTGGAGACCCACAACTACACGTACCCGAACGGGATGAAGGCCCCCTTCGGCGACCCCAAGTCCCAGGCCATCGCCCAGGTGGACGCGTAGGCGCGCGGGAAGGACTGAGGTAGCGGCTCGTGGCGACGATCACCGTTGACGGCAGGCAGATCGAGGCGCCGGACGGCGCCCCGCTGTTGGAGGTCCTCCGGAAGCACGGCTTCTACGTCTCCTCCCTCTGCTACATCGAAGGGCTGCCGCCCTACGCGGGCTGCCGCACCTGTCTGGTGGAGATCGAGGGCGCCCGCGGCCTCCAGCTCTCCTGCACCAGCCGCGTCCAGGACGGCATGACGGTCCGCACCAGCACCGAGGAGGTGCGGGAGGCGCGGAAGGCCGTCATGTCCATCATCCTGGCCAACCACTCGGACCGCTGCCTCACCTGCCACCGGCGGGAGCACTGCCACCCCGGCGACATCTGCCTCCGGGACGACGTGATCACCCACCGGTGTGTCACCTGCCCCAAGAACTACCGGTGCGAGCTCCAGACCACCTCTGAGGTGGTGGGCATGGCCCTCTACGAGCCGTGGGAGGGCGAGCCCCGCTCCTTCTACGCCATGGAGGAGCACCCGCCCGCGGACCAGGCCAACCCCTTCCTGGAGTTCGACCCCAAGATGTGCATCCTCTGCACCCGCTGCGTCCGCGCGTGCGACGAGATCCGCCACACCGGGGCCATCACCCTCTCCGGGCGCGGCTTTGAGACGCGCATCGCCTTCGGCGCCGGCGGGCCGGTCCACGAGTCCAACTGCGACTTCTGCGGCGCCTGCATCGACGTCTGCCCCACGGCCACGCTGCTGGAGCACCCCCACAAGTGGGTGGCCAAGCCGGAGCGCTGGGTCCCCACCGTCTGCTCCTACTGCTCCGTGGGCTGCACCATCAAGCTGGGCGTCAAGGACGGCCGCGGCGTCATTGTCCGGCCGGACCAGGTGAACCCCGTCAGCCGCGACCAGATCTGCGTGCGCGGCCGCTTCCACTACGACGCGCTGAAGCCGCGGGAGTACCTCTCCCGCCCCCAGGTCCGCCGTGGCGACCTCATGGCGCCGGTGAGCTGGGAGGAGGCGCTGGAGCAGGCCGCCGCCGGGCTGGCGGAGGTGGTGCAGCGCCACGGGCCGGACGCGGTGGCGTTCCTGGTCTCGCCGCTGAGCACCAATGAGGAGGCCTACCTGGCCCAGAAGCTGGCCCGGACGGTGGTGGGCACCAACAGCATCGACTTCACGGCCGGCGCCGTGGCCCGCGCCACCGCCGAGGCCGTCCGCCGCGCCTTCGGCACGGAGGCCCTGCCCGCGGACCTGACGCAACTGGAGCGCTCCAACGTGGTGGTGGCCGTCGGCGACGACATCGAGGCCTCCCACACGGTGGCGGCACTGCGCATCAAGGACGCCGTGGTCCGCAACCAGGCGGCGCTGGTAGTGGTGAGCCCCCGCTGGAACGAGCTGTGCGACTTCGCCCGCGTCTGGCTCCGGCCCGCGCCCGGCCACGAGGCCGCCACGGTGGACGCCCTGGCCCGCGCCCTGCTGGCGGACGAAGGGGTGCGGCAGCGGTTGGCGGCGGCGGGCGTCAGCGGGCTGGACGGCGCCGCCCCCGGGGCCGCGGACGTGGACGGCCTGGACCAGGCGGCGGCGCTGCTGCGGGAGGCGGCCGCCGGCCAGGCGACGGTCTCCGTGGTCTACGCGCCGTCCCACGTGGGCGCCGTGGCCGCCGGGCACACGGCCGCCGCGGCGGCCAACCTGGCCCTGGCCGCCTGCGGCGCGGAGGGGGCGCCCCGGTCCCTCTTCATCCTGCCCACGGACGTGAACGTGAACGGCCTGCGGGAGCTGGGCGCCACGCCGGAGTACCTGCCGGGCTTCTCCCCCGCGGGCGACGCGGTGGCCCGGGAGGCACTGGCCCGCGCATGGGGCGCCCCCTTGGCGGAGACGCCGGGCCTCACGGCCCACCAGGCGCTGGCCGCGGCGGCGGAGGGCCGGGTGAAGGCCCTGGTGGTGGTGGGCGATAACCCGCTCATGCTGGCCCCCCAGAAGGCCGCCGCCCGCCGGGCGCTGGAGTCGCTGGACCTGCTGGTGGTCATCGACGCGGTGCGCACGGACACGGCGGCGCTGGCCCACGTGCTCCTGCCGGACGCGGACACCTACGCCAAGGGCGGCACCTTCACCCAGGCGGACCGCCGCGTGCTGCTGCGCCACCCGGCCACCCGGCCGGTGGGGGAGGCGCGGCCGGCCTTCCGGATCCTGGTGGACCTGGCCGGCGCCCTGGCGGCCAAGCTGGGACGCAACGTGAGCTTCCCCTATGAGGGGCCGAAGCAGGTGATGGAGGAGATCGCCACCATCCTTCCCCACTACGCCCGCGCGCGGTACGGCCTGCTGGCGGCCGGGCGCGGCCGGCAGGTGCTGCCGGAAGCGGGCCAGGAGGCAGCGGCGGCCGTGCAGGAGGTGCCGCGCCCGGCCTCCGGCGGGGAGGGCTTCGCCCTGCTCACCAGCCGGACGCTCTACACCAGCCTGGAGGCGGCGGCCATCCACCACCGGGAGGCGGACAAGCTGCACCGGGAGGAGTTCGCGGAGGTGAACGTGGAGGACGCCGCGGAGCTGGGCATCCAGGACGGGGATCAGGTGGTGCTCAGCACCCCGCACGGGGAGCTGGCCGTGCCCGCCAAGGCCACGGACGCCGTGCCGCGCGGCGTGGTCTTCGTCCCGCTGCTGTACGACGGCGGCGCCGTGACGGCGCTGCTGGGGCCGGAGGGCACGCCGGAGACGGTGCCGCCGGTGAGGCTGGCGGTGCGGTCCGCCGTGTAGGCGGGCTTCCTGCTAGAATGGGTAGGGGAGACGGACCGTCTCCCCTCTTTCGTGTCCGCAGGCCCCCACCATGGCCCGACTGAGCTCGTTCGACGGCGCGTCGTCCTTCACGCTGGAGCTGCTGGAGTGGCAGGTGCCGCCCGCGCAGCAGCGCCACCACTGGGACGAGTGGATCCTCTGCCGCGTCACCCTCCAGAGCCCGGAGGGGGTCTACGCCGGCACGGAGCCCTGCCTGCTCAGCGACGAGGTACCGCTGCTCATGGAGGGCTGCTTCCGCGTGGCCAGCGGGCAGAGCCTGCAGGAGGACCTGGCCTTCCGGGAACCCAACCTGCGCCTCTCCTTCCGGGAGGACGAGGTCATCCGGGACATGTTCCGGGTCCACGTCCACTTCCACGCCTTCCCGCTGCGGCAGGACGGCGACGGCCCCACGGACATCACGTTCCTCACGGACCGGCGGCTCATCGAGGAGTTCCTGAAGGGGCTGCGGGCCGCCGTGCGGCGGTTCCCCGTGCGCTTCCCGCCGGGGCGGGACTGAGGGGCAAGGAGATGGCCCGGCGGCCTGCGGGGCTTGCGCCGCCACAAGGCCCCGGAGCCTGGTCAGGTTGCCCGCGATCCAGGCCCCCACGTGCCGTGGGGGCGGCATGGGCGCACCGTCCAGAGCGCGGCGGCCGGAGCCGCAGCGCCATCGCCGGGAGGCGGTATAATGCCCGTGGTTCACGGAGGGCGGGCGGAAGGAGGCGGCGCATGGGCCACCCCCTGTTCTCGTTGGCGGGCCGCGTGGCGCTGGTGACGGGCGGCAACGGCGGCATCGGCCGGGCCGTGGCCCTCGGGCTGCGGGAGGCCGGCGCCCGGGTGGCCGTCACCGGCCGCAACCCGGAGAAGAACGCGGCCGTGGCGGCGGAGCTGGGCGACTCCGCCCTGGTCTTCCCGCTGGACGTCCGGGACGAAGAGGCCGTGGCCGGCGTGGTGCGGTCCGTGGTGGAGCGGCTGGGCCGGCTGGACGTGCTGGTGAACAACGCCGGCGTGGCGCAGCCCGGCTCCGTCCTCACCCTGCCCCGCAGCGACTGGCAGGCGGTCATCGATACCCACCTCACCGGCAGCTTCCTCTGCGCCAAGCACGCCGCGGCCGCCATGGCCGCCCGGGGCGAGGGCGGCAAGATCATCAACGTGGGGTCCATGTACTCCCTGTTCGGCCCGCCCAACCTGGCCAGCTACGCCGCCGCCAAGGCCGGCATCCTGGGCCTCACCCGGGCCCTGGCTGTGGAGCTGGCCCGGCACCGCATCCAGGTGAACGCCATCCTCCCCGGCTGGCACGAGACGGAGATGACCCGGCGGCTCCCCGGCACGCGGCTAGGGGAGGAGATCCGCCGCCGGACCCCCGCCGGGCGCTGGGGCACACCGGAGGACGTGGTAGGGGCGGCCATCTTCCTGGCCTCCCCCGCCTCGGACTTCGTCACGGGCGTCTGCCTGCCGGTGGACGGCGGCTACAGCGTCTCTGAGCGGCTGCTGCACCCCTAGGACGGCGGCCTGGAGCCGCTGGCGCCCTGCCCGGCGGCCCGGCCGCCCAGGACCTCCTCCATGCGGGCGCGGGAGACCGTCTCCTCCTCCTCCAGCACGCCCGCCAGCCGCTCCAGCCCCTCCCGGTTCCGCGTCAGGACCTCCACCGCCCGCCGCTCCGCGTGCTCCACCATGGACCGGACCTCCGCGTCCACCAGGTCCGCTAGCTCCTCACCGTACTCCCGCGGCTGCTGGACCTCCCGGCCCAGGAACGGGTGCTCCGTGCCGGACTCGAAGGCCACGGGCCCCACGCGGTCGCTCATGCCCCAGTTCACCACCATCCGGCGCGCCAGCCTGGTGGCCTCCTTCAGGTCGTTCTCCGCGCCGGTGGTGCGCTGGCCCACCGCCAGCTCCTCCGCCGCGCGACCGCCCAGCATCACCGTCAGCCGGTCCTCCAGCGCGGGCTTGGCGTAGTTGTAGCGGTCCTCCTCCGGCACCTGCTGCGTCACGCCCAGGGCCTGGCTGTGGGGCACAATGGTCACCACCTCCACTGGGTCCGTATTGGGCAGCAGGTGGGCCACCAGCGCGTGGCCGGCCTCGTGGTACGCCACCAGGCGGCGCTGGTCCTCGCTCAGCAGCAGGGGGCGTCGCGGACCCAGCAGGATGCGCTCCCGGGCCCGGGCGAAGTGCGCCGCGGCCACCCGGCGCGCGCCCTCCTGCGCCGCCAGGATGGCCGCCTCATTCACCAGGTTGGCCAGGTCCGCCCCGGCGAAGCCCGGCGTGGCGCGGGCCACGGCGCCCAGGTCCACATCGTCCGCTAGGGGCACCTTGCGGGCGTGGACGCGCAGGATGGCCTCCCGGCCGCGCCGGTCCGGCAGGTCCACCACCACCCGGCGGTCGAAGCGGCCGGGCCGGACCAGCGCCGGGTCCAGCACGTCCGGGCGGTTGGTGGCGGCCAGCACCACCACGGCGTCCCGCGCCTCGAACCCGTCCATCTCCGCCAGGAGCTGGTTCAGCGTCTGCTCCCGCTCATCGTGCCCGCCGCCGAAGCCGGCGCCCCGCTGGCGGCCCACCGCGTCGATCTCGTCCAGGAAGATGATGCTGGGCGCCGCCTCCTTGGCCTGGCGGAACAGGTCCCGCACCCGGCTGGCCCCCACGCCCACGAAGACCTCCATGAACTCCGAGCCGCTGATGGAGAAGAACGGCACGCCCGCCTCCCCCGCCACGGCCCTGGCCAGGAGGGTCTTGCCCGTGCCCGGCGGCCCCACCAGCAGGATGCCCCGGGGCATCTTGGCGCCCAGGGCCAGGAAGCGGGAGGGTTCCCGCAGGAACTGCACCACCTGCGTCAGTTCCCGCTTGGCCTCGTCCGTGCCCTGCACGTCGTCGAAGCCGACGTTGGTGCGGGCGCCGGAGTACCGGCGGGCGCCGGAGCGGCCCACCTGGCTCATGATCTGCTGGCCCCGGTCCTGGGCACCGGCGCCGCCGCGGAAGAACAGCAGCACGCCGATGACCAGGACGGCCGGGGCCAGCAGCAACAGGATGGTGAGCCAGGGCACGCCGCCCGCCTCCTCCTCCACGTTGACCGTCACCCCCTGCTCCTGGAGCAGCGGCAGCAGCTCGTCGTCGCCGAAGGAGGGGACATGGGTGGTGAACGACGCCTCCGGCGCCCCCTGCCCGGCGGGCACGTCCACCGGCTCCCGGAACCGGCCGTCGATCTCCCCACCCCGGATGGTCACGGACTCCACGTTGCCCGCGCGTAGCTGGTCCTTGAAGACGCTGTACGGCACCTCCGCCCCCTGGGCGGGCGCCTGGCAGTACGCCAGCAGCAGGGCCCCGGCCACCACCAGCCCGCCCAGCAGGAGCAGCCACGGCAGCACCGCCCCCCAGGAGGTCCGGCCCTCGTCCCTCGGTTCGCCCCTCATGGCGCACCTTCCCCGGCGGGTGGTCTCCGGTGCAGGGTAGGTCCGTCCCAGGGCTGGGGCTATAGCAAGCCGGGAGTATTCCCCCGAAACGGGCGGGCGGGGCCGGACGTCAGGACGGAGAAAGAGCAGCGTTCCGCCGGCCGCAGATCGGTGATCTCCCGGATGGCGGCGGCGGCCCGGAGGGGGCTAGCCTGGGCCTGGTGCTTGCACGGTGGAGGCAGGCGTGCGAACGGTTGTGGGAGTCATGCTGCTGGCCGCGGCGCTCATGGCCGTGGGCTACCTCTGGGGCGTCTGGGGGACGGGCCACGCCACGCCCGCCCCGGAACCGACGCCGACGCCGGAGGGGCCGGCGGGCGCACCGGCGCTGCCCGGCGGCGAGGGCCGGCTGACCTTCGCGGACCTGCTGGCGTTCCGGGCCTACCCGTTGCTCTGGGCCGGGCCGGAGGTGGCGGGCCACCCCCTGGCCGCCGCCCTGGACGCGGGCGGCGCCGTGACGCTGGTGTACGGCGGGTGCCGGAACGCCCGCGACGGCTGCACGCCCGCCCTCCAGATCCAGGTCTACCCGGTCTGCACGCAGCCGCCCCAGGGCTTCCTCCAGGTCAGCGGGCGCTGGGAGAACCTGCGCGGCGCCCGCGCCCTCTGGACCGGCGACGACGGCCGCGACCTCTGGCTGTTCACCGGCGACGTGACGGTGGCCGTCTCCGCGGGCGACCCCACCGTGGCGATGCCCGCCGTGGCCGCCGCGCTGCGGCCGCTGGCGTGGCCGGACCCGGCCCCGCCGTACCCCCAGCTCCCGGCGCCTGCCGTCCCCGTCTGCGGCTAGGCCGCCTCACTCCAGCCCGGGCGTCAGGGTGAGGATCTGCGCCACCTCCTCCGGGTAGGCGGCAATGAACCGCAGCTCGTCGTCCGTCAGGGGGAGCTGGTTGTGGGCGTTGGCGTACTGCACCAGCTTCAGCACCCGGCGCGCCTCCGCCTCATCCTGGAAGGTGATCCCCAGCCGCTCGTACACGTAGCGGAAGCCGTTGATGCCGCCGTACTCCCCGGTGGTGATGACCCGGCCCACGGACGTCTCCGCCGGGCCGGCCGCCTCCCCGCGGCCGATGTCCTCGTAGTCGTACAGCTCGTAGTTGGCGCGGTCCTTCAGCGCCCCATCGGCGTGGATGCCGGACTCATGGGCGAAGGCGTTGGCCCCCACGCCGGGCTGGTTGATGGGGATGGGGAGCCCCAGCGCGTAGGAGGCGTAGCGGGCCAGCGGCCAGACGGCCCGCAGGCCCAGCGCGTCGCCGATCTCGTAGCCGCGGAGGCCCTCGGCGTAGGTGAACGCCAGCACGGTGGAGACCAGGTCCGCGTTCCCCGCCCGCTCACCGATGCCGTTCACCGTGACGTTGACGTAGGCGTCCACCCCGGCGTCCAGCGCCGCCTTGGCCCCGGCCACCGAGTTGGCCACCCCCATGCCCAGGTCGTTGTGACAGTGGAGCTCCACGGGCATCCGCGTGGCCTCCGCCAGGCGCCGCACGCGGTCGTAGATGCGGAAGGGGTCATCGTAGCCGATGGTGTCGCAGTAGCGGACGCGGTCGGCGCCGGCCTCGCGGGCCGCCAGGGCGTAGTCGATGAGGTAGGAGAGGTCGGCGCGGGAGGCGTCCTCCCCGTTGGCGCCCACCGTCAGGGCGCCGGCCTCCTTGGCCGTCCGCACCGCCTCCTGCATCTCCCGGATGACGGCGGTGCGGTCCAGGCGGCCGCGGAACTTGTGGGCGATGTGCTGGTCCGAGACGGCGATGGAGACGTTCAGGTGGCGGACGCCGGTGGCCATGGCGGCGGCCGCCTGGTCGGCGGCGGCGGGGGACCAGCCCTCCAGCACCATGGCGCCGAAGGCGCCCTTGGCCGCCAGGGCCAGGTTGGCGCGCACGTAGCGCGCCTCATGCTCCAGGTACGGGAAGCCGATCTCCGACTGGTGGACGCCCAGCCGCGCCAGGTACCAGTTCAGCATAGTCTTCTGGAACTTGGAGAGGCTGATGCGGGCGGTCTGGACGCCGTCGCGGTTGGAGACATCGATGAAGTGGATGTGCGGCATGGCCTTCCTTCTTCCTCCGCCGGGCGGGGCCGGGCGGTCATGACTTGCTCAATATTGATTTATCTTGATTCTACTTGATTGTCAAGCCCCGCCTGCTATACTGGCACCGGAGGTGAGACGCCGGTGATCGTCATCGACGGCCAGGAGTACCTCACCGCGCAGGAGGCCGCCCGCCTCCTGGGCGTGAAGCCGGCTACCTTCTACGCCTACGTCAGCCGCGGCCGCATCCGCTCCTACCGCCAGGGGATGAAGCGCCGCCGCCTCTACCGCCGCGCCGACGTGGAGGCCCTCCTGGCGCTCCGCCCCGCCGGCGGGGAACGGGACGTGCCCCGGGCCGACGAGTGGATCCCCTACACCCATTGACCGCCCCCGGCACCTTTCAGGGATCGCCCCAATAGCGCGGCCCCGCTCCCCCTGCCACAATGGGGACACCACCAGCACGAGGTGTCTCCATGGACGTCCGCATGAACCCGGACCGCCCCGCCGCCCAGGGGTCGCTCACCGCGGAGGCCCGGCCGCGCAGGCCGGCCCGCCCCGCACCGGAGACGGCGTCCGCCCCGGCGGAGCGGGACGCCCGGCCCGGCCGGGCCCGCCCCGTGCCGGCGCGCCCGGTCACGGACCCCGCCGCGGCCGCCCGCCTGGCGGAGCTCCTGGCGGGCCGGGTCCGCACCAGCCCGGAGCTGGCGGGCACCAGCCATGCCGGGTTCGAGCCGGCGCGGGCCGCCGCCCTGGTGGAGGCGTAACGGGCCCGATACCCTCTGGACAGGCCGGGCGGCCCCGTCGTACCGTAGTAGGACAGGCGCGGTCCCCGGTGTCACCCCGCGGTTGCCGCCATGGAACTGCCGCTCTTCCCGCTCCAGACGGTCCTCTTCCCGGGCATGGCGCTCCCGCTCCACATCTTTGAGGAGCGGTACCGCCTCATGATCGGCCGCTGTCTGGAGCGGAACGAGCCCTTCGGCGTGGTGCTGATCCGGGAGGGCGTGGAGGTGGGCGGCCCTGCCGTCCCCTTCGACGTAGGCACCACCGCCCGCATCGTCCACACCCAGCGGCTGGAGGACGGGCGGATGAACCTCCTCACCGTGGGCATGCGCCGCTTCCGCACCGGCCCCCTCACCCAGGTGGAGCCGTACCTGGTGGCCGAGGTGGAGCTCCTGGACGACGCGGACACCGATGCCGAAGGGGTCCGGGAGACCGCCGAGCAGGTGGCCGCCCTCTTCGCCGAGTACTACCGCATGTCCCTGGCCCTGAGCGACCAGTGGGTGAGCGAGGTGACCCTCCCCACCAGGCCCAGCGCCGTGGCCGACTACGTGGCCGGCCGTATTGAGCTGGACAACGCCGTCAAGCAGGAGATCCTGGAGACTCTCTCCGTCTCCCGCCGCCTGGAGATGGAGCTGGATCTGCTGGTGGACGCCATCCAGGAGCTGGCGCCCCGCGTCCTGGCCAGCCGCCGCCAGAAGTATGCCGGCTTCGGCGTCCTCAACTGACCCGCCTCCGCCCGTACCGGGCGTCCCTGCTCCCCGCCGCGATCCACGTCCCCGGCCCGCCGTGGCCCGGAGCCGGAGGCCCCGGCCCGGATGCAGGAGGTTGGGAGGAGATGGACGCCGGCCACCTGGTCAGCCGCCTTGTCCCCGCCGCCCTGGGCCTGCTCCTCCTGGCGCTCGTCCCCGCCGGCGCCGGCGGGCAGCAGACGTGCCAGTTCCGCAACCACGCCCCCACGCCGGAGAGCACCGTCGCCGGGGCGCAGCCTCAGATCGCCGTCATCATCGCCTGTACGGAGCCCGTGGGCACGGTGCGGGTCCTCCTGGACGGCGTGGAGGTCGCCTTCCAGATCGCCGGCCCGTCGCCGCAGGAGCGGACCGTCTTCTTCCAGCCGGAGGCGCCGCTGGCCGTTGGCCCGCACACGGTGGCGGTGGAGGTGCTGACGGATGGGCGCACCTCCTGGACGTTCACCGTGGCCCCCACGGCCGTGGCCCCCGCCGGCGGCGGCTACGCGGCCCTCCGGGGGCCGGGCCCCCTGACGCCGCCCCGGCTGGCGCTGCTGGCGGGCGTCCTGGGCCTGCTGGCCGCGGGCTCCCTGGCGGCGCGCCGCCCCGCCCGCCGGTAGGGAGGAGGGCCGTGTCCCCCCGGCGCCGCCGCACCGTCCGCGTCAGGCTCTCCGGCGCGCCGCCCCGGCTGGCCTGGCGGCCGCCCGTCACGGACCGGGGCCCCTGGCAGCGCCTGCTGCGCCACCCTCCCCGCGCGTGGCACACGGGGGAACGACGCCGGACGGTCCCCGCCCGGCCGCTGGCGGTCCTGGGGCTGGCCGTCCTGGCCCTGGCCGCCCTGGCGCTGAGCCAGGACCATCCCGCCGGCACCGCGCTCCCGCCCCCGGTCCCGGCGCCGCCGTCCGGGCTCACGGCCCCGGCGGACGGGGCGACGGGGCCCGCCGCCTTCGTCCCGGTGCGCCTGACCATCCCGGCCATCCACGTGGAGGCGGCGGTGGACCGCGTGGGGCTGCGGGCGGACGGCGCGATGGAGGCGCCGGAGGACCCGGACCGCGCCGGCTGGTTCGATCTCAGCGCGCCCGCGGGTGCCGTGGGGAGCACGGTGCTGGTGGGCCACCGGGACCGGGCGGACCGCCGGGCGCTCTTCTGGGACCTGGCGGAACTGCGGCCGGGCGACGCGGTGACGGTGGCGGGCGCCGGCGGCCGGTCCCTCACCTACGTGGTGGAGCGGGTGGAGGCGTACCCCTACGACGCGGTGCCCATGGAGCGGCTGTTCGCCCGGGACCGGCCGCGCCTGGCCCTGGTCACCTGCGCCGGCACCTTCGACCGCGCGACGGGGAACTACTCGCACCGGCTGGTGGTGTACGCCGTGCCGGCGCCGTGAAGGCCGCCTCAGGAGACGTGGGAGAGCGACCCCTCTCCGGCCGGCTGGGCCCGGCGGCGGGCCAGCCACCCGGGCTCCAGAACGTGCTCGTCCCGCAGCCGTTGCAGCCGCGCCGCCATGACGCCGGAGCGACCCAGGTAGCCCACCAGCCGCCGCGGCTCCTCCCGGCTCACAATGGGCAGCCGGCCGATGTCGTTCCGCAGCATGCGCAGCACGGCGTCCTGGAGCGGTTCGTCCGGGTAGCCCACAATGAGGGAGTCGCTGCCCGCCTCCAGCACCGTGGGGCTGCGCTCGTCCGTGGCCAGCCCCTCCAGGGCGTGGAGGAGGTCGCCCCGGGTGATGATGCCGACCAAGCCGCCCTCTCCGTCCACAATGGGCAGCGCCTGGTGACGGGTCACCACCGGGTCCGCCATGGCGATGCGGTCCATGAGCTCGGACACCGTCATGGTAGCGGGGATAGTGGGGACGTCCCGGTCCATGACCTCGCCCACCCGCACGTGCTGGAGCACGTCGGCATCGTAGCCGTCGGGGACGCGGAGGCCGCGGCGGGCCAGCTTCTCCGTCATGATGGAGTTGCGCAGGAAGACCAGCCCCACGGCGTAGGCGATGACGCCGGTGAGCATGAGAGGCAGGATGGAGTGGTAGTCCTGCGTGACCTCAAAGGCGAAGATGATGAAGGTGAACGGCGCCCGCGCCGCGGCGCCGAAGACCGCGCCCATAGCCACCAGCGCGTACGCTCCCGGCGCCAGCTCGACGCCCGGCACCAGGCGGTTCACCGCCGCGGCGTAGACGGCGCCCAGCGCCGCGCTGCTCATGAACATGGGCGCCAGGAGGCCGCCGGAGGTGCCGGATCCCAGGGAGACCAGCAGCGCCAGGGACTTGAAGACCAGGATCAGCAGCAGGATCTGGAGGCTGAGGCGGTCCGTCAGGATGTCCGTGATGGTGTCGTAGCCCACGCCCAGCACCCGCGGCACGAAGAAGCCGATGACCCCCAACGCCAGGGCCCCCAGCGCCGGGTGCCAGACCTCGTCCAGGGGCAGCCGTTCGAACTGGTCCTCCACCCAGTAGAGGGCGCGGGTGAACGCCACCGCACCGGCGCCGCAGATGAGGCCCAGCAGCGCGAAGAAGGGTAGCCCCTGCGGTACGCCGAACTCCACCGGCGGCACGGCGAAGACCGGCCCCTGCCCCAGCAGCCAGAAGTGGACGCTGGTGGCCAGCGTGCTGGCAATGACCAGCGGGATGAAGGACCGCGCCTTGAACTCGAACAGGAGCAGCTCAATGGCCAGGATGACGCTGGCCACCGGGGTGTTGAAGGTAGCGGACATACCGGCGGCGGCGCCGCAGGCCAGCAGCACCTTCCGCTCCGCCGCCGTCACGTGCACCGCCTGGCCCACCAGCGAGCCCAGCGCGCCGCCCGTCTGGATGATGGGCCCCTCCGCACCGAACGGCCCGCCCGTGCCGATGGCGATGGCGGCGGACAGCGGCTTCAGCACGGCCACCCGCAGGCCGATGCGGCTCCGGTTGACCAGCACGGCCTCCATGGCCTCCGGGATGCCGTGCCCCTTGATCTTGGGGGAGCCGTACCGGGCCATGAGGCCGATGATCAGACCGCCGATCACGGGGATGACCACGAACCAGAGGCCCAGGTCCGCGTGGCGGGGCTCCACCAGGTCCAGGGAGACGCGACGGTAGAAGGCCAGGTTGGTGAACAGGGCGATGAGGTTGTAGAGGAGGTACGCCACGAAGCCGGCCACCACGCCGATGCCCGCGGCGAAGCCCGAGATGAGGAACGTCCGCGAGGTGGCGCCGGGGCCGGCCTCCGCGTCCTCCCTGGGGTTCGCCGATAGCCTTCGCACCTGGACACCACCTCCACGCGAGCGCTGTTGGTCACCCCTGGGCCGCGGTGGCGGACCGCCACGGGCGTGTGAAGAACCAGCGCCGGAAAACGTCGTTCCCGGCCTCTCCCGGCAACGGAGCGGTGATGCGCGCCTCTGAAAGACGGCGGAACACGCGGACCGCTGAGGATCAACGCAAGGGGTACAGTTTTATGATAGCACGGGTGCCGGACCGCCCGCAACCACGGCTGCGGGCGCCGCAGGGCCGCTCACCCGGGCACAGCAGCCAGGCAGCGCCCCACGCTCGCCCCACGCCCTTCTTCCGGCTCCCGCACGGCGGCGCGCTCCGGCAGGCGGACCCCGCCAGACGGTGGCAGCGCGGCGCAGCGCACCCCGGCGCCGCGTCAGACCGCGCTCCAGCCGCCGTCCACGTTGATCACCTGGCCCGTCACGTACGACGACGCGTCCGACGCCAGGAACGCCGTCACGCCCTTCAGCTCGCCCTCACAGCCGATGCGGCCCAGGGGCGTGACGCGCTGGAGGAGGGGCTCGGTCTCGTCCAGCAGCACGTCCGTCATGCGGGTGCGGAAGAACGCGGGGGCCACGGCGTTCACCCGGATGCCGTGGCGGGCCCACTTGGCCGCCAGGTCCCGGGTGAGGGCGTCCACGGCGCCCTTGCTGGCCGTGTAGGGCACGCTCTCCAGGATCTCCGGCGGGGTGCCCAGCTGCCCCGTGATGGAGCTCACGTTGATGATGACGCCGCCGCCCCGGCGGATCATCGCCCGGCCCGCCGCCTGGGAGACCAGGAAAACCCCGGTGGTGTTCACGTCCAGCACCTGCCGCCAGCGGTCCGTGGGGAACTCCTCCGTGGGCGCCTTCCAGGCAATGCCGGCGCAGTTCACCAGCACGTCCAGCCGCCCGTAGTGCTGGAGGGTCCGCTCCACCAGCGCCTCCACCTGCGCCTGGTCCGTGACATCGCACACCAGGGCCAGGCAGGGGAAGCCCGCCTGCCGGAACGCCGCCTCCGCCTCGTCCAGCCACTGGCGCCGCCGCGCGGTGATGACCAGGGAGGCGCCCAGCTCGCCCAGCGCCTCCGCCATCTCCCGGCCCAGCCCCCGGGAGCCGCCGGTCACCAGCGCCACCCGGCCCGATAGATCGAAGAGGTCCAGCACGCCCATGGCCACCTCGCCGTTCAGGAGTTGCTCCCCCTCCGGCGCCAGGGTGCCACAGCCCGGGGGCGGCCGCAAGCGCGGTTTCACCCGCCGGAGCGGATGCGGTATCATGGCCTGGGGTGCCCGCGCCGGGCGGGCCCCGGAGCTGGGAGGAACGCCGTGCTTGCAGCCGCAGACCTGGACCACGTTGCCCTGCGGGTCCGGAACCTCGCCACGGCCCTCCACTTCTGGCACGAGCTGCTGGGCCTGCCGCTGGTGAACGCCGTGGAACTGGAGGCCGGCGCCGCCCGCATGGCCACCCTGTCCATCGGCGGGCGGCTCATCGACCTGGTGCCGGACCCGGCCGCGGCCCCGGCGGGCGGCGAGCCCCGCGCCGGCCTGGTCCACCTCTGCGTCACGCTGCCGGACGGCACGGACATGGAGGCCGCGGCCCGCCGCCTGCGGGAGGCGGGCGTGACCGTCCTGGAGGGGCCGGTGGAGCGCCAGGGCGCGCGGGGCGCGGGCTGGTCGCTCTACGTCCGGGACCAGGACGGCAACGAGCTGGAGATCAAGAGCTACCCCCGCCGGAACGAGGCTCCATGACCGCCGGACGCGTCCACACGCAGCCCCAGTCCTGGTGGGGCTGGCACGGCTGGTACAACCGGCCGGACTCCATGTCCGTCACCCGCCTCATCCGGGCGGGCAACTTCTCCGCCCGGGTGGCCGGCCTCTTCTGGCTGGGGCTGGAGCGGGGCGCCTCCATCATCGTGGCGGCGGACCCGCCGCGCGCCGGCAAGACCACCACCCTCACGGCGCTGCTGGCCTTCGCGCCGCAGGACGCCCAGGCTCACTACACCTGCGGCTGGGGCGAGACCTTTGACGTGCCACCCCTGGAACCAGGGCAGCCTACCTACCTGCTCATCAACGAGATCAGCGACCACCTGCCCATCTACACCTGGGGTCCGTACGTGGTCCGCGCCTTTGAGCTGCTCCAGCAGGGGTACTCCCTGGCCTCCACCATGCATGCCAGCAGCACCGCCGGCGTGGTCCGCCAGTTGACGGTGGAGAACGGCGTGCCGCTGCACCACCTGGCCCGGCTCACCTTCATTGTCCCCATGGGCGTGTGGGTGCGGGAGGGCGGCGTGCTCCGCCGCGTCCTGGAGGTGACGTTCCTCCAGCCTTCCTCCAGCGGCTCGCCGGAGCCGCAGATGGACCGCGTGGTCCGCTGGGAGCCGGAGACGGATCGCTTCCACGTGCTGGAGAGTCCCGGGCACCGGCAAGACGTGGCCGCCTGGATGGGGATGACGCCGGAGGCCCTGGCGGAGGAGCTGGACCGGCGGGAGGCCTACCTCACCGGCCTGGTGGCGGCCGGTGTGGAGGCCGCGCCGGACGTCCTGGCCGCCATCCACGCCTACCGGACGCCGGACTGAGGAGCCACCGCCATGCCCCGTCGCAACCGCCGCTGGCGCGACCGCGGCCGGCCCCAACGCGAGCGCACCCGGCCCCAACCCCGGCCGGCCCGCCGCCCGGCGCCGTGGACCCCCAGCCCGCACGACGCCTGGCTGGACCCGCGGGAGGAGCGCCTGCCCCCGCCCGCCCGCCACGGGGAGGCGGCGGAGCTCCCCCGCCTCTGCGGCGCCTGCCGGGAGTGGCTGGAGCTGGAGGGCGGCCGCGGCCAGTGCCTCCACCCCGGCAGCGGCTTCATGTACCCCTACGCCGACACGCCCGCCTGCGGCTTCTTCACCCCGCTCCGCTGAGGCGC